>NZ_JCALDY010000027.1:0-53363 GCF_059813095.1 Mycobacterium sp. NGS22
CTGACTTTTGGGCGCGGGGCGCACTTCTGCGTAGGTTCTCCATTGGCTCGCCTAGAGGGCCGCGTGGCGCTCGAAGAGGTGCTCAAACGTTGGCCCGAATGGGATGTGGATATGGCCCAAGCGCGGCGATCGCGCACGTCTACTGTGCGCGGATGGGACAGCATGCCGGCTGTCGTAGCCTGATTTGTCTGATGCGCCCTTGGACAGCAGCGCCTCGTAGGCGTCGCCCTTGAGGATCTGTACCCGAAGCCGACCAGTTCTCTGTGTCGATCAAATCCGCGATCAATCGTCGTTGCCATCCGCCGCTCGCCCCAGCGGGCGCTTCGCGCACCGGCAAGCACCTCAGCCCTGGTCTGGAAGGACATGAGTACGCGCCGCCCCGTCAGGTATTCGCCCCAGCCAGGGACGCGCGGATCACGGCTAGCGTCGCGAAGGTAATCAGACTGAACACATCGGTATCGACTACCGTCGCCGCGATTTCGCTCACGAACGCGCTGCCTCGAGGAATGCCGCAAATTCGTCGTCGGTGAGGTCGAGCCCACCATTCGGGTCCGGCCCGGGAGCGCTGGCCAAAATCTCTTCGAGGGTAACGACTTTGGGACCGACGTAGTCGGCCGCGGGATCGTCCGCTGGAAGTACGCGCGCATTCTGGAGAGCGACAAGCCGGCCAGACGCATGTTGTATCCCTGTACCTTGCGCAACCACCCATTGGCCAACGAGTTGTGCTGCGACGGTGTCGTTTACGACGCGCTTGAGTTCGACGGTGTTATCGACGTCGTCGCGGAGACGGAACTCGTGTGACCGTAGATCGACCTTCTCGAGTCGGCCAGCGGCGGTCATGTCGGTTCCTGTACGGACACGCATCGGTGTCCAAGTTTCGACATGCATCGCCGATGACGCAATCCGCACTTCCAGCCGTGAAGGCGCACCGAGGATTACGGTCGGTGCCGCTGCTTGAATGGCGTTGACCAACTTGCCGACGCTCTTCGCGATCAGGTCAGTCGCCCAATCGGGGCGACGATCCTCGCCCATAGCCCGCACAATTTCCCACAAACGGTCATCCGCCACGGCTTGTTCAGGCACGTCGACGTCAAGTTTGTCAGTAGGACCCTTGCTGAATCGGAGCACGGTGCTTCCAGGCTCAATCGCATGGAGTCGCAGCTGCGAAAACTCCTCCGTGAACTGCTTCGTGCGGCCGCGGCCAGGCGTATTGACTACTTCACGGCTAATTCGAGTCGTCAATTCCTGCAGGGCAGTCGCAAGGGCGGCTAGGTCCTTGACCGGAATCTCCCCGCTCGGGGTTGGAGCGTCAACAAGACGGAGCTCAATCTCCTTCATCATCGCAGCTACCTCCCTAATTTCATCACCGACGAGTCGTCACTCCGGTATGGCGCGCGTCCCGAATCAATTCTGCCCTCACCAGCAGCAACGTTTGCACCGATTCTCACAGCGGCCTCTGACAACACTTGTCTGCGCAGCGAAGGTACCTTCACTCGACGCCTTGGCTTTCCCACTCACCAACGGTTCCCGAGCCAAGCCGTGCGCAGCGCGCTCTCGTAAGTCTTTAGCCACGCGAATGTTCCCGGAAGTGTTCCCAACGGACATGAAAATGGCCCCCAGGCTGCTGCCTGAAGGCCATCTCCGTTGGTAGCGGGGACAGGATTCGAACCTGCGACCTCTGGGTTATGAGCTACGGGTCAGGGATTTTCGGGTGTTCGGGTGGTCTCATTTGTGCAGTTCAGCGGGGGTATGGCGTTCGGTCGGTTGCGTCGTGTCACACTGATTTGGGGTGGTTTCGCGGTGTTTGGTTCCCAAATTTGTTCCCAAATCTCGACGACGGGCTGTCGGCGCGCCAGAAAGCCAGCGAGCTCCTGGCGACCCGTTAGCAAAGCGCCTTACGCCAGCGAGAGGAAGAGTTTTTCTAGTTCGTCTTCGGTCAGGGGTGGCTGAGTCCCTGATTCGTTGTGGGTGATGCATTGCCGCATACCCGAGGCGACGATCTTGAAGCCGGCGCGGTCGAGCGCACGCGACACCGCGGCGAGTTGGGTGACGACGTCTTTACAGTCACGGCCTTGCTCGATCATGGAGATGACGCCGCCTAGTTGGCCGTGAGCGCGCCGCAATCTGCTGAGCACGTCGTTCATACGGTCGATGTCGTCGATCACGGGTCCTCCACGAGGGTTAGCTGGAAGGTCCATTCTACCCGGGGGGGTATGTTGTTGCGCGGCAGCGACTGGGGATGGGGCGAAGCGTGCGCGCTTTGGTGGCACGGTCTGAGTCACTCTCTGCCAACGCTTAGTGGGCTTGAGTCGCTGCTGGGTTGGCTTGGCGGCCAGTGGCAGCGTGCGAGTCGCGCTGGGTGCGCTGACGACTCGAGGCGTAGGGGCTAACGGGGCGTGGTCGCACTCTTTGGGGCCACCAGAACCAGCGTCCGAGTAGGGCTGCGATTGATGGCGTCATCAGGGAGCGCACGATGAGGGTGTCGAATAGCAACCCCAGGCCAATGGTGCTGCCGGCCTGGCCAATTGAGCGCAGGTCGCTGGCGACCATGGACATCATGGTGAACGCGAACACTAGGCCTGCCGCGGTGACGACTCCTCCGGTCTCCCCCATGGAGCGGATAATGCCGGTCTTGAGTCCTGCGCCGATTTCTTCTTGGAATCGTGACACGAGGAGCAGGTTGTAGTCCGAACCGACCGCGAGCAGGATGATCATGCCGAATACTGGTGCGATCCAGTTCAATTCCAGACCGAACAGGTGTTGCCAGACCAGGACCGACAGTCCGAATGCGGCGCCCAGCGACAACAGGACGGTGCCGACGATCACCAGTGAGGCCACGAGCGCGCGGGTGATAATTATCATCACGATGAAAATAAGTGTCATGGCGGCGATTCCGACGATCAGTAGGTCGTATTGGGATCCCGACTGGATGTCTCGGTAGATGGCGGCGGTGCCAGCGAGGTAGAACTTCGCGTCGGTGAGTGCGGTTCCCTTGACGGCTTGGTGTGCGGAGTCGAGTTCGGGGATGACGGAGTCGATTCCGGCCGGTGTCGCGGGGTCGGTGTCGTGGGTGATGATGAAGCGCGCCGCTTTGCCGTCCGGTGACAGGAAGAGCTGAAGGCCGCGCTGGAAGTCGGCGTTGGTGAAGGCTTCCGGCGGCAGGTAAAAGTAGTCGCCGCTTCGGGCGGAGTCGAACGCTTCGCCCATCGCACTGGCTGTGTCGGTCATCCGCGAGATCTGCTCGACGAGGCCGGAGAAGCTGCTGTGCATGGTGAGCAAACTGCCCCGCATCGATTGGGCGACGGTGATGATCGGCGGGAATTGCTGCAGCAGCTGCGGCAGGAGCGCATCGATATTCCCCACGTCCTTCAACAACGCGTTCATGTTGCTGCTGAATGTGTCGACGCCGTCGATCGCGTCGAACACCGATCGGGCTCCCCAGCAGACGGGGATGTTGAAGCAGTGCTGTTCGAAGTACAGATAGCTCCGGAAAGGTCGTGCTACGTCGTCGAAATCCGCCAGGTGATCCCGGATTTCATCGAGCGTGGCTTTCATCTGACCCATGTCGCCAAGCATGTGGTGGGTGGTGGTGGCCATCTCGCGCATCACGGCATAGATTTTCTGCATCGAGGTGACCATGGCGCCCAGATCATCTCCCATGGTGAGCATGTCGGCGGCCCGGTCGCGCATGAATTGCAGGTTCTCGCGGATAGGAATCGATTGAGCGCTGATCTGGAACGGTATCGACGTGTGTTGGACCGGACCACCCAGCGGTCGGGTGATGCTTTGCACCATGGCGATACCCGGTGCGCGGAACACCTCCTTGGCGATGCGGTCCAGGATGATCATGTCGCCGGTGGTGCGCATGTCGTGATCGCTTTCGACCATCAGGATGTCGGGATTCATTGTTGCGGCGCTGAAATGGCGCTCTGCGGCTGCATATCCGACGCTGGAGGGCAGCGTATCGGGGATATAGAAGCGGTCGTTGTAGCTGATTTTCATGCTTGGCATGATCAAAATGCCGACCACGGCGATGACCAGTGACGCGGCGAACACCGGAGCCGGCCAGCGCACCGTGGCAGTCCCGATCCGCCGCCAGCCGCGGACTTTGACCGCCCGCTTGGGGTCGAGCCAACCGAAACGGCCGGCGACCGCGACGACGGCCGGCGCCGCGGTGAGCGCTCCCGCGACGACAACGAGCAGTCCGAGGGCTGACGGGATGCCGAGTGCTTTGAAGTACGAGAGTCGCGCCAGGTGTAGGCAGAAGGTCGCTCCGGCGATCGTGAGCCCCGAGCCCAGGATGATATGCCAGGTCCCGCGGAACATCGCGTAGTAGGCGGCTTCTCGATCCTGCCCGGCCTGGCGGGCCTCCTGATAACGGCCGATCAGGAAGATGGCGTAGTCGGTTCCCGCCGCGATCGCCAGCGAAGACAGCATGGCCACAACGAACGTCGAAAACCCCAACAGATCGTAGTTGCCCAGGAGCGCGACGAGCCCTCTGGCCGTACCCATCTCAAAACCGACCATGAGCAGTATCAACAGCACTGTGCTGACTGAGCGATAGGCCAGGAACAGCATGATCATGATGACGACGCCGGTCACACCCATCATGGTCAGCATGCTCTTGTCGGCAGCTTCATTCATGTCCGTACTGAGCGCTGCTGGACCAGTGACATACACCTTGAGACCACTCGGAGGCCGGGACGCATCGATGAACTCTCGCACCGCCTTCACGGACTCGTTGCCCAACGTGCTGCCCTGGTTACCGGCGAGATTGACTTGAACGTACGCCGCTTTGCCGTCGCGACTCTGCACGCCCGCCGCCGTGAGCGGATCTCCCCACACGTTCTGCACGTGCTGCACGTGCTTGGAGTCGGCCCGCAACCTATTCGCCAGTCCGTCGTAGTACCGATGCGCCGCCTCACCGAGTTGTTGATCGCTTTCCAGGACGATCATGGCGATGCTGTCGGAATCCGACTCGTGGAACTGCGCGCCAATGCGTTTCGCGGCGATCATCGCGGGCGCGTCTTGGGGCGACATGGTCACCGCATGGTTTCGTGCCACCGACTCAATTGGCGGCACAAGCACATTCAAGGCGACGGTCAGCAGCAGCCACGCGATAAGTATCGGCACGGCGAACACCCGGACGAACCGCATGAATGCCGGATGGCCCTCGGTGTCGGTGCTCATGCGGCCTTGACCAAACAGGAAGTTTGCGCGTGGTGTCCAGTCGAAGATTGCTCGTCCTTGACGACACCGTCGACAGTGATGCGGCAACCAATTTCGTCGCTATCGCCTTGAGCCACCAAACTAGCGATCACCGCAGGCACTGTCGTCGTGACCGTAAATGACCACGGCAAACCCGTGAAGGACGCCTGTTTCGGCTGGGCGTCCCTATTCAGATAGCTGATGCTTCCCGCAGTTCCACCAGGTCCGTACACCTCGTATATCACCTGTTTGACATGCGATGCTTCGAGCGGTCCGGCGCTGCTGCCAGTAGCAGAAAAAATCTCATCCGAGCCAAAAACTCCGCGCAGCCGATCAACCGACACCCCGCCAATAGTCAACGCAATCAGGACAATCAGCGGCACCCACAGCTTCCTCAGAAATTTCAGCAAGAAGCGCAATTCCCTTCACTTGTCGCCAACGCGGTGCGCGGCAATCGGAGCGTTGACACCTCAGGCAGCACCGACCCACAGCACCGGCACGATCCGCACACGCCCCTGCCCGGCCAATCGCTTAAGGACGCGCGGGTCGACCTCGCTTCCAGATGTTTCCATGCAGGGTACAGGTACGGGTAGGGGTATATCACCTATGCTGGCACATTGAAACGCGCCAGGCAACAGCGACCGACCTAGATCTCTCGAGCACGCCCTCGGCAAGTCGGCTCCCCGCGCGCGAGTTGGTAGCCGGACCACGCCGGCAAGGTCGCCAGTCGCGATATTGCTCCCATCGCCGACGGTAGATACACTAGGGGGTATGGTATCCAGTAGCCATCTTGGTTAGCCGCCGAGGGGGCCGAAGGCAACTTTGTTGTGAGCAGATGACGACATACTGAAGACAAGATCGCCTGAATTCCAAGCATTTTCAGTGAGTCGCAGTCAACCGCGGCGTCTCGCGATAGTTGTTACGTAGTCGGAGGAGGGAGCAAACATTGACCGAGGCACAGGTACCCGATCGGAGCACGAACACGGTCACTCTATGGCTGGACCCGGTGTGTCCGTTTTCATGGAATACGGCTCGTTGGCTGACCGCCGCCGCCGAGAAGGCCGGATTTGACATTGATTGGCAATTCATGAATCTCGCCATCCTCAATTCGGGCCAAGAACTGCCCGCACCTCAGCGGGCTCGCATGAACGACTCACGACAAGTCGGGCGACTCATGGCCGCGCTACACGACGAGCTTGGTTCCGACGTGACGAGCAAGGCATACTTCGCATTTGCTCAGCGGTACTTTGATCAGTCAGCCGCAGTGGACGACGACCTCGTCAATCATGTTGTCCGGGTAGTCGGTGCCCAACACGTCGGCGTGGGCGCGTTGGGCGATTCTTCTCTCGATGCTGCAGTCGCAGAGTCGCATCAGCACAGCCAGGACGCGCTCGGGGACACCGGCGGCAGTCCTCTGGTCACGATCGATGGCCGCACCGTTTTTGGGCCGGTCTTCACCGCCGTGCCCGCCGCCGACGAGACGCTGGCAGTTTTCGACGCCGTTGCCACGTTGGTGCGCACAACAGAATTCAGCCAACTCAACCGTCCTCGTACTCACTAGCAGCGTCCGGGACGGACCATCGCCGTGAGTTGCCCCCTACGCTGCCGTTTTTGCGGCGAGACGACCTGAGCGGGGATGCGGCCGACACGTCGCAGCAGTCAAACGGGCGGTGGATCCAGTGCAGTGGTGTGACAGTCACCCCCGCGACGGCGCAGCGCAGCCATTAAGGACTCGCATCCGAATAGGCGAGCAGGAAAGACGGAAGGAAAACGGCCATGACAAAAGATCTACTCATTCTCGGCGCCGGTATCGGTGGTCTGAGCGTCATCAAAGAACTCGCTGAATCGGGTGTCAGCCTCGATGATCTCGCCGTCACGGTGGTCGATGAAGACTTCTCGCATTTCCTGGGATTCACCCTTCCGTGGGTGATGCGTGGGTGGCGTGATCGCGACAGCGTGCCGATCACACCCAGCGCCACGGCATTAGCCGGAGCCCATCGGGTCACTGGGACGGTTCGTGCCATCGACCCGGCGGCACGCACCGTGACACTCGCCGACAAGACCGAGCTTGGTTTTGACGCCCTTATTATCGCGACGGGCGCGCGCAACGCCATCGACAACATCCCCGGACTGCGCGACGCGGTCGACTCTGGTTCAGCGGTGCACTACTACAGCGCCGAGGCGGCCGCGCAAGCTCACTTAGCACTGCAGGCATTCACCGGCGGAAAGCTGGTCTTCCTGGTGACCTCGCAACCCTACCGGTGCCCCGTCGCGCCGTACGAAGGGTCGCTTCTCGCCTCAGATCTACTGCGCGACAACGGATCACGTGACGTTACACAGATTTCAGTCTACAGCCCCGAAAAGCACCCGATGCCGTCAGCGGGACCGTTCGCCGGGCCCGAACTGATTGACCTGCTCAATGAGCATGACATCGAGTTTTTCGGTGAACATACCGTCGCCCGCCTCGACGCCGAGGACCAGGAGATTCACTTCGAGAACGGCGTCACTATCTCGTTCGACTTACTGGTGTTCGTGCCCCCGCACGAACCCGCCGTGGCCTTGGACGGTTCAGAGTGGATCAGTGTCGACGCAGCGACCATGGAGACCAAGCATCCCGGCATCTTCGCGATCGGCGACACGACCGCCATCACCTCCCCGTCCGGCAGACCGCTGCCCAAAGCCGCGATCTTCGCCAAAAACGGCGCCAAAGCCGCGGCGGCAAACGCACTGCGGCACCTGGGCAAGACCGACACCCACACCCAACTTTCCGGCGAGGGGTACTGCTACATCGACACAGGCAACGGCGAATCGGCCCTCGGGAGCGGCGATTTCTTCACCATGCCCCACCCCGCCATACACCTCAGTCAGCCATCGCAGAAGCTGCACCACGACAAGCAAGACGAAGAACGCGACTGGCGCGTTGAGTGGGAGGGCGTTCCCTCACAGGCAGACTGAGTCACATGCACGAATAGAAAGGGAACTGACTACTTTGACGGATTAAGGGGCCGAGCATCATGGCTAGCCGGCACGTCAGGAGCGGAATTCCTTGAACCCGGCATTCGATCCGGAAGGCCCTGCCGTTTCGATGGACTTGACTCCGTTCCTGGCCCGACTGACTGCACCTGCTCTATCAGTCGCAATATCACCGATACCGATCGTCATCGCTTTAGTGCTACTCGTCCACAACGACCGGCCACGCGCATCGAGCATGGCCTACCTCATGGGCAGAGCGACGGCGCTCGCGGTGCCGACATTGGCGTTTCGAACCACGCCCGGTTTGCATGACGCCGCTCACCGGCCCCTCCCCCAGTGGGTCCATTGGTTAGTCGCAGCGATCGGTGCGGCGTTCGTCATCCTCGGAATACTTGCTTGGCGACGCCGCGGCAACGTGAACGGCAATCCCGACCGATACAGCAAAATCGGCGGCATAGGACCATTGTTGTCGGCGGCGATAGGGTTGTTTCCGGCGCTGATCAACCCGAAGGTGTTGGCGGCCAGCGTAGCTGCGGAAGCCTCCATCGCCACCCTGCGGTCGACTGTCGGCGCCACGGCAGCTCTCGCCTACTACGTCGTGCTGGCAACATCGACTGTGGCTGCGCCCATCATCACCTATCTCGTGGTCGGACCACGCATCGATTCCAAGCTCGAACACTTCAGGCAGTGGATTCAACAGCGGCAAGACACTGCTACAGCTGCAACTTTTGTCATCGTCGGCGGCGCCATCCTGATTTACGGGCTTGCCTGACGAATTCCTATTTCCGGAAGCGCGTACCCGCATTCATCAGGAGGCATTACGCCCAGTAGCTTTTGTGAGTAGGTCAGTGCCGGCGGGAACAGTTCGCAGCGATCGACCGTCACCTTGAACACCCCCACAATCGACGCGCTGATCGACGTTTTGTCGCAGAAGATCCGCTGGAGGAAAAGTGCTGCGGGCCAGCGCTCGCTGATGACGTCTAGGCTGCGCAACTTCATCAAGTCGCGTGATAATCACGCCTGCCCTTAATGCTCAGGATCGCTCGCTGCGGAGCCCACCTCCTCCTAGAGTTGGACCACATCGTCCCAGTGTCAAAGGGGGGTTTGTCTGCGCCCGACAATCTGCAGATTTTGTACTGGCTATGCAACCGGACGAAGTCGAATAAGGTTGCGTCCGCCTGACTGTCGCGCACCCGCATAACACCCCGACTCTTGGTCCGGCATCCGGGAGCGATGCGGTCGAACCACCCGGGTACGTCCCCGACGAGACGCCGTTCACTCTCATGAACCTCGTGCCGTCGACGCAGGGTTTCGCCTCCAGCCCAACACGGTTGACTTTTCACTGCAGGTGGCGAAGAAACAGGCTTGGGAACAACGGTTTTGGCTCTCCTTATCGGTGGCGGAAGGAACTTGACCGTGGACTCAACGTCAACCAGGCCCGGGCCTGTTGCAGGCCAGGAATCGCATGATGCCGCCCCGCATACGGCCAAGCGATCAGCCGGTGGACTGTTGCCTGTTCTTTTGAGCACTACGCTGGGCAGCGCGCCGTTGTTGGCGACTCAATTGGGGACCTGGGCCAGCGTCGCTGGGAGCACTGATCAGGGCGTCACTGTAGCCGTCTACATGGTGCGCTTCCAGCCGGGTGAGGTCGCTGCGCAGCTGGGCGATGACGGTGTTTTGCGAGATGAGTTCGGCACGCAGCGCGCTGAGTTCTCGTCGACGATCCGCCGCATGCTGGGCCTCGAATCGGAGATGCTTACGAAGACGCCGAACGTCGTACATTGCACCTTGGTAGTCAGGGTCTTTGGTCAGCGCGTGGTGCTGGCTTATTGAGGCTCCGAATGCCTCCATAGCCGTACGCAATTCGGCGCTCAATTCGCCGTCGGTGTAGCGCTGCAGAAGGGTGTTCAAGAGCTCTCGACATTGGTGGTCGGAGCTCAAGAACAGTCGTTCTAGCGTGTGCATGGAAGGTAGCTCCACGCGCGCATGGGGGTCGGGGCGATGGGCGCGAGGCACCTCCACCACTCGCACGGCCGCGCCGGCGTTGCGGGCCGCGGCGCGCTCTGCGGAGGCCAGTCGTCGGCATCGCGGCGAGCACCAAATCGGACGCCGACCCGGCCCCCTCTGCGGCATATCGAAGGCCTCCCCGCACCGCGGACATTTCCGCACGGAGTCGATTCGGGCTTCCAACAGCAGAGTTTTGCCGCTCACGCAACACCCGCTTCCCGATGTCAGACAAATGACGGTCCCAGAATTCGTCCGGACGTTATGTTATTAACTCGTTACCCTGAGTGCAAGAGGTGTGATGTGTTTGGAGGCGTCAAATTTGGCGGAGGCGGAGGCAGGATGTACCGCGCCAGGCGGTTGGCAAATCTCCGGGTGACAACCGAGGTGGGCGAAACAGTGAAAACCAGGAGACGATGGCGCTGCCGCGACGGTGTCGTCCAAGCGGTTACTAGTGCGCTGATCCGCCGCAGGCGCCGGCTGAAACCACCTACACCAAAGCGCTTGAGGCGGCGGTCGCTAATTCCGACCGGCATCGCCGATCATCGCGGAGGTTGCCGGTCGGCTCCACCGCCCTTCGGCCCTAACCTTCGCCGGGTGCGAGCCGGTCCCAAAGCGGGCTCCGATTTCAGATGTCGCCGGTGCTCGGTGCGGCTCGAAGGCCGGCTGCGATCGAGACGAGCTCATCGCGTGTCAGGGTGTCGGAGACGAGGAATACGAATGTTCCGTGTCGTTCGAGGTGGGCTTGGGCGTGCGGCGAGTCGACTGGGGCGACCCGAATCGACGTCCCATTGCTGTCTGCCTGCTGCCAGTTTTGGTCGTCGAGCAGGCTCCCGTAGTAGCGGGACGCGTTAGCCGCGGCCAGTTGTGTAACCGAGATGCTGTGGTGGCCGTCATCGGAGCGGTAGCTCAGCGCGACCAGCGCCGGAGTGGGTGGGCGCTGCGAGGCTTCCATGAACACGCAGTGCACCCGCCAGGTGTCAGGTATCCGGTCTGGCATCAACACGGTGAAGGGCGCGCGTTGCTGGGCTTCGGTGAGGGTGGTGTGCTGCAGCTGCTGGCGAGCTTGGGTTGGCCGGATCTCTTCGCCGTCGGGCGGCCGGAATTGGAAGGTCTCAGCGGGGATCGGCGCGTCGAAACCGATGGCGAGTGCGCTGATCTGGTGGAAGGGCTGCTCGTCGCGGATCGCGGTGACGGACAGCAGAACTCCGCGTTCTTGGTCGACCTCGAATCGGTAGTGCTGGGCGCCGGTGCCCAAGCCGTGCAGCTGGCCGAAGGGGTTGTGGTGGCGTGGGTCGGATGGGCGAGGTGTGGCGGCCGCGGTGAGGGTGGCTCGGCCGGCAACCCGGGAGGTCCCCGTCACGCTAAAACGCAATGAACTCAGCAGTGGTGTCGGATTGAGCATCACCTCGAGTTCCTGACCGATGCCGCTGCCCGCTCGTGGATCGTCCTGGTTGCTCATCGCGCCCATGCGCGCATCCCAAAACCACCACAGCGGGCCATCAGCGACGCCGTAATAGCCGTCCCGAAGTCCTCCGTGACGCTCCTCGCGCAAGCGCTGCCCATCGCGCCAAAAATCCACCGTCTCTTCGGACTCCACGGGTGCGGGGTCGCCGCTGGCGCCCGTATAGATGCTGCTGATGCTGCTGACCGAAGCGCCGCTGCGCTTCTGCTCCTCAATGTCTGCGCGGAAGGCCATGTGAACGCGCTCGTTATGGCGCCAAAAGCGGTAGGTCGCATGAACGGTGCGAAACGAGTCGGCAGCGTCGTGCAGCAACACCAAAAATGCGCCGAGCGCGACCTCGTCGCCCGTCGTATGTTGCGGCACCTCGGACACTCGTCGAGAGTAAACCGCGCCCGCGGCCTCTATGCCAGAAACAGGCAGCATCGCGGCGATGTGCCGAACAGTCTGACCGCCACGGTCCGGATCAGGAGGCGAGCCGGGCGTCAGCACGGTAGCTCCTACTGAGGCAAATAGAACTACATCGGCAGCTCCGTGACATCCGACGCATCCACGCACGCCGGCGCGGCCATGCACGCGATGCGCCCTTCGAGGCAGCGCGTTTCGCGATTTGTGGTGCCGTGGAGGGAATTGGCGGTAATCCGGCTGTGCCGCAGCAAAACTCACCAGAAAAATATCTGCTTGCCCGTCGCGCTAGGCACCTAGGCGGACTTACCGTTTAGAAATGAAACGACGCGACAGGGATTGCCGCTCGGTGCAGTCCGCCGAAACGGCTGCCGGTGGGCACCGCCTTATCGATGCGTCCACATGAGCTGGGAGGCCCTCGCCTGGGCAAAAGACTCGGACATCGCCCAACCGGTAGCGAAGTTCATCCTCGTGCTACTGGCAAATAAGGCGGATGAGAACTTCTCGTGCTATCCGTCAATCCGTACGCTGATGACTGAATCCGGCGCCGGAAGGAGCACGGTCTTACGCGCGCTGAGCTTGCTGGAGACCCGGGGCTTCATGACCCGACGCCCGCAATTCCACGATTCCGGCGCTCGCCGCTCCACCCGTTACTACCTGAATCACCCTCGGGCACCTCATCTTCCACCCGGTCCCGATCCGACACCCCCTAGTCCCAATACGGGACCCCCCGGTCCCGTATTGGCACGGGAGCCGTCCCGCAGTGGGACTGGGGCGGTGTCACAGCGGCACCCTACGGGGGTCCCAGATCGGGACCCCTTGAAACCATCAATAGAATCCCCATCCGAACCGGGTGGTTCTGCAGCACAAATCCTGCACGCCGTCAGCGATTCGTGGCGGCTCGGTGAGCGCGACGTGCACAGTCTCCTGCCGGCCATCGAGTCCGCTCTGGCACGCGGTTGGCCAGCCGCTGACCTCGCCGCCCACCTGATCCGGAATCCTGACGGTGCACGTCATCCAATCCGTGTGATAGCCCGACGTCTAACGCAAGCGTGGATGCCGCCAAGCTCATCCGCGCCAACAGTGCCCTGGTGCGGTGAATGCGAGGATGCGTACTCACGCACGATCACGGTCGCTGGGGCCGATGGATCGGAGGCCGCACGTTTTTGTCCACGGTGCAGCCCACAGGCCCACGAAGACCGCACAGCTGTGCAAAATTCCGTCAACTCTGAGGAAAGGTGGTGAATTATCTTGGAAAACAACGTGTTCAATGATCTCCCTCTGCTGCTTGCCGTTCCACACGCCGCACAGCTACTGGGAATCAGCCGGGCGGCAGCCTACCGACTGGTGGCCTCTGACGAGCTGCCCGTTCGCCGGCTCGGCGGCCGGATCTATGTCGTAACGGCTGGGTTGCGTGAGCTGGTGGCATCGTGAAAGGGACCGTCCATCAGCGTGGTTCGGTGTGGTACTACAAATTCCGCCTGCCGGAGAGGGACCCGGCAACCGGCCGATACCCCTGGATCAGCAAGGGCGGGTTCGACACCGAGCGTGAGGCCTGGAAAGCCTGCCGCGAAGCAATGCGTGACGCTGACCGCGGCCGAGTCGTCAAACCCTCGACCCGTACGGTTGCGCAGTTCCTCAACGAATGGCTCGCCGCCGTCGAACCTGCACTCGATGCCACGACATGGCGCAGTTGGAGCGACTACGCGCGCACATACGTCATTCCCCATATTGGCGCCGAGCGCCTGCAGCGACTCGACGAGCCTCAACTCCTGAAGCTCTACGCCAAACTGCTCAGCGAGGGCCGAGTCAAGCGCGACAACGACTCCGTGATGTATGCCTATTGGTCCGAACGCAACACTGCCGGCGCCCCACCCACACCACGACAGCTGTCGCAGGCCTGCGGGACAACGATCCATGCCGCCCGCACCGCCGTACGACGCTATCGGATAGGCATTGTGCCTAAACCGGTTTCGCCGGGCTTGGCGCCAAAGACCGTCCGCAACGTCCACGCCTTCCTTCATCGGGCGCTCGTCGACGCAGTTGCGTGGAAGTACCTCACTGACAACCCGGCAAGCAATGTGAAACCACCGCGGCGGCCGCGCACCCGCCGGACAGTTTGGAGCGCCGAGGAAATCCGCACATTCCTCAAATCGATCCGCGACGACCGGTTCGCGGCACTCTTCCTGCTGGAACTCACTACCGGTATTCGGCGCGGCCAGGTGTGTGGCCTGAAGTGGTCCGACGTCGACCTCGATGCCGGTGCGATAACCGTCCACGACAATCGCGTGGTCGTCGGCGGGCGGGCACTCGACAAGGCCGGCGGTAAGACCCGCAACGCTGACCAGACGATTTCGATCGACCGCACTACCGTGGCGGCGCTGCGCCGTTGGCGCGAACTCCAGGACAGCGAGCGCGAATTTTTCGGCGACGCATACCATCCCGGCGATTACCTGTTCACCTACCAGGACGGCCGGCCACCGCATCCCGATACCATTCGTCAACGCTTCGATCGTTTAGCGGCGGCAGCGGGCCTGTCTCGCATCACTTTTCACGATCTGCGCCACTCGTACGCCACCGGTGCGCTGCGGGCCGGTGTCAGCCCAAAGGTGATCAGCGAGCGGATTGGCCACGCGAATGTTGGTTTCTTCCTAGAGACGTATGCCCACGTGCTGGGTAACGACGACCGCGAGGCAGCAGAACAAGCCGCTGAGTTTTTGCTCGGCGACGCCTGGGATGACGGAGCGGGCTCCGCATGAGACGTCTTCGGCTCAGAGTGTTGCATATAACCCTGAAGTTATATTAATGTCGGAGTCCTGGGAAGTGATCTTGCTATAGGAGGTCGAGAACTGGTATTTCACGCTTGACGAGGACGCGATCGTCGCCGTTACCGGGGCTATCGACCTGCTCGAGCTGGAAGGACCAACCTTGGGCCGTCCGACGGTGGACAAGGTGAGGGGATCGAAGTTTCACAGCATGAAGGAGCTGCGGCCAGCCGGCACCAGCATCCGGATTCTGTTCATCTTTGATCCTGAGCGGCAGGCAATCCTGTTGCTCGGCGGCGACAAGTCGGGCAATTGGAAGAGCTGGTACGACAAGAACATTCCGAAAGCTGAGCGGCGATACGAGAACTGGCTGGCGACCGAGGGAGATGAATGAACATGGCACGTAACTGGCGTGAGATCCGAGCCGAAGCCATCGCGCAGGGGCGAATAGACCCGACTCGGGCCAATGCCGCGCGTACGGAGATGTATGACGCGGTCCTGGCGCAGCGCCTCGCCGATATTCGAAAGGCGCATGGACACGCTCGCCAGACGGACGTCGCTGCCATCATGGGCGTTTCCCAAGCCCGGGTATCGAAGCTGGAAGGAGGCGATCTATCGCATACTGAGCTCGGAACTCTGCAGTCCTATGTGGCCGCGCTGGGAGGGCGACTACGCGTGGTAGCCGACTTCGAGGGAGTCGTGGTGGAGCTGACCACAGCACCAATCTAAGAGCTGTTTAGCAACTGAAGTTGCCTCAAGTTCCCGCATGCATGATTTGGTCCAGGACATTCTTCATCCCAACTGGTTGGCGGCTTTCTTCGGCCAGCTTGTCCAGGATTAGGTTGACGAAAGGCTCGTAGCTGATACCACTAACATGTGCACCAACAAAGCGCTTAAGGATTTTTCGACCCGGGAAGTCGCTGAGCCACGTGTCATTGTCTAGCGAATCTTGGAACCTGGCCTCATGTCTCTTTCCCATCTCAGACAGCTTGTCTTCGGTAAACTGAGAAGACGCATCCTTCACACGGCCGATACTTGCTTTTATTGAAGGGTAGACCGCCTCGACATAATTTTGCGTTGACGGGTTGCCGCGGACATTAATCATAGCAATTATTGCATCATTGACCTCCTTTTGAAGCAGCTCAAGCACAAGTCCATCAGTTAGCTGTGTTGCACAAATCTTAAGTGCTGCCACTACCTCGTCATCCGAACCGAATACAGTACCTTGGCCTGCAGACTTCACAACCGCGCGAAGAGCGCTCGGGTCGAGTAGATAATTTTCGATGTGGTACCGGTCCCAGCTGTATAGCCTGGACGCCAAAGCCTCCGGTTTGACATGTTCGTGGTCTCGATCGGTTACAGCATAAAATCGCTCCAAAACACCCATCTGGTGCGTCGAACTTTCCAATATTGCGTACAGGTTTCGAACACCCGATTTATTTCCAGCGCTCACAAGATTTATCCTGCGTGAAAACTCGGGAAACAACCGACGAACCATGGTCACATCAAAGCCAGTAGTCCCCTCACCTTCGAAAATAACTACCTTTGAGTGAGGTTGATAAGTAGCAAGGTCGCCAACTAGATCGACGGTAGCCCGCTCTAGCTCGTCATCGAGAAAGATGCTGGACGCTTGATTCGCCCCAGAATCGCCAGAGGACGCGGGCGTCATATGAAATACGTGATAGTTTGCATTACCGACCGCCTGCCTCAGGAGCGCGTCGGAGTGCGTGACCATCCAAATCTGGTTTCCTTGAGCAACGCCCAGATGTCGGTAATAAAAGTCTGCGAATCCTTGAAGCAGGCTGGGATTTAAATGCAGTTCCGGCTCGTCTAGGAGGATAATTGATCCCTTTGGTATGGAGTTACGCAGTCGCAGGTAGCCGTACAGGATCTCCTTCTCGCCGGAACTAAGATCATCAATGTCATGCGTTCGGCCGCTCGCAAGCTCTACTGGAAATTCTAGGTTTCCGTTAGGCAGAGGACGCCCTCCCAAGTACTTCTTCTCCGGAAAAAACGTACTGAATAGATCTATCAAGGTAGCTTCAAGATTGTCGCGGGCCGTCGACTCGCCGCCTGCCTCATTAGTTATTAAACCGCGTACGTATGCTGAGGCAAGCTCCGTCTTAATATTCTGATATTTTGCTTGCCAGTTGTAGAGTCCATGGTGACGCCGCTGCTCTTGAAATTGACGGGCATCCAAGTTAATGCCGCCAACATCTTGCCGCGTATAGGCGCGCGATGCACTATGGTATTCAATAATGCCTAGATGGTCGGGTTCGTATGCTTGAAAGGCGATTTGCGCGGGTAAGCATCGTTTTAACTGGAGAGCACCATTGATATCTACCGACACGCTCAATTCGTGCGTCGACTGGCCTAACGCTCCGGAAAATTCTGCGACAAGCGTCGCGAGTTCCTGATCCACTCGAGGTTTCATGTGCGCGAATTGAGTTGCGACTGACATTTGATTGAATGAAAAGTAGTCAAAGGCTTGACCGGTGACAATTTGCCAAGCAATCGGTAACGCCAGTGTGTTGACATTTGCGGCGAGGTAAGCCACTTCATCGGGGCTGAATTCTAGCTCTGCAGAAACGAGCATTCGAGACTCGGGATTTCTAAAAATTCGCGCAAGGGCACTTTGGTCTTGTACGTTGATGGCGAATTCGCCAAACCATTGTAGATGCTCGTTGGCCTGATACCCACCGTACAGTGACTTTAGCAGACGAATAGCATCAAAAACACAAGATTTCCCGCATCCGTTCTGGCCGGCGACTACAACGAAACTTCCCAAGTCGTCAACCGTGAAGTTTTCGACGGCTCGAAGGTTTCTTATCTCTAACCTTTTGAACCTCATGCGTCGCTCCGTCCATTGACCTTGAATGACCGTAACTGGCTTTTCGCAAATGCGGGTGTAGTTGTTGTCTTGAGCCGCCGGCCTCCAGGAGTTATCTGGCGAGTAGTTGGCAAGGTCACCGTAGCCCTACGTCGAGATCGATCACGATGACAAGATCGAACGCAGGCGCACGGCAGTCGGACTGAGAGCATGCGGTGCCAGAACCTGTTATTCCCCGAGCGGCTTTGGCGCCGGTTTATCGTGGCTTCGTCGAGCGCATGGTTGAGGGCGTTGCGCAGCCAGAGGGCTTCATCCGTTGACAGCGGCATCTCCGTGTCCCAGGACGGGCACATGATGCCCCAACCTGTCGGTGCCCCTCCCGGCAATTCATATTTGACGATGACACCGCCCCCGTAGTTGCGCCACGCGATCTTGCGTTCGGGCACGCCGCCTGGGGTGGTGGCAGCGATGCCGACTGCAACCCGGTGACCGAAGGCGGGCTCAACCCTCACGTGCATTCCGAGCTCCGTTATCCTGCCGTCGCGTGGATGCCACGGACGCTTCGGGTGGGTACGGCCAAGCAGGGGGTCGAGTGCGTCGATCGTCTGCTTCCATAGGTTCAGCCAGTTCCGGTCGGGGCCGACAACGAAGGACAGCTCGAGCCTCACCGGCCCAGGCGGCAGCTCTCCCGATTTTGCGACAGCGGCGCGGATTTGCTCCTTGTAACCAACCGTCGACGCTGACGCCGTGGGACGTGCAATCAGCACCCCCGTGCGAGGCGCAGCCACCTTCTCGGCAGCTTCAATTCCTTCGAATGACTGTTCAGCGTGCTGCTTGGTGCACCACACCGACACCAGACCGGTATTCGCTAGACGGTAGGCGAGCGGAAACGCATAGTTGTCGAGATCAGCCGCATCAAGCAGATCCCGCGATCGAGGCAGGCCGACGTCGAGTCGGAGCGCCCATGCGCCCTCTATTCGCGAACTCGCCAAGAGCGCTTCGGTGTCGTCCAGGTATGCCTGCAATCGGACTTGGTCGGGATCGCCAGCCTTATTCCACGACGCTAGTCGAGGCGCAACCCTGAGCTGATATGCGGCACCTTCCGGTCGGGCGTACCAATCCATCGGCCCAACATAGCGACGCACACCGACAAACCGTCGGCATCACCTTCCGACAGCGGGCGTCTATGCCCGCAGACCGGCGGAGAGCCGCGACTGGGAGCAGTGCCTCGCTACTCGGTGCTCCAGGATCTCGCCGCCGCCCAGGCAGTGGTGTCGCATCCCGCCGACCCCACCTACACCCTCATCTGTGATGAGGCCCCTAACTTCGTACCATGGAGAACCCGCCACGCAGGCCAGTTAGCGATGCTCAGGCCGTGTGCTCAACGACTTCGCAGGCTGGTGTGGTCCAGACAATCGACGGACAACTCTTCGTCCAGCCAGTCTGCGCTCAGTAAGCGACCAATCGAAAACCGGGCGACACCTCCGCAACCAGCGCGAGGTCTCCGATGTGCACGGCGCCGCCGAGCAGTGGCCGCCGAGCCGTGACAGCGGATCTGCTTCGGCCGGGGCGACACCTTAGGTGATTTTCACTGCGCCGAATCGGCTTCCGGAAATTGTTAGCGTCGCGAATGTTCCCAAAAGTGTTCCCAAAGCCATAGAAAATGGCCCCCAGGCTGCTACCTGAGGGCCATTTCCGCTGGTAGCGGGGACAGGATTCGAACCTGCGACCTCTGGGTTATGAGCCCAGCGAGCTACCGAGCTGCTCCACCCCGCGTCGGTAGACGCAAGGTTACCCAACGCGTGCGAACCTCTCCAAATCGCGCGGTCAGTGGTGTGCCGGCGCCGAGGGGAGCAGCGAAAATCCGTTGCGACAGCCCATTCGCCTTCGATAGCCTCGCCTTTCAGCCGCCCCCCTCGGCGCCCACCACAACCACACGCGCCAAGGAGTTCATCATGTCTCAGCGTCTCGCGCCGAAGCTGCTCAGCTTCGCCACCGAGATCGCCGGCAACACCGTCGAGCAGGCCAAGACCACCGCGTCCATGCCGTTCGTGCACCCGCACGTCGCGCTGATGCCCGACGCGCACCTGGGCAAGGGTTCGGCCGTCGGGACCGTTATCCCCACCAAGGGGGCGGTGATCCCTGCAGCGGTGGGCGTGGACATCGGCTGCGGCATGGTGGCAGCCAAGACGCGGTTCACCGAGAACGACCTGTCCGTCCGCTTCGGCGGAGACTACGTGCCGGAGCTGTCGGCGCTGCGGCACCGCGTCGAAGACGCGATTCCGCTGTCGCCGGGCAATTACAACAAGTCCCTGCAACGGTTTCCGTTCACCAAGCGCAAGCACGACGAGCTGCTCAGGCTACAGACCGACCTGGACGTCGACCTGTCGCACAGCCCGAAGTGGATGCAGCAGTTGGGATCTCTCGGTGGTGGCAACCACTTCATCGAGCTCTGCCTGGACACCGACGACAACGTCTGGCTGTTCCTGCACAGTGGCTCGCGCGGGGTCGGCAACAAGATCGCGCAACGCCACATCAAGATTGCACTGGAGCAGAGCTCGCGCAATCCCGACATCCGCTTACCCAACCGTGATCTGGCCTTCCTGACCGAGGGCAGCGCCGAATTCGACCGCTACATCAAGGATTTGGAGTGGGCGCAGCGCTTTGCACTGCTCAACCGTGCCGAGATGATGGACCGTTTCATCCACGTCTTCGCCGACTGGCTGGGAGTACAAGCGCAACGGGTCGAGGTGGGAAAGGATCAACACCCATCACAACTACACGGTCCGCACCCAAATCGACGGGGAGACGGTGTGGCTCACCCGAAAGGGCGCGATCGACGCAACCGAGGGCAAGCTGGGAATCATCCCCGGCTCGATGGGTACCCGCTCCTACATCGTGCGGGGCAAGGGCAACCTGGACGGCCTGTGGTCGGCCCCGCACGGGGCGGGCCGCCGGTACAGCCGGACCAAAGCCAAGGAACTGTTCACCGAACAGGACCTGGCCGCGGCGATGACAGGCATCGAATACCGGCACGGCAAGGAGTGGATCGACGAGATCCCGCAGGCGTACAAGGACATCGACCAGGTCATGGTCGATGCCGAACCGCTCGTCGATGTGGTGACCTCGCTGCGGCAGATCATGAACGTCAAGGGGCAGTAGGCCTGGCGCGAGGGTCCGCAAAATGACGCCGTTTACGGCGTATCAGCGTACATTTGCGGACCCTCGCGGCCGGGGCGGAAGTGCCGAGGGCGGAAAGCGGCAGCGACCGCTACCTGGTGTTGTTGAACTTGGTGATCGCCTCGTCGAGTCGCTGCAACGCCGAACCGTACCCCGCGAAGTCGCCCTTCTTCTGCGCCTCCCGGGCCGCGCCGATCGCAGCCTGAATCTCTTGCAGCGCAGCGGATTTCGCCGGAGACAACGCCGCGTCGGGAGGCGGCACCGCGGCCGTGGGTGGCGGCACGCCAGGACCGGCCGCCGGGGGCGGACTCGCGGGCGGATTAGCCGGCATGCCTGCATCGGTGGGCTGGATGCCGGTCGCGGCAGCACCCGCACCCGGTCCGAACAGCGCGGTCAGCGCATCGCCCACGGTGGGGCCGTAGCCGACCTTGTCGTTGTACATCATCGCGACCCGGATGAGCCGCGGATACGACGAGGCCGCGTCGCTGGCTCCCGGCGACGCGTAGACGGGCTCGACATAGAGCAGCCCGCCCTGCCCGACCGGAAGCGTGAGCAGGTTGCCCCAGCGGATGCGGTTCTGGTTGTCCCGTCCGATCACACCCAGGTCCTGGGACACCGCCGGATCGGTGGTGATCGCATTGTTGGCGAGCTTGGGGCCGTTGACCTGACCCGGAATGGTCAGCACCGTGAGCTTGCCGTAGGTGGCGGGGTCCGAACTGGCGCTGATGTAGGCGGCCAGATAGTCGCGTTTGAACCTGTTCATCGCGCTGATCAACTGGTAAGAAGCCGAGTTGTCGTTCTTGGCAATGTTTTTCGCGACGATGTAATACGGCGGCTGGTAGCTGCTGGCCGTCGGATTCGGGTCCAGCGGCACGTCCCAGAAGTCCGAGGTGGAGAAGAACGTCACCGGATCGTTGACGTGGTATTTGGCCAGCAGCATGCGCTGCACCTTGAACAGGTCTTCGGGATACCGCAGATGCTCGGCCAGTTCAGGTGTGATGTCACTCTTGGGCTTCACCGTGCCGGGGAACACCCGCATCCAGGCCTTCAGCACCGGGTCGTTCTCGTCCTGCTGGTATAGCGAGACGGTGCCGTCGTAGGCATCGACGACGGCTTTGACCGAGTTGCGGATGTAGGAGACGCGCTTGTCGGGCGCCAGCCGGTTGAACGCCACCTCCGTGGAGTCCGCCGTCGCCGAGGACAGCGAGGTGAGTTCGGAGTACGGGTAGTTGTCCAGCGTGGTGTAGCCGTCGATGATCCACACCAGGCGCTTGTTGACGATGGCCGGGTACACCGCGCTGTCGGTGGTCAGCCACGGCGCCACCGCCTCGACCCGCTGCGCCGGATCCCGGTTGAACAGGATCCTGCTGTTGGAGCCGATCACGTTGGAGAACAAGAAGTTTCGCTCGGCGAACTTAGCGGCGAACACGCTGCGCGCCAGCCAGTTGCCGATCGGGACCCCACCGCCACCGGTGTAGGTGTAGTTCTTGGTCTCGGTGCTGGTCTCGTAGTCGTATTCACGGTCGGCCCCGGTCTTGCCGACGATCGCGTAATCAGCGGTCGCGCCGGCGATGACGGGCCCGAAGTAGATTCGGGGCTGGTCCAGCTGGGCCGGACCGTCGGACACGACGGTGCCGTTGGCGCCGACGACGTTGACCAGGAACTGCGGGTAGCCCCCGTTCTGGTTGGGTTCGTTGGCGATACCGCGCACGGTGTTGGCCGGCGACGCGATGAAACCGTTGCCGTGCGTGTAGACCGTGTGCCGGTTGATCCAGTCCCGCTGGTTGTCGATCAGCCGGTCCGGGTTGAGTTCGCGTGCGGCGACGACGTAGTCGCGCAGGTTCCCGGCGCGGTCCTGGTAGCGGTCGATGGACAACTGGTCGGGGAAGTAATAGAAGTTCTTGCCCTGCTGAAATTGGGTGAACGCCGGGCTCACAATCGTCGGGTCGAGCAGCCGGATGTTGGAAGTGGTCGCCCGATCGGCGGCGACCTGCTGCGCGGTGGCCTGCCCGTCGCCGCTGTAATTGCGGTAGGTCACCACGTCCGGCGTCAACCCGTAGGCTTGCCGCGTCGCGGTGATACTCCGGCTGATGTATTCGCTTTCCTTCTGCGCGGCATTGGGTTTGACGCTGATCTGTTCGACGATCAGCGGCCAGCCGGCACCCACGATCAGCGACGACAACAGCAACAACACCAAACCGATGGCAGGAATCCGCAAGTCGCGCAACGTGATCGCGGAGAACACCGCCGCAGCGCAGATCAGTGCGATCGCCATCAGGATCAGCTTGGCCGGCAGGACGGCGTTGATGTCGGTGTAACCCGCCCCGGTGAACGGCTTGCCGCCGCGGGTGTGCGACAGCAGCTCGTAGCGATCCAGCCAGTAGGCAACGGCTTTGAGCACAACCAATACGCCGACCAGAGTGATCAGCTGAATCCGCGCCGACCGGCTCAGCGCGCCGGCGCGCCCGGTCAGCCGGATGCCGCCAAATAAGTAGTGCGCCACCAGGTTTGCCAGAAACGCCAGGAAGACTGCAACGAACAGGTAGCTGAGCACCAGCCGGTAGAAGGGCAATTCGAATGCGTAGAAGCCGAGGTCCTTGCCGAATTGCGGGTCGGTGATGCCGAAGTCGCCGCCATGCAGGAAAAGCTGGACCCGCACCCAGTAGCTCTGCGCCACGACGCCGGCCAGCACGCCGATCCCCACCGGGACCCCGATGCTTACCAGGCGCAGTCGCCCCAGCACCGCGGCGCGATACCGCGCGACCGGGTCGTTTTCGCTGCTGGGGACGAACACCGGGCGGCTGCGATAGGCCACCAGGAGCGCGGCGAATACGATGCCGCCGACCAGCAGCCCCGCTACCAGGAACACCACGATGCGGGTGACCAGCACGGTGGTGAACACCGAGCGATAGCCGAGCTCACCGAACCACAACCAGTCGACGTAGGCGTCGATCAACCGCGGGCCGGCCAGCAGCAACACGATCACACCCAGTGCGATCAGGATCAGAATCCGGCTACGCCGAGTCAGCTTCGGCATCCTTGCGGTGGGCCGCATTCCCACTAGCTACGCTCCCTGTTCTGTTTCCCCGATGGCCCCAACTGTACGCATCACCCCGGCCCCACAACCCGGCTAGCAGCTCGGGGTGGGCGCCCCGGCCGTCATCGCATGCAGCGCGTCCACCGCCGAACTGAGCGTCTCGACCTTCATCAGCTGCAACCCGGACGGAATGTCGGAGACCGCCTCATAGCAGTTCTTCGCCGGCACCAAGAACACCGTGGCACCCGCAGCGCGGGCGGCCGCCATCTTGTGGGTGATCCCCCCGATCGGCCCGACCTTGCCGTCGACACTGATGGTCCCGGTGCCCGCGACGAACCTCGAACCCGCCAAGTCGCCGGTGGTGAGCTTGTCGACGACGGCCAAACTGAACATCAACCCGGCGGAGGGACCACCGATGTTGGCCAGGTTGAACTCCACGCTGAACGGCGCCCACGGCGCATCCATCACTTCCACGCCCATGAACCCGTAGTCCCGGTCCTTGTTCGTGCCCAGGGTCACCTGCACGACGCCGGCGGGTTCGTTCTTGCGGCGGTAGTCGATGGTCACGACCTGACCCGGCTTGGTGTTCTTCAGCAACGTGGTGAACTGATCGACCGTGGCCACCGGATTGCGGTCGACAGCGTCGATCGCGTCACCGGGTTTGAGTTTGCCCGCTGACGGGCTGTCGTCGGGCACCCTGGCCACGGTCACCGCCTCGGGGTATTTCAGGTAACCCAACGCTGCGTATTCGGCGCTGTCTTCGGACTTCTTGAAGTCGGCGTTGTTGGCGCTGTCCACCTCTTCACGCGACTTGCCGGGCGGGTAGACCAGGTCGCGCGGAACCAACTGCTCCTGGCCGGAGATCCACAGGGTGATGGCTTCACCGAGGGTCAGGTCGTCCCGCTGGGACACCGTCGTCATGTTCAGGTGGCCCGTCGTCGGGTGCGTCTGGGTGCCCTGGATCTGCACCACCTGCTTGCCGTCGACCTCCCCGAGCGTGTCGAAGGTGGGCCCCGGACCCAGTGACACAAACGGCACCGTCACCACCGCCAGCAGGACGCCGAACACCACGATCGGGACGAGCGCGACCATCAAGGTCAAAATCCGCCTGTTCACGCAGAACACACTAATCGGCACCCCAGGCGACCCATTCAGCTGCGAGCGTGACGCCACACCGCGCTTTCCGATTCCCCGGTGGGTACCGTTGACGTCATGGCTGACCTGCCCTTCGGCTTCTCCGCTGGAGACGACCCCGACCGTGAGAAGCGCGGGAAGAACGATCCCGACTCCGGACCGGGCGCGAACCCGTTCGGTTTCGGCGGCGACTTCGACATGGCCAACCTCGGGCAGTTGTTCACCCGTCTCGGTGAGATGTTCGGTGGTGTCGGCAGCGCGATGACGTCGGGCACGGCCGGATCGGGCGCCGGCCCGGTGAACTACGACCTGGCCCGCCAGGTCGCATCCAGTTCGATCGGGTTCGTCGCGCCGATCCCGGCCACCACGAACTCGGCGATCTCCGACGCCGTGCATTTGGCCGAGACCTGGCTGAACGGTGCCACGGCGCTGCCGGCCGGGACGACGAGAGCCACCGGCTGGAGTCCCACCGACTGGGTCGACAACACCCTGAAGACGTGGAAGCGGCTGTGCGATCCGATGGCGCAGCAGATCTCGTCGGTCTGGGTGTCCTCACTGCCCGAGGAAGCCAAGGGCATGGCGGGTCCGTTGCTGCAGATGATGTCGCAGATGGGCGGCATCGCGTTCGGGTCGCAGCTGGGTCAGGCGCTGGGCCGGCTGTCCAAAGAAGTACTGACGTCGACCGACATCGGGCTGCCGCTGGGACCGCAGGGAGTGGCCGCGATCCTGCCGGACGCCGTGGAATCCTTCGCTTCCGGGCTCGAGCAGCCGCGCAGCGAGATCATGACGTTCCTGGCCACCCGCGAGGCCGCCCATCACCGCCTGTTCAGCCATGTTCCCTGGTTGTCCAGCCAGCTGCTGGGCGCCGTCGAGGCATACGCGCAAGGCATGCAGATCGACATGAGCGGGATCGAGGAACTGGCCAGGGACTTCAACCCGGCGTCGCTGGCCGACCCCGCCGCCATGGAACAACTGCTGAGTCAGGGCGTATTCGAGCCCAAGGCGACACCGGCGCAGACCCAGGCTCTGGAGCGGCTGGAGACCCTGCTGGCGCTGATCGAGGGTTGGGTGCAGACGGTGGTGACCGCGGCCGTGGGCGACCGACTGCCCGGCGAAGCGGCGCTCAGCGAGACGCTGCGCCGGCGTCGGGCCAGCGGCGGTCCCGCCGAGCAGACCTTCGCCACCCTGGTCGGGCTCGAGTTGCGGCCCCGCAAGCTGCGCGAGGCGGGGGCGCTGTGGCAACGCTTGACGGAGGCGGCCGGGATGGACGCGCGCGACGCGGTCTGGCAGCACCCGGACCTGTTGCCCAGTGCCGACGACCTGGACGACCCGGCGGCGTTCATCGACGGGGTGATCGGTGGCGACACCAGCGGCATCGACGAAGCGATCGCGAAGCTGGACCGCGAGATCCGCGAGACCGATGATCCCGGCGCTGTGGATAACTGAGCGTGGCAGGTGCCCAGACGCGGCACCGTGATCCGGTACTAAGACCCGCCGTCACCGCCCCTGCCTCCCTGACCGAGGGTGCCGACGCCGACGGCCTGACCGTTGCCGCCGCCACCGCCCCCGCCGTAGGCCCCGGCGGTGCCACCCTGACCACCTGCGGCGGAACCGCCGCCTTGGGCGAAGATGGCACCGGGGCTGCCGGCCTGGCCGGCGGTGCCGCCGACGCCGCCGCCGACAGGTCCGCCGGTGCCGCCGATGCCGCCGATGCCGCCCGCGATGCCCCCGCCCCCGCCCCCACCGCCGACGCCGCCGGCGAAGCCGTGGACGCTCGTGACGACTCCGGAGGCGCCCCCACCGCCCAGGCCGCCGCCTGTGCCCAGGCCGCCCCGGCCACTGGCGCCGAACGACGCAATCTGACCAGATGACGCAGCGCCGCCACCGCCGCCGCCACCACCGGGACCACCTGTAGTTCCGGCCGGGCCGCCGCCCTGGCCCCCGCCGCCACCGTAGGAATAGTCGAAGCCGGCGGGCCCGGACCCGTTGGTGTTGGCAAACGACCCGGCTTGACCGCCGGTGCCGCCGGTGCCGCCGGTACCGCCGTGGCCGCCACCAGTGCTGATGCCACCCTGGCCGCCACCTCCGCCACCACCGCCGGAAGCCCCGGCGGCGGTGCCCTGGGTGATGAGTTCGACTCGTCCACCGGCGCCGCCGGTGCCGCCATCGCCGCCGTTGTAACCGGCGCCGCCCTGGCCGCCGGAGCCGCCGTAGCCGCCGGTGCCGCTGACGACGCCATTGCCGTTGAAGTCGACCGCGCCGCCGGAGCCGCCAGTGCCGCCGGAGCCGCCGTCGCCGTCATGGCCGCCGATGAATCTGGCCAACCCCTGAGCGTGGCCGCCGGATCCGCCGGAGCCGCCGGGGCCGCCGTTGCCGGCGGTGCCGCCGGTGGTGATTGCACCGCCCGTCCCACCCACGCCACCGGTACCGCCGGTGCCGCCATTGCCGAAGAACATTCCGCCGTTGCCACCGGTTCCCCCGGTTCCGGCCAGACCACCGGCGACACCGGGCATGCCACTAATGCCGGCGCCGCCGGCCCCACCTTGGCCGCCGTTGCCGAACAACCAGGCGTTACCGCCTTTGCCACCGGGCTGCCCGGGCCGCCCCGATCCGCCGTCGCCGCCGTCGCCCCACAGCAGCCCGCCCGGACCCCCGTTCTGCCCGGTTCCCGGCGCACCATTGGCGCCCTTGCCGATCAGCGGGGTCCCCAGCAACAAGTTTGTGGGCGCATTGATCACTCCCAGCACTTGTTGTCCGAGCACATCCAACGGCGCGGCGTTGGCCGCCTCTGCCAGCGAATAGGCGCCCCCGGCGGCGCTCAGGGCCTGCACGAACTGGTTGTGAAACGTCGCCGCCCGAGCACTGAGCGCCTGAAAGTCTTGTGCGTGACCGGAAAAGAGCCTCGCGATCGCCACCGAAATTTCGTCAGCCCCGGCAGCCAGCACTTGTGTCGTCGAGGTTGTCGCCGTCACGCGGGCTGCGCCGAGGACCGACTCGATACGGCCCAACTCCGCTGCCGCCGCCGCCATCGTCTCTGGTAACGCGATCACAAAAGACACGTCTGCACACCTCCGAGCAAACCTTTGACTGTCACTTGGCCGGTGGTCTCGGCCCGTCAGGTAGGTGCAACGTAAGCGAGGTGCCCGCAGGGAACTTGAGTAGTCAACTACCTGATTTCTGCTGTGGTCGCTTACCGCTGTGGATAGCTGAATACGGCGCTACGGCCAGGCGTGGCAGCGTGACACGTCATGAGCCGGCCCGGCGCTTGCCTGTATTCGCTGAATCCGGCGATGCCAGTGTTGATGCGCCCAGACGGTGTGGTGCAGGTGGGCTGGGATCCGCGGCGCGCGGTGCTGGTGCGGCCCACGGCGGGTCTGACCGCGACGGGGTTGGCCGCGGTGCTGCGGTCCATGCGCTCACCGGTGCCGATGATCGAACTGCAGCGCCAAGCCGGCGGAGCTGACCTGACCGACCTGGTCACCCAGCTGGTCAGCCATGGTGTCGCGACGAGCCGGCCCCGCAAGGCCGCCGGTCGAGCGGCGTCGATCCGAGTGCACGGACGGGGGCCGCTGTCGGACCTGCTGGTGCCGGCGCTGCGCAGCTCGGGCGCGCGCATCGGGCACAGCAGCCAACCGCACGCGACGATGTCCACCACCACCGTCGACCTGGTGGTGCTCGCCGACTACCTGGTGGCCGATCCGCGCATCGTGCGTGACCTGCACACCTCGGGCGTCCCGCACCTGCCGGTCCGGGTGCGCGACGGCACCGGGCTGGTCGGACCGCTCGTCATCCCCGGCGTCACCAGCTGCCTGAGCTGCGCCGATCTGCACCGTCGCGACCGGGACGCGGCGTGGCCGGCGATCGCCGCGCAGCTACGCGACACCGTCGGGGTGGCCGACCGGGCCACCCTGCTGGCGACCGCGGCGCTGGCACTGAGCCAGGTCAACCAGGTGATAGCCGCCGTGCGCGGCCAGCAAGCCGCCGCGCCATCGGCGCTGAACGCCACGTTGGAGTTCGACCTGAACGCCAGCGCGATCGTGGCCCGCCAGTGGACGCGCCATCCGCTGTGCTCGTGTTAGCCCAGTCGGCCCTGCTCGGGGACGTTCGTGCAGACCGACGCATACGCCCGGGCCAACGTGTCCAGCACGTCCTCGGTCAGGGTGCGCTCGTTGCGGTGCTTGTCCAGGGTCTCGATGATCGCCCGGAACAGGGCCTCGGCGGTGTCGTGCTGGGTTTGCTTGGCTGACATGGGACGCTCCACTCCTTGGCGCAGTGACGACATAGGTCTGTGCTGGCGGGGACGATGCGCAATCAATGCAACGAATGCCCTGAGCGTCATGGATGATAGTTACGTGTCAGAAATCAAGCGTGGCCGCGCGGCCCGCAATGCGAAGCTCGCCAGCCTGCCGGTCGGCATGGCCGGCCGGGCGGCTCTGGGCTTCGGAAAGCGGCTAACCGGAAAGTCGAAGGACGAAGTCAACGCCGAGCTGATGGAGAAGGCCGCCAACCAGCTGTTCACCGTCCTGGGCGAACTCAAGGGCGGCGCGATGAAGGTCGGTCAGGCGCTGTCGGTGATGGAAGCCGCCATCCCCGAGCAGTTCGGTGAGCCGTATCGCGACGCTCTGACCAAGCTGCAGAAGGACGCCCCACCGCTGCCCGCGGCCAAGGTGCACCGGGTGCTCGACGCCCAACTGGGCACCAAGTGGCGCGACCGGTTCAGTTCGTTCAACGACACCCCGGTGGCCTCGGCCAGCATCGGTCAGGTGCACAAGGCCGTCTGGGCCGACGGGCGCGAAGTCGCCGTCAAGATCCAATACCCGGGCGCCGACGAGGCGCTGCGGGCGGACTTGAAGACCATGCAGCGGTTGGTCGGTGTGTTCAAGCAACTCGCGCCGGGCGCCGACGTCCAGGGCGTGGTCGACGAACTGATCGAGCGCACCGAGATGGAGCTGGACTACCGGTTGGAAGCCGACAATCAGCGTGCATTCGCCAAGGCTTACGAGGACCACCCGCATTTCGCGGTGCCGCACGTGGTGGCCAGCGCACCCAAAGTGGTGATCCAGGAGTGGATCGACGGCCTGCACATGGCCGAAATCATCCGCAACGGAACGCGCGAACAACGCGACCTGATCGGCATCCGGCTGCTGGAGCTCACCTTCGATGCGCCGCGTCGGCTGGAGATGCTGCACGGTGACGCGCACCCGGGAAACTTCATGCTGCTGCCCGACGGGCGGTTGGGCGTCATCGACTTCGGTGCCGTGGCGCCGCTGCCGGGGGGTTACCCGATCGAACTCGGGATGACGATCCGGCTGGCCCGGGACAAGAACTACGACCTGTTGTTGCCGACCATGGAGAAGGTCGGGTTCATCCAGCCCGGTCAGGATGTGTCGGTTCGCGACATCGACGAGATGCTGCGCCAGTATGTCGAGCCCATCCAGGTGGAGGTGTTCCACTACAACCGAAAGTGGTTGCAGCGGATGACGGTGAGCCAGTTCGACCGGTCGGTTGCGCAGATCAAGACGGCGCGGCAGATGGACCTGCCGCCCAAGCTGGCGATCCCGATGCGGGTGATCGCCTCGGTCGCCGCGATCCTGTGCCAGCTGGACGCGCGGGTTCCGATCAAGGCGCTGTCGGAGGAACTGATTCCCGGCTTCAACGAGCCGGACACCGTAATGGTCTGAGCCACGGGTGACGCCACCGCGAAATCCGTGAAATCGCGGCGGCGTCACACGTTCGGCTACGCGGCTTGCTTGCGCGGGCGTCCGCGGGGACGCTTGCGGCTGACAATCGAGCCTCGCTCGAAGATCTCACCGCCCCACACACCCCACGGTTCGGCCCGGTCGAGCGCGGCGGTCAGGCACTGCCGCCGGACGGGGCAGTCCGTGCACAGCGTCTTGGCACGCTCGAGGTCGGCCGGGGTTTCGGCGAACCACAGGTCGGGATCGCCGGCATGACATGGCAGGGCCGGCCGCGTCTTTATTGGGACCGTCGATGCCGACATGTCCTCTTCACCTGCTTCCTGGTCGGTTGGCTGTCTAAATCGGCGATCCGGACCAGGTCGGGAAGTGTTTCCCAAAAGCTATGGCCACGGATCCTGGTGACTTCGGGTCCGTGGCCATTCGGCGAAACTGGGCTCTACTTTGCTATGCGAGGCCCCAATCCACGGACGCGTCAGTCGCGGCGGCGACACGGTGCTTACCCGCGGCCGCCGACGCGGCGGCATGTGCGGTGCTCGGTACACGGGTAGCCGCGCCTACGCCGAACGCATTTACGTCGATCGTGTTGAACATCGCGGGCCACCCTCCTTTCATGTCGCCTGAGCGCCAATACCGAGATTCGAGGGTAATGCGTCGCGGCCCGTCGCCACAACCGATTTTCTGACCTGCGGTTTCATGCTTGCCGAATCATTTCGAGCAAGTCGGGCCCATATTGCGCCAGCTTGGTGGCGCCGATGCCGGGTATCGCGATCAGGGCGTCGTCGTCGGCGGGCCGCATCTCGGCGATCGCGACCAGGGTGTTGTCACTGAACACCATGAACGGGGCGATCTTGTGTTCCTTGGCCTGCTCGGTTCGCCACGCCTTGAGTTTGAGCAGCAGCTCCTCGTCGACGTCGCCGGCGCAGGTGGTGCAGCGCCGCAGCATGATGGCGGCCGGCGTGGTCAGGTCCTTGTTGCAGATCCGGCAGCGCGACGGGCCGCGGTTACGGCGCTTGGTTGGCGCCGGGTCGGCGCGCGAGTGGGGCGCGACGCCGTTGAGGAACCGCGACGGCTTGCGGCTCTGCCGTCCGCCCTGGGCCCGCGCCAACGCCCAGCTGAGCGTCAAATGGACTCTGGCCCTGGTGATTCCGACATAGAGCAGGCGGCGTTCCTCTTCCACCGGCTCGCTGTCGGGGCCGTGCGCCAGCGCATGCGAGATGGGCAGCGTCCCATCGGCCAACCCGACCAGGAACACCGCGTCCCATTCCAGGCCCTTGGCCGCGTGCAGCGAAGCCAGCGTGACGCCCTGCACCACCGGCGGGTGGCGGGCATCTGCCCGGGTCCGCAGCTCGGCCATCAGGCCGGGCAGCTGCAGATCGGGACGCTGCGCGACTTCGTCGTCGACCAGTTCGGCCAGCGCGGCCAACGCCTCCCAACGCTCGCGGGCCCGGGTACCGGTCGGCTCCTGGGCCGTCAGACCCAGCGGTTCCAGGATCTCGCGGACCACCTCGGGCAGCGGAGCTTCGGCCATATGGGACCCGCGCTGCGCGGCTCGTTGCAGGGCCAGCAGCGCCTGCTTGATTTCCTGGCGGTTGAAGAACCCTTCCCCGCCGCGGACCTGGTAAGCGATGCCGGCTTCGGTCAGCGCTTCCTCATAGGCCTCGGATTGGGCGTTGACCCGGTACAGAATCGCGATTTCGGATGGCGCCGTGCCGGATTCGATGAGCCGCGCGATCGACGACGCGACCGCGGCGGCCTCGGTGGCCTCGTCCGGGTGCTCCCGGAAGGACGGCACCGGCCCCGGCGCGCGCTGGCCGACCAGCTGCAGTTTGCTGCCCGCCACCCGGCCCCGGGCGGCGGCGATCACCTGGTTGGCCAGGGACACGACCTGCGGGGTGGACCGGTAGTCGCGTTCCAGCCGCACCACGGTGGCATCCGGGAAGCGCCGGGAGAAGTCGAGCAGGAACCGCGGCGAAGCTCCGGTGAACGAGTAGATGGTCTGGTTGGCGTCGCCGACGACGGTGAGGTCGTCCCGGTCACCCAGCCAGGCGCAGAGCACCCGCTGCTGCAGCGGCGTGACGTCCTGATATTCGTCGACGACGAAGCAGCGGTAGCGATCCCGGAACTCGCCGGCCACGGCGGGATCGTTTTCGATGGCCGCGGCGGTGTGCAGCAGCAGGTCGTCGAAGTCGAGCAGGGTGACGTCCTCGTCGCGGACCTTGAGCGCCTCGTAAGCGGTGTAGACGGCCGCGACCTTCTCGACGTCAAGCGGGGTGTCGCGGCCGGCGGCTGCCACAACGCCGGCGTAGTCCTCGGGGCCGATCAACGACGCCTTGGCCCACTCGATCTCGCCGGCGAGGTCGCGCACGTCGTCGGTGCCGACGTTGAGGCGGCACCGGCTGGCCGCGCGGGCGACGACGGCGAACTTGGTGTCCAGCAGCTCCCAGCGGGTGTTGCCGACCACCCGCGGCCAGAAGTAGCGCAGCTGGCGATGCGCGGCGGCGTGGAAGGTCAGTGCCTGCACCGAGCCGACGCCCGCGCCGATCTGGGCGGCGGCGTCCAACGAGCGCAACCGCGAGCGCATCTCCCCTGCCGCGCGCTGGGTGAAGGTCACCGCCAGCACCTGCCCCGCGGCGACGTGACCGCTGGCGACGAGCTGGGCGATGCGGTGGGTGATGGTGCGGGTCTTACCGGTTCCGGCGCCGGCCAGCACGCACACCGGACCGCGCGGCGCCAGCACGGCTTCGCGCTGCTCGTCGTCCAGGTCCGCGATCAAGGGGTCGACTACTACCGGCATGGCGTCCATCTTGGCTTCGATCATGGCAGGGCCGGCCGACAAAAGCGGTTCGCGGCGGGGGCCGCGCCCGGAATGGTTCATCGCCCGGTTACGTTAACGAGTCATGACCAACGCTGCGCTCACTGTCTACTCGACCACCTGGTGTGGCTACTGCTTCCGGCTCAAGACCGCGCTCAAGGCCCAGGGCATCGCCTACGACGAGGTGGATATCGAGCGCGACGCTGCGGCAGCGGAGTTCGTGAGCTCCGTCAACGGTGGCAACCGCACGGTTCCGACGGTCAAGTTCGCCGACGGGTCGACGCTGACCAACCCCAGCGTTGCCGAGGTCAAGGCGAAGCTGGGCTAGGCCACGGGCTGGACACGGCCGGTTGCCCGCGTAATTGGTGCCCCGGCCCGGGCCTGTCGGACCTTACGATGAGCACCATGGCATTGGCGCTGGTCGGGCGGGCGACCTTGGTCGTTTGCTGCGTGGTCTCCGCGCTGACGGGATGCTCGCAGCACAGCACATCAGCGGCGCCGAGGCCTACCGCGACCGGAGCGGACGCGTTGATCGTCAGCGTCGAAGAGGTGCGGCGTATCGCCAATTACGAAGAACTCAACGCCCATGCCCACAACGATCTGCGACACCCGCCGGTCGGTGACGTCAGCGCGCCGGGGCCGTGCCGGGCCGCCGGGACCAGCGACCTCACCTTCGCCGGCGGCTGGACGGAATTCCGCAGCGCCGGCTACAGCGGGGTCACCGACGACATCGACCCGGGTGGGCTGGCGCTGGTCGACTCGGTGAGTCAGGCCGTCGCGATCTACCCCGACGAGCATGCTGCGCGCGGCGCGCTCGATCAGCTCGAAGTCTCGCTGAACGCCTGCGTCGCCCTGCACGACCCCAAGTACGACTTCACGCTGGACAAGCCGACGCCGTTGTCATTGCGGATCACCGACAACGGCTGGAGTCACCAGTACCGGGCCAAGAATTCGGTGTTGATGTCGGTGGGGGTCCTGGGAATCGAACCAGCCGAGCGGATCGCGTCCACGATCATGGACGAGATCGCCGGCCGCGTCAGGTAGCGGCCCAGGATTCGATGATCACCCGGGCGATCGAAATCGACCCGGGCAGAAGCAGTTTCGAGTCCGTCGAGCTCGTCCAGTCGCCGGCCTCGAGTGCGGCACGCACCTCGTCGCGGGTGAACCAGGCCGCCTCGGCGATCTCGCCGTCGTTGAACGAGAACTCCTCGTCCGGATCACCCAGCGCGTGGAACCCGACCATCAGGGAACGCGGGAACGGCCAGGGCTGGCTGCCCAGATAACGGACGTCGCGGACGGTCAGACCGATCTCCTCGCGGATCTCACGCGCGACGCACACCTCGAACGACTCGCCGGCCTCGACGAAACCGGCCAGCAGCGAGAACATCCGTTGCGGCCAGACCGCCTGGCGGGCCAACACGGCCCGGTCGCCGCCGTCGTGCACCAAGCAGATCACCGCGGGGTCGACCCGCGGGAACTCCTCGTGCCCGGTGAGCGGATTCACCCGCGACCAGCCGGCGCGGGCGGGTTTGGTCGGAGTGCCGTCGACAGAGCTGAACCGGGCACTGTCATGCCAGTTCAGCAACGCCAACGCGGCCGACACCAACTGGCTGCTGGTGTCGTCGATGATGCGGCCCAGACGGCGCAGATCAAGCACCTCTACTTCGCCGGGCCCGTCGTCGGGGGGTTCCAGCGCGGCACGGATCGCCCAGACGTGGCGGCCGCCTTCGATCCGGCCCAGGAACACCGCGTCGGCTGGCGGCCTGTCGCCAAGCGCCGCGGCAGGTCCGAGCACGACCTGGCCGTTGACCGCCAGCACCTGATTGCGTGCGTCGACGCGAAGCAGCGCCGCTTGCGCCCATCCGGCGATCGCGGCGTCGACGTCGGTGCGCAGCTGGTCGGCCCGGTCGGCGCCGACCCGGGACAGTAGCGGGACTTCGCGCAGTCGGAAATCCAGCGACATCAGTGCCCCGCGTGACGGACGTAGAGCAGGCGGTCGCCGCCCTCGATCGCGTCCACTTCGGGTGCGTCGATGCGCAACAGTTGCCCGTCGCGAACCACGCCCAGCACGATGTCGCGCAAGTGCCGCGGCGACCCGCCGACTTCGGCCTGCTCCACCTCGCGCTCGGCGATCGCCAGACCCGCGTCGGGAGTCAGCAGGTCTTCGATCATCTGCACGACGCTGGGCGTGGTGGTGGCCAGGCCGAGCAGCCGGCCGGCGGTCTCGGAGGAGACCACCACCGAGTCAGCGCCGGACTGCTGCAGCAGATGCTGGTTCTCGGCCTCCCGGATGGACGCGACGATCTTGGCCTTCGGGGACAGCTCCCGCGCGGTCAGCGTCACCAGCACGGCGGTGTCGTCGCGGCTGGTGGCCACGACGATCGAGGCCGCATGCTGGGCACCGGCCAGGCGCAGCACGTCGGACTTGGTGGCGTCGCCGTGCACGGTGACCAGGCCCGCGGATGCGGCGCGGTCCAGGGCGGTGCGGTCGGTGTCGACGACGACGATCTCGCCGGGGGCCACCTCGTCACCGAGCATCGCGGCGATCGCGGTCTTGCCCTTGGTCCCGTAGCCGATGACGATGGTGTGGTTGCGCACTCTGCTCCTCCAACGCTGGATTTTCAGTGCCTGCCGCGACGTTTCGGTGACGACCTCGAGTGTGGTACCGACCAACAAGATCAGGAACGCGATGCGCAGCGGCGTGATGATCAGGACGTTCGCCGCGCGCGCGAACTCTGAGATCGGGGTGATGTCGCCGTAGCCGGTCGTGGACAGCGTCACTGCCGAGTAGTACAGGCAGTCCAGGAAGGTCAGGCGGTCGCCTTGGGAGTCGTGGTATCCGTCCCGGTCGAGGTAGACGGTGACGGCACCGAGCAGCAGCGCCGCCAGCGCAATCGCGATGCGGCGGGAGATGATGCGCACCGGGCTGGCCTGTCCCTGCGGGATACGCAGGACGCCGACGAGCGCGTAACTGGGCTGGGCGGTCAATCTCTCGTCGAGACGTCTCAGCCGCCAGCTGCCTTTCGCCACGGAGTCATGTAACCACGATCAGGCGGGACGGGGGCGACTGGAGTCGGTCAGCAGTACGGCCAGTTCGTCGGCGCCGGGCAGCACGTCGGGGACCACGGTGGTGCCGCTGCGCACGTAGTGGAAGGCGGTGCGCACCGAGGATTCCGGGCAACCGTGCAGGGCAGCCCACGCCAACCGGTAGACCGCCAGCTGGATCGCGGCCTGCCGCTTGGCTTCCGGCCCCCGCGGCGGCTCACCGGTTTTCCAGTCCACGACGGTGGTGCCGCCGTCGTCGTCGGCGAACACCGCGTCGATGCGGCCGCGCACGACGATGCTGGCGATCGGCATCTCGAACGGCACCTCGACCGCGATCGGGGCGCGGGCCGCCCACGGCGAAGCGGCGAACTTGTCCTGCAGCGCGGCCAGTTCCGCCGAGTCGCCGACGTCCGAGTCGGCCGCGCCCGGCAGATCGCCGAGGTCGAACAGCAGCTCGGCGCCGTAGAATCGCTGCACCCAGGCGTGAAAAGCGTTGCCCAGCAAGGCGTGCGGATCGGGTCGCGCGGGCAGCCGGTGGATCAGCCGCACCGCGGCGCCCTCGGGGTCGCGCGCGAGTTCCACCAGTCCGCTGACCGACAGCTGGCCCGGCAGGGCGTGCTCGACTGCCTGCGTTGCGCGTACCCGCTCGGCCAGCAGCGCGTCGACGTCGGCGGCCCAGCCTTCGACGTCGGCCGGCTCGGTCTCGGGGGGCTCGACCGACATCGCCGCGGCCACCAAAGCCGCCCCGCGTTCGGTGTCCCCACGCCGGCCGGACAGCGGATCGACCGGCCAGACAGCCTCGACAACGTTGTCCCGCAACGGGTTTGGCTCACCGTCGGCGGGTGCGGGCGCCCAGTGGTCCACCGCTCCGCAGGGTTGACCCGCCTGCGCCGAGGCATCGATGACGGCCTTGAGTTCAGCCAGGAACTCCGAGGGGCCGCGCGGCTTGAGGCCGGTAGCTCCCCAGTGGTGACCGGACACCAATAGCGTGTCCTCGGCTCTGGTGACAGCGACGTACAACAGTCGGCGCTCCTCGTCGATGCGTCGCCGATCGAGTTCTTGGCGGTGCTCGAAGATGATGTCCGACAACTGTTTCCGGTTCGTGACGTTTGACGTGTCCAGCACCGGCACGCCCAGGGCGCCGGGTTGGGCGCGATCTCCGCGCAGCAGCGGCGGCAGTTCCCCGGGGTCGCTCAGCCAGCTGCTGCGCGACGCGGTCGACGGGAAGATCCCGCCCGAGAGGTGCGCCACGGCCACCACTTGCCATTCCAGACCCTTGGCGGCGTGCACGGAAAGTATCTGGACCCGGTCGCGGGCCACCACCGGTTGGGCGGCGGCCAGGCCGTTCTCGACCTGCGTTGCCGCATCGAGGTAGGCCAGCAGGCCGGTCACCGAGGCACCGGAGTCACCGGCGCGCTCGGCGTAGCCTGCGACCTCGTCGGCGAACGCGTCCAGGTGCTCGGTGCCCGACCACTCCCCCGCGGCCTTGGCACGGACCTCGCAGTCGAGGCCCAACACGCGACGGACCTCGGCGACCAGATCAGGCAGCGAATATCCCAGATGGCCGCGCAGCGCGGTCAGCTCGCCGGCGAGGGCGTTGACGCGCTGGTATCCGGCGGCGGAGTAGCCCTCGGCGGGGCCGGGATCGCAGATGGCATCGGCCAGGCAGGGGGTGTCGGCGTCCGGGCCGCACGATTTCGCGATCGCCTCGGCCGTGGCCGGTTGCGCCGTCGACGGCGAGCGGTTCAAGTCTTGCGCGCGCCGCCACAGTGCGGCGATGTCGCGGCCGCCGAGCCGCCAGCGCGGACCGGACAGCACCCGCATGGCCGCGGCACCGGCCGTCGGGTCGGCGACCAACCGCAGCATCGCCACCAGGTCGGCGACCTCCGGGACCGCGAGCAGCCCGGCCAGGCCGACGACCTCGACCGGAATCCCGCGCAGCCGCAACGCGTCCGCGATGGGTGCGGCGTCGGCGTTGCGGCGCACCAGCACCGCCGCGGTGGGTGGGGCGGCGTCATCCTCGCGGGCCTGCCGGTAGCGGTGCTGCAGCTGGTCGGCGATCCAGTCGCGTTCGGCCTTTACGTCGGGCAGCAATGCGCAACGCACTGTTCCGGGTGGGGCGTCCGGGCGGGGACGCAGTGGGCGCACCGCAACCGAACGGCGCCTCGCCTCGGCCGAGATCGCGTTGGCCAGGTGCAGCGTGGTGGGCGGGTTGCGCCAGCTGGTGCGCAATTCCAGGGTCGGTGCGGGCGATCCGTCGGCGAGCGGGAAGTCGGTGGTGAACCGGGGCAGGTTGGTCGCCGAGGCGCCGCGCCATCCGTAGATCGACTGGATCGGGTCGCCGACCGCGGTCAAGGCCAAACCGTCGTCGCGCCCGCCGCCGAACAGCGACGACAGCGCAACACGCTGCGAGTGCCCGGTGTCCTGGTATTCGTCGAGCAGTACCACCCGGTAGCGGCTCCGTAGGTCTTCGCCGACCTGTGGAAACTGCGCTGCGAGCCGGGCCGCGGAAGCCATCTGCATCCCGAAGTCCATCGCCTTGTCGGCCCGCAAGCGTTCCTGCAGCGCGTCCAGCAGCGGTACCAGTTCGGCGCGGGCGGTCTGGGTGGCCAGCATGCGCAGCAACGATTGGTTGGGTCCGCTTTCGCGCTGCCGCGGACCGGCCGGCAATGTGTGCACCAGCCGTTCCAGCTCGACGTGGGTATCGCGGAGCTGCCCGGTGTCGACGAGGTGTTCGGCGAGCTGGCCTGATAACCGCAGCACCAACGAGGTGACGGCGGCCGGGGTTTTGTCGGTGCGCAGTTCGCCGCGGTACCCGGTGACGACGTCGAATGCCAGCTGCCACAGCTCGGTCTGGGTGAGCAGTCTGGTGTCGGGCTCGACGGGCAGCAGCAGTCCGTAGTCGCGCAGCAACGAGCCGGCGAACGCGTGATAGGTGCTGACCGCGGGTGCGCCCGCAGGTTCGGCCATCCCGCCCGGGCTGAGGTCGAGGCTCGCCAGCCGGGCCAGGCGGGTCCGGACCCGGCGCAGCAATTGGCCCGCGGCCTTGCGGGTGAAGGTCAGCCCGAGCACCTGGCCGGGTTCGGCGTAGCCGTTGGCGATCAACCACACCACCCGGGCGGCCATGGTCTCGGTCTTGCCGGCGCCGGCTCCGGCGATCACCACCAGCGGACCCGGGGGTGCGGCGATCACCGCGGCCTGCTCCTCGGTCGGCGGGAAAATGCCCAGCGCAGTTGCCAATTCGGCGGGACTGTAGCGCGGCTTCACTGCGCCGGCCCGTCGGCGTGGGCCGGGCACGACGGCCGGACCGGGCAGTGTGCGCAGCCGTCGTTGCGGCGGGCGACGAACTGCGGGCCGGCCGTCGCCTCGGCTGCCCGGCGGACCAGGTCGCGCCAGTGCTCACGGGCCTGTGCGGTCAGCGGATCCTGTTCGCGCTGAGTTGCTCCCGCGGCTCCGGTCTTGCCGGGATAAACCAGCCGGGCGCCGCCGGGCTCGGCACCGGCGGGCATCATGCCCTCGGCCACGGCCAGCTGATACATCGCCAGCTGGGCGTGCTGCTGAGCGTCGTCCTTGGTGACCGGTGTTTTGCCGGTCTTGACATCGACGATGACCAACCGACCGGCGGCGTCGCGCTCGAGACGGTCGACGCGGCCGCGCAGCCGGACCTGTCGTCCGTCCCCGCTGGATGCTTCGAGCGTCCCGTCGACCGCGACCTCGACGCCTACCTCGGTCAGCTCACCGCGGGTCTGCGCACGCCACTCGACGAAGGCCTGGATCATGGCGCGGTGCCGGTCCAGCTCGTTGGCCGAGTGCCAGTCGGCGTCGAACGGCAGGTGCTGCCACACCCTGTCCAGCGCGGCCAGCAGTTGCGTTTCGGTGCGGTGCGGTTCGGCGATCAGCGCGTGCAGCATCGAGCCGACCGTGGAGCGCAACTCGCGGGGGTTGGTCCCGCCGTGCCGTTCGACCAGCCAGCGCAGCGGACAGTCGTTGAGGGCCTGCAGGGTCGAGGGCGTCAACGTCACCACATCCCCGGCGCCGCACAGCGGTGCTGCGGTACTGGTCGGGACCAACCCGTGCCAGCTCGACGGATCCGCGCCCGGCACACCGGCTTTGGCCAGCCGCGCCAATTGTGTTGCCGCACAAGCACGGGTGGCCTCATCGACCGCGCCGTCCGCCGCACATACCACGGCCCGCAGCCGACCGACCACCGCCGCGGTCGACAACACCCGCGGTGTCGAAACAGGTTGCGCCGCAACACTTTCATCGTCGGCGAATTGGGCGATCTCGGCGAAGAACGGCGACGGCAGTGCGGCGTCGTGGCCGTCGGCGTCGCTGTCGACCGCGGTCACCACCAGCCGGGTCCGCGCGCGGCCCATCGCGGCCACCAGCAACCGGCGTTCCTCGGCCAGCAGCGGCGCCCGAACCGAAGCGTCGTCGCTGATCCCGTCGAGTTGATCCAGCAGCCGTTGGGTGGCCAGCACGCCACCACGCGGAATCGTGTTGGGCCACAACCCGTCCTGCAATCCGGCAATGACCACCAGGTCCCATTCGTGTCCCAGGGCGGCATGCGCACTGAGCACCCGGACCTGCTCGGCCGGCGACGCCGCATCTCGGTTGGGCCGTGGCAGCTGCCACGCTGTCACGTGTTCGATGAGGCCGGGCAGTGACGCACCGGCCGTGCTGGACACGTAGTCGTCGGTGAGATCGAACAACGCGGTCACGGTTTCGAGGTCCCGCGCGGCCTGGACGGCCGCCGGACCGCCGCGTTCGATAGCGGTCAACCAGCGCCGTTGCAGGCCCGACCGGTGCCATGCTGCCCACAGCGTGTAACGCGGATCCAGCCCGTCGCGATGGGACCGTGCTGCCGCCGCCAGCACGGCGCGCAGCCGTCGCAGCGCGCGGGCCTGCGGACCGGACACCGGCTGGTCAGAGGTGAGTGTCTGCACCAACCGTTCGGTGAACGTGCCGGGCTGGTCTCGTCGCAATGTCCTGCGTAGCTGCCGCACCGACACCGGATCGACGCGACCGATAGGCCCGGTGACCAGCGCCAGGGCCTGGTCGCCGTCGAGTCCGTCAGCGGTGGCGGCCAGGACGGTGAGCAGCGCACGCACCGCAGGTTCCTCAGCCGGCGACCCACCCGCCGCCGGTATCGCTACCGGAACACCGGCGGCGGCCAGGGCTCGCGGCAGGCGCGCACCGGCGCGAGGCACCGACCTGACGATCACGGCCATCTGCGACCACGGCACGCCGTCGACGAGGTGAGCGCGGCGCAGGGTGTCGGCGATCAGCGCGGTCTCGGCGTGTGCCGAGGCGGCCCGGCGCACCGTCACCGAGCCGTCGTCGGTTCCGGTGCCCTCGATCCGCCGGCCGGCACCGGCACCGGGCAGCCGCATCGCGATCCCGCTCACCGCGTGGGCCACGGCGGGCGCGCAGCGATGCGACACCGTCAGCGTCACCGATGCGCCGTCGTCATCGAGCAGCAGGGCGGGCTCGCCACCGCGGAATCCGAACACCGCCTGATTCGGGTCGCCGGCGATCAGCGCGACCTCGGCGCCGACCGCCAGTGCGCGCACCAGACGCGCCGCCTGCGGGTCGAGTTGTTGTGCGTCGTCGACCAAAAGCACACGGAGACGGGCACGTTCGGCGGCCAGCAGGTCGGGATCCACGGCAAAGGCCTCCAGAGCCGCGCCGACGAGTTCGGCGGCACTCAGTGCCGGTGCGGTGGCCTGCGGGGCCGCGGTGCCCACGGCCGCACGCAACAGCATCACCTGCTCGTACTGCTTGGCGAACCGGCCGGCCGCGACCCACTCCGGCCGGCCGCTGCGGCGGCCCAGCCGTTCGAGCTGGTAGGGGTCCACACCGCGTTCGGCGCAGCGCGCCAACAGGTTTCGCAGTTCGGTGGCGAAACCGGCGGTGGTCAGCGCGGGCAGCAGGTGAGCGGGCCACGATGCGCCGTCTTCGAGATCGCCGGCCAGCAGTTCCCGGATGATGGCGTCCTGCTCGGCGCTGGTCAGCAATCGGGGCGGGGCGTCGCCGGCGCGTTCAGCGGCCCGCCGCAACACCGCGTAGGCATAGCTGTGCACCGTGCGCACCAAGGGTTCGCGCACCACCGGACGACCGACGCTCGACCGCAGCAGCGCCGCCGTCAGAGCGCTGCGTTCGCGTGTTCCGAGCCGACCCGAACCGGTAAGCAGCAGAATGGATTCCGGCTCGGCACCACCAGCCAGCCGGGTGATCGCCGCCTCGACCAGCAGACGGCTCTTTCCCGTGCCCGGGCCGCCCAGGACACGCACCAGGCCTCCCAACCCCGGCTGCAGAACCTGCTGCGCCGCGCCCCAGCTGTGTGTCATGTCAGGGATGCAACCACGAGGGTCTGACAAGTCGCCTGGCATCATCGACGCGTGACCGCCGACCTGCACATACACCGCTTCGGACCGCCCGGCCCGATCAAGCTGCTGGCGCTGCACGGGCTGACCGGCCACGGCCGGCGGTGGCAACACTTCACCGACTACATACCCGAAATCGCCACCGCGGCGCCCGATCTGATCGGCCACGGCAGGTCGTCGTGGGCGGCGCCATGGACCATCGACGCCAACGTCGCGGCGTTGAGCGGGTTGCTGGATGCCGGGGCGGACGGTCCGGTGCTGGTGGTCGGCCATTCCTTCGGCGCCGCGGTGGCGCTGCACCTGGCCGCGGCACGCCCCGATCTGGTGGCCGCATTGTTGCTGCTCGACCCCGCGATCGGGTTGGACGGTCAATGGATGGCAGAGATCGCCGAGGCGATGCTGTCGTCGCCGTACTACCCCGACCGCGCGGAGGCCTTCGCAGAGAAGTCGACCGGGTCGTGGGCAGACGTGGACCCGGCGGTACTCGCAGCCGACCTCGACGAGCACCTGGTGCAGATGGCGAATGGACAGTACGGCTGGCGCATGAGCCTGCCGGCGATCACTTCTTACTGGAGCGAGCTTGCGCGGCAAATCGTCTTGCCGCCCCAGGGCATACCGACGACGTTGGTGCGAGCCACGTGGACGTCACCGCCCTACGTCAGCGACCGGCTGATCGCGGAACTGCGGGATCAGTTGGGCGACGACTTCCAGTTGCTGGACTACGAATGCGATCACATGGTGCCGCACGCCAAACCCGACGACGTGGCAACGCTGGTGCGCAAAATGTTGAAGTCGCGGTAGCCGTGGCGCAGATCACCGACGAACAGGTCGAGCGGGTCCGCGCGCTGGTCGCGGCCATACCCGCGGGCCGGGTCGCCACTTACGGCGACATCGCCTCTGTCGCAGGGCTTTCCAGTCCACGCATCGTCGGCTGGATCATGCGCACCGATTCCGCGGACCTGCCCTGGCACCGGGTGATCACCGCGTCCGGCCGCCCCGCTGCGCATCTGACCGCCCGGCAGTTGGAACTGCTGCGCGCAGAGGGCGTGCTGTCGGTGGACGGCCGGATCGCACTCAGCGACGTCCGTCATCAATTCGGTTCCGAGGACTAGAGATTGAGCCGGACCAGTGCTGCGGTGCGGGCCAGTCCGGGAAACGCCTCCGCGGTGGAACGTGGATGCAGCGCGTGCACGGCGAGGCGAAATATCAAGGCGCGCAACAACATCTGTGGCCACTCGGGTAGCGCATTCCAACGCTCGATGAGACCGTCGTCAGCCTCTCCCCACGACAACGCATCGACGACCACCACCCCGGCGGCCCATGAGGCGGGGCGCCAGTACGGCGTGATGTCGGTGATGCCCGGCGGTGCGGTGCCGGCGAAAAGCACTGTGCCGTACAGGTCGCCGTGCACCAGCTGGTTGGGACTGCGGGTCGGCTTGCGCAGCGTCGCGAGTTCGTTGATCAGTTCGACCGATCGTTCGGCGTCGGCGGACGACGGCGCGGTCCGCGCTCCCGGCGGGACCGACTGCAGCGGGCGCTCCTCCCACGCGGCGCGGTCCGCGGCGATGAAGACGTCGACGTCGGCCCAGGGCGCGGTGGGGCCCTGAGTCAGGAATCGGGGACGCTCCAGCTTGCCGGTGGCCTCGTGCAGCCGGACCGCCGCCGAGACCACCTCGTCGTGCCGGGCCTCCGGGGTCCCGGCGACGAATGTGTCTGCCCGCCAGCCGGAAACCACGTAGCGGCCGTCGGTCGACCGCACCGGGCGGGCCAGGCGCACGCCGTCGACGAACAACGTCTCCCGCACCCGCGCCGACCAGGCGGCACGCGCGTTGTCGGCGACCATCGACAAGACGACCTCACCGCAGCGCCAGCCGTTCTCCCACGCGGCACCCAGGGCAGCGGGCTGCACACCGGTCAAGCCGAACGCCGCCAGCACGTGCTCCGGCGGTGGCTCGACACTCACGGGAGTCAGCCTATCTGGGTGGCGATGCGCGTCGGCACGACGCGCTGGGGAGCCGGACTTTCGGTTCCCATATCGGGCGATCAGCACGCGGCTTGCGGGGTCCCACCCAACAATTTGTCCAGCTCATGAGCTCGTGGCCAGCAGCCGTATTTCACCGGGTGCGGCCCGAGTCGTTGCAGGCGTTGTGCATCGCGCTGGATCCTCAATGCTGCACCTCGCTTTGACGGCTGAGCAGCGCTGATATCAGCCCGGCTTGCCGAGCGCGCCAGACAGCCCTGCTGGGCGCCTTGGCCAGCGGCACCGCCAACGCCGCAGCTCAATACCCGTTTTCGCGCCGACCCGACGGCACCGCGGGCCGGCTCAGTACATGACCATGTCGGGCTGAATCTGCTTGGCCCAGGCCATGATTCCGCCCCGCAGATGCACCGCGTTAGAGAAACCGGCTTGCTGCACCGCCGCCAGCGCCTGGGCCGAACGCACGCCGCTCTTGCAGTACAGCACCGCTTTGCCGGCTCGGGGCAGCCGCGACAACCCGTCCCCCGACGTGATCGTCGACAGCGGGACCAGCTTGGCACCGTCGATGTGCACGATGTCCCACTCGGCTTGCTCGCGGACGTCGATCAGGGCCACATCTGTGCCGGAATCCATCAGCCGGCGCAACTCCTGCGGAGTAATCGTGGAATCGGCCTGGTCCGAGGGCACCGCGCCGCAGAAGTACTCGTAGTCGACGAGCTCGGTGATCCTGGGGGTGGCGGGGTCCTTGCGGATCCGAATCGTGCGGTAGCTCATTTCCAGTGCGTCGTAGATCATCAGCCGGCCCAGCAGCGTTTCCCCGAGCCCGGTGATCAGCTTGACCGCTTCCGTGCCCATCACCGAGGCGATCGAGGCGCAGATGACGCCGAGCACACCGCCTTCGGCACACGAGGGCACCAGCCCAGGTGGCGGCGGTTCGGGGTACAGGTCGCGGTAGTTCAGGCCGCGGCCGTCGGGTGCGTTCTCCCAGAACACCGAGACCTGACCTTCGAAGCGGAAGATCGATCCCCAGACGTAGGGCTTGCCGGCCAGCACCGCTGCGTCGTTGACCAGGTATCTGGTCGCGAAATTGTCGGTTCCGTCCAGGATCAGGTCGTACTCACCGAACAACTCGACCGCGTTGTCGGGCCCGAGCCGGAACTCGTGCAGGCGCACGTCGACCAGCGGGTTGATCGCCGCGATCGAGTCTCGGGCCGACTGTGCTTTGGGCCGCCCGACGTCGGCGACGCCGTGAATGATCTGGCGCTGCAGGTTGGACTCGTCGACGACATCGAAGTCGACGATCCCGATGGTGCCGACACCCGCGGCGGCCAGGTACAGCAATGTCGGTGCGCCCAGCCCACCCGCGCCGATCACCAGCACCCGCGCGTTCTTGAGCCGCTTCTGCCCGTCCGGTCCCATCTCGGGAATGACGAGGTGACGGCTGTAGCGGGCCACTTCGTCGCGGGTGAGCGCGGCCGCGGGCGCGACCAGAGGCGGCAGCGATGGTGTCACAAAGACGAGGTTAGGCGATCCAGCGCACCCGCGAGCACACCCGCCAGCACACCCGCCAGCACACCCGCGAGCACACCCGCGAACAGACGCAAAAGCCCCCGTTTCGGCACGAAACTGGGGGCTTTTGCGTCTGTTCGCGCCACTTAGGCGATCGGGAACGGCCAGGGGTTGAACCGGCAGGTCTTGCCGTCGGCCTTGACCTGATCGGGGTCGAATTTCGCCCCGTCGTTGTTGGCGGTGGAGAACGTCTGCTGCATCATCACCGGGGCAAGCCCACCCTGCTGGTCACAGGGCTCGTGGCGCACATAGCCGATGGCGTGGCCGACTTCGTGGTTGACTACGTATTGCCGGTAGGAGCCCACGTCGCCCTCGAACGGCACCGCGCCGCGCACCCACCTCGCTTCGTTGATGAACACCCGCGACTCGCGGTCCGAGCCGAAGGACGGGTTATAGCAGGAGGTTTCCAGCGGGAATTCGTAGCCGCATCCCACCCGAACCGTCATCGGCGAGACCAACGAGATCCGGAAGTCGGGCTTGCCGCTGTCGACCCGGACGAAAGCCAGTTGCGGATTGTGCGTCCAGCCCTTCGGATTGTTCAGCGTCAGGTCGACCATCTGGGCGAAAGCGTCGTCGCCGCCGTACATCGTGGGGTCCAGGCCGTTCTCGACCTCGACGGTGTAGCGGAACACCTTGGCGGTGCCTTGCCCGACCTGCGGGGTGGTACCGGGAACCACGCGCCACGTCTTGTCCCCGGCCGGGGTGAACGGACCGCCCTCGGGCAGGATGCCGGTGGGCAGGTTGGCGTCGAACGCAGACAGGCCGCGTGGCGGCGTGTCCAGGATCGAGGTGCCGACCGCACCGATGGTCGGCGGGTCTTTGTGGATCGAACTCGCCGCCGGCTTGGGTGTGTTGGTGCCCGTCACCGTCTGGTAGGCCACCACCACGGTGAGCACCGTTAGAAACGGCAAGGCGTACGCGCGCCAGCCGTAGGTCGATACGAACCGACCGAGCCAGGATTGTTTGCGCCATTGGCGCGGGCGGTCGCGGTCGGCACGGACCCGTCCCGCGTTCTGCCCGAGCGGGTCGCGCTGAGCCCGCAGCGGCTCCCGCCACTCGTCGCGCAGCACCGGCGCACGACCAGTCGGCCGGGCAGGTGGCGGGGACGTCATTTCCCCAGGATTGCACAGCGACGGGCGCCGTCCCGTCCTGGCGCGCCCGAAAACGGGCCTGCGACAGACCCGGCCACGCGGGATAACGCCGGTTCGGATCGGCGGGACGCCGCAGGTAGTAGTCTTCTTGCGACATACGGTGCGACTTCGGGGATGGCAAAATAGGCGCACCAGCAACGGATTGAGGACCGATGAGCGATCTCGCCAAGGCGGCGCCGCGACGCGCTGTCAGGTCGGCCGACGGCGTTCGGCCCGGCGACGGCGCCGTCCCGTCCAACCGGCGCGGCAACCGGCTGCCGCGCGATGAGCGTCGCGGCCAGTTACTGATCGTCGCCAGCGACGTGTTCGTCGATCGCGGCTACCACGCCGCCGGGATGGACGAGATCGCCGACCGGGCCGGCGTCAGCAAACCTGTTCTGTACCAACACTTTTCCAGCAAGCTGGAACTGTATCTGGCGGTGCTGAACCGGCACGTGGACAACCTGGTGTCCGGCGTGCAACAGGCCCTGGACCGGACCACCGACAACCGGCAGCGACTGCACTCCGCGGTCCAGGCGTTCTTCGACTTCATCGAGCACGACAGCCAGGGCTATCGGCTGATCTTCGAGAACGACTACGTCACCGAGCCCGAGGTCGCCGCGCAGGTGCGGGTCGCGACCGAATCGTGCATCGACGCAGTGTTCGCGCTGATCGCCGAGGACTCGGGGCTGGATCCGCACCGCGCCCGGATGATCGCTGTCGGGCTGGTCGGCATGAGCGTGGACAGCGCCCGGTACTGGCTGGACTCCGACCGTCCGATCTCGAAGTCAGCCGCGGTCGACGGCACCGTGCAGTTCGCCTGGGGCGGCCTGTCGCACGTGCCGCTGACCCGCTCCTAACTCTTCCCCGCGACTTCCGCACCGACTGCGCCGACACCGAATCCGACGCGACGCGCGTCGGCGACCCCGATCTCGACGTAGGCGATCTTGGCCGCATTGACCAGGAAGCGACGGCCGCGCTCGTCGTTGAGGGCCAGCAGCCCCGATTCGTCGCGCAACGCGGCGCCGACGAGTTCTTCCACCTCCGCGGGCGTCTGCCCACTGGAGAACACCAACTCGCGCGGGCTGTCCGTGATACCGATCTTGACCTCCACGGGTCCCCTTCCGTTGGCGTTGCGTCGTAAACGTCTCAGCAGCAGGCTAATAGACACCTCCGACCGACAGCGCCCCGCGCCCCCTGACCGGCAGTTCGCGGTTAGCGAACGAACCCGTCACGATTCGGTCTAGCCGCCGCCGGGCACGCCCCCCACTGATCGGACCGTCGATACCATCGGCATCATCAGTAACACGCGTAACACCCTTTACGACATGGACCGGGAGACCGAGGACTACCCGGACGATGACGGCTGGGCCGGCTACGACGCCGACGACGAGAGTTGGGACGACGACGACGGCGAGGAGTGGGGCTGGCCGGCAGACCACCGCTGGCGCCCGGTCGCCTTGTTCATCGGCGTCGTGGTGGCTATCGGCGCCGTCGCAACCGCGGTCATCATCAACAGCGGCGACAGCGCGACAACCAAGGCCACCGTGGGTGCGCCGACCCCGCGCACGGTGATTTCCACCACATCGCGCCAGCCGGCCCCGCCGAGCCTGTCACCGACGCCGACCACCACTGCGCCCAGCGCCAAACAGCTGCCGCCGGAAACGGTCACCACCTTGACACCCTCCAACACCGCGCCCACCAGGACCGCGGCACCGGCACCCACCGCTGCCCCGCCCGGTGCGGCACTGAACCCGCGCACCGTCGTCTACAGCGTGACCGGGACCAAGCAACTCTTCGACATGGTGAACATCGTCTACACCGACGCGCGGGGCTTTCCCGTGACCGAGTTCAACGTCGCGCTGCCGTGGTCGAAAATGGTCGTCCTCAACCCCGGCGTGCAGACCGAGTCGGTGATCGCGACCAGCATCTACGGCCAGCTGAACTGCTCGATCGTCAACGCCCAGGGTCAGCTGGTCAAAGCCTCCGCCAACAACTCGGCGCTGGCGACCTGCACCCGTTGACCCGTCAGCTCAACCCCAGTTCGCGCATCCGCTGGTTGTGCGTCTGCTGCAGGCGATCGAAGAACGCGCCGAGCTGGCCCAGCCCGCCGCCCCCGGAAAGCACCAGGTCGACCAGCTCGTCGTGGTCGGCCAGCAGGAACTGCGCCTGGGTGATGGCTTCGCCGAGCAGCCGGCGGGACCACAACGCCAACCGGCTGCGCTGCTTGCCGCTGGAAGTCACCGCGGCGCGCACTTCGGCGACGACGAACTGCGAGTGCCCGGTTTCCGACAGCGCCGCGCGGACCACGTCAGCGACTTCGTCGGGCAGACCGCCGGCGATCTCCAGATACAGGTCGGCGGCCAGAGCATCGCCGACGTAGGTCTTGACCAACGCTTCCAGCCACGTGCTCGGAGTGGTCAGCCGGTGATAGTTCTCCAGCGCCGAAACGTACTTCGACATCGCCGCAACCACGTCCACGCCGCGCTTTTCCAGCGCGTCGTGCAACAACTCGTAATGCCCCATCTCGGCGGCGGCCATGCTGGCCATCGAGATCCGGCCACGCAGATCCGGTGCCATCCGCGCCTCGTCGGTCAACCGGTAGAACGCGGCCACTTCGCCGTAGGCAAGCAGTGCGAATAGTTCGTTGACGCCGGGATGGTCCGCCGACAGCCGGGGACTGGGCGAATCCGCCACTTCGTCGGCAGCTGAGGGCGGGGGCATGGCAACACTGTAGTAGGCAGCCGGGGAACAGGCCGGGCCCCGCTGGGCGACCAGGTATGATGACTGATTGGTAGTGGCTGAATCTGTGCTGCCACCACCGAGGAAATGTGCGTGCACGTAGCCGCCCGCCCAAAGTTGTCGATATCACCGAGCGGGCCCGGCGAAGTAGTCGAGTCGGAACTGGTGCGCGCGTGAACCGCGACACAGAACAGCACGAACTAGTCCGATTCAAGTTCGATTACTTCACCGGAAGGCATTCCACCCGCGTATGACCGCACTCAAAAGCACCTCTGGACTCACCTTTGCCAAACTCGGAGTTCGCGACGAAATCGTCCGCGCCCTGGCCGAGAAGGGCATCGAAACCCCCTTTGCCATCCAAGAATTGACCCTGCCGCTTGCCCTGGCCGGCGAGGATGTCATCGGCCAGGCCCGCACCGGTATGGGCAAGACCTTCGGCTTCGGTGTGCCGCTGCTGCAGCGCATCACCTCCGACACCGCCACCCGTCCGCTCACGGGTGCCCCGCGCGCCCTGATCGTCGTGCCGACGCGGGAGTTGTGCCTGCAGGTCAACGGTGACCTGGCGACCGCCGCCAAGTACCTGACCGCCGCCAAAGACGACGGCGGCGAGCGCCCGTTGTCGGTGGTGGCTATCTACGGTGGCCGCGCCTACGAACCGCAGATCGAGGCCTTGCACAAGGGCGCCGACGTCGTGGTGGGCACCCCGGGCCGGCTGCTCGACCTGTGCCAGCAGGGCCACCTGCAGCTGGGCGGTTTGTCGGTGCTGGTGCTCGACGAGGCCGACGAGATGCTCGACCTGGGCTTCCTGCCCGACATCGAGCGCATCCTGCGGCAGATCCCCGGCGACCGCCAGTCGATGTTGTTCTCGGCGACCATGCCGGATCCGATCATCACCCTGGCCCGCACGTTCATGGTCCAGCCCACCCACATCCGGGCCGAGGCCCCGCATTCCCTGGCCGTGCACGACACCACCGAGCAATTCGTCTACCGCGCGCACGCGCTGGACAAGGTCGAGCTGGTCAGCCGGATCCTGCAGGCCGACGGGCGCGGCGCGACCATGATCTTCACCCGCACCAAGCGCACCGCCCAGAAGGTGTCCGACGAGTTGCACGAGCGCGGCTTCGCCGTCGGCGCCGTCCACGGCGATCTCGGTCAGATCGCGCGCGAGAAGGCCCTCAAGGCGTTCCGTTCCGGCGACATCAACGTTCTGGTCGCCACCGACGTGGCCGCTCGCGGCATCGACATCGACGACGTCACCCACGTCATCAACTACCAGTGCCCCGAGGACGACAAGATGTACGTCCACCGCATCGGTCGCACCGGCCGCGCCGGTCGCACCGGCGTCGCGGTGACGCTGGTGGACTGGGACGAGCTGGAACGCTGGGGGACGATCGACAAGGCACTCGGACTGGACTCGCCCGACCCGGCCGAGACCTACTCCAATTCCCCGCATCTGTACTCCGAGCTGTCCATCCCGACGGAGGCCGGCGGCGCCGTCGGCGCGCCGCGTATGGCGCCGGCCAAGCGCCGCGAGACCGGCAACGACGGTTCCGCCCGTCCCGCTCGTCGCACCGCCAAACCACGCAAGCGCACCCGAGGCGGCAAGCCGGTCACCGGTCACCCCGTCAGCCCCAACGGCGAAGCCGCGGCCGAAGCCCCGCCCGCCGCTGGTGCCACCTCGGCTACCCCGTCCAGCTCGTCTGCCCGGCGGCGCCGTCGTCGGCGCAAGCCGGCGGATGCCGCTGCTGCGACGAACTGAGCCATACTCACTTCCGTGGTCCGACCCGAGCGCCGCACCAAGGCCGACATCGTGGCCGCCGCGACAATCGCGCTCGTCGTCGCCGTCGTGGCGGGCCTGATCTGGTGGACCAGCGATGCCCGGGCCACAATCAGCCGGCCGGCGGCCGTTCCGGCCCCGACCCCGACTCCGGCTCGGGAAGTGCCGGCCGCGCTGCGTCAGCTGTGGGCCGCACCCAGTCCGGCCACTCGGGTGCCGGTGGTGGCCGGCGGAACCGTGGCAACCGGAAACGGCCGTCTGGTGGAGGGGCGCGACCCCAATACCGGTCAACCGCTGTGGAGCTACTCGCGCGACGCCGACCTGTGCGGGGTGACGTGGATCTACCACTACGCCGTCGCGGTCTACCGTGACGACCGCGGATGCGGGCAGGTCAGCACCATCGACGGGTCGACGGGCCGGCGTGGACCCGCCCGCACCAGCTACGCCGATCCGCGGGTGCGGCTGTCGTCCGATGGCACCACGGTGTTGTCGGCGGGCAGCACCCGTCTGGAGATGTGGCGGTCGGACATGGTCCGAATGCTCGCCTACGGCGAGACCGACGCGCGGGTGAAGCCCTCGGCGCGCGGCCTGCACTCGGGCTGCACTCTGGAGTCGGCCGCGGCCAGCTCGTCGGCGGTGTCGGTGCTCGAGTCCTGCGCCAACCAGGCCGACATGCGCCTACTGCTGCTGCGCCCGGGCAAGGAGGACGACGAACCGGTGCAGCAGGTTGTGCAGGAGCCCGGCGTGCGACCGGGCACCGGCGCGCGGGTGCTGGTGGTCTCGCAGAACCGCACCGCGGTGTATCTGCCGACACCACAGCCCCGGGTCGACGTCGTCGACGACACCGGCACGCCGGTGTCGAGCACGCTGCTGGCCGGCCCGCCGGCCGAATCGGCGGTCGTGTCGCAGAGCGGCGGGGTGGTCACCTGGTGGACCGGGGATGCGCTGCTGGTGTTCGATTCGAGCAGCTTGGCGCTGCGTTACACGATCGCCGCTGGTGAGACGGCTGTTCCGCTGGGGCCGGGGGTGATGATGGCGGGGCAGATGTTGGTGCCGGTGACCGGCGCGATCGGGGTGTACGACCCGGTGAGCGGTGAGCCCAGCCGATACATCCCGGTGGAACGACAACCCGGCAATTCGGCTGTCATCCCGGTGGTGTCGGGTTCGCGGGTGTTCGAGCAGCGCGGCGAGACCCTGGTCGCGCTCGGTTAAGGCGCGCTGAGGCGC
>NZ_JCALDY010000028.1:0-52610 GCF_059813095.1 Mycobacterium sp. NGS22
CCTGTGGGTGCTGGCGGCCACCGGCTACGGGCGATTCTGCGTCGAGACCGGGCGGCTTTCCGAGGCGGAACCCTGGCTGCGTCGTGCCGGTGCCCGGGCGCAGGCCAACGGCTGGGAACTCGCCAGCGCCAGAACACAACTCGAGCGCGCCGCGGCGTCGTGGGCGCTCGGTGACCACCACACCACCGAACAGTTGGTGTCCGACGCCTACCCGGTGATCGCGCGTTACGCGCGGGCCCACGACGTGTCTCGCTGCTGGCTCTACTTGGGTCTGACCCGGTTGGCCGGCGGCGCACTACAGGCCGCCGACGAGTGCTGGGAGCACGCCGAACGGCACTGGCGCGAACTGGGCAAACCGTTGCATCTGCACCGGATCCTGTTGCAGCGCAGCTGGATAGCGATCTTCTGCGGGCGCTTCGACACCGCCGTCGAGCTCATCGCCCAGGCGCGGGAGTTGCTGGACTCCGCACCGCGCAGCAGCTGGCTGCAGTACGCGCTGCTCGACAACCATCTCGGAACGGTGTGGCGCGCGGATGCTTTGGCGGACCTGGGTTTCGACGGATCGGGCGATCCCGGTGAGTCGTTGCAGCAGAACGAGGCCCGTCACGCCGCATCGCTCGGTGTGCTACGCGGCGAGGTCGGCACGCCGCAGTATCAGCGGGCGATGACCAAGCTCCAACAGGCGGCCGAACTCAAGATACCGGCGGCGCTGGCCGTGGACTCGGTGCGCTATTCGATCTCCGACGCCGCCGCGAGAGCACGCTGGGCGACGCATGTTTCGGCACCCGTCCTGGCCGGTGCCTTCGCAGTCGCCTGGGAATGGGAAAACACCGAGCTGCTCAGTGAGTTGGTCGAGTATCACAGTGCGCGAGGCACTCTGAACACCGAACAACCGGTCCGGCAAGTCGTCGAATGGGAGTCGACCGCCGTCTCGCCGGCGTTCGTCGACGACGAATTGGCAACCACTGCATCGGGACCGTCGCCGCGAGAAGTCCGGTCGCTGAACAGGATCGGCCCGTTGCCTCCATTGCGGATGCACCCCGACGACGAGCCGATCATGAGTCACTATCGTGCACTGGCATTGCATCGGTACGGCCGTGAAGTCACCGCGGCCGAGCCGGCCTGGTCGACGTGGCCGTGACCGTCCCGACACTGGTCCTGCGGTATGCCGACATCGGCATCGCCACCTACGCCAGCCTGCGGGTGGTGGGCGAGCCGTCCAGAACGGTCAACTGGGTGGTCGAAGATCCAATCCTGTTGGCGGCGTTGGCGGAACTGGCCGATGCGCTTCCGGAACCGGTGGGTGCCGAGAGCCGGCGTGAGGCGATCGAGCGGGCACTGACACGCGGTCCGTTCGCGACACAAGAGGCCGAGCTGACAACCTCCTACATTCTGGGTGTGCTGCTGATCGGCGCTGCCGGCTGGCAGTTGCTCGCCGAGTGCATGGGCCAGTCTTCGGGCACGCGGCCGAGATTGTTCGTCTCGCCCAGTGCGCGGCTGGCCCGCGTCCCGTGGGGGCAACTCGCGCTGCCGAAGTCGGGTCCGAGCAACGAAGAGCTGGCTCGCGCGCGACACGACGCGATCACCGCCAGCGGCAGGCACGCCGCCCGAATCCCTTGGCAATTGGCTGATATCAGGGAACACACCGACGGTTACCGGTTGATGGAGCTGGTTGACGTGCTGCTGGCGGCGCCGCAGCACATAGTGCACGCACACCGCGCACCGGCCAGCTGGACTGCCCGGCAGGCCGGCCCGGTACTGCTGGTCCTGGACCCTCGGGTGCCGGGGCAGCGACCGGACTCGGCGCTGGGTTCGGTGCTGGGCAGACCATCCGAACAGACCCCGCTGGCTCGCCATTTCGCTGGGTTGATGCAGCGCCGCGCGGTGTTGCCGGAAGTGGACTCCGTCGTCTCGCTGTTCCGGCGGCAGGACGCCGATCGCGGATGGTTGGCCAAATTGCTTGCACGACAACCAAGCCGGTTGCTTTACCTGGGGCACGCGAGTTCGGCCGACGGCGAAGTCGGTCACGCCGACCGGGCTTCACTGCACCTCGCGTGTACCGCCCGCATCCCCGGGGACGCCGCGGCAGTCGGCGATCACCGACCGCTGACCGCGTCGGACCTGATGGCACTGCGCTTGCCGATGCCGCCCCGGGTTGCGCTGTTGGCCTGTGCATCCGGCGGTGACTACCAGTTCGACGAGGCAACGGGTCTGGTGGCAGCGATGATCCTGGGTGGCGCCCAGTTGGTGACCGCAACCCTGTGGTCATTACCCACCACGGCGGCGTACCGCCAATTCGGCCCGCCCACAGCCGGTTCCGTCGACCCGATGGCCGAGCTGGTCACGGCGGTCGACGACGCGCACGAAGAGGCCGACGTGGGATGCGCGGTGAATCGTTGGCAACGCGCCCAGATGCGGCGCTGGCGGGACGGCGATGTCACCGCCAGCCCGCTGTACTGGGGCGCGCTGGTCACCTTCGCCGTCGACGGCGCCCGATGACGTTCAGGCAAGCGCCAATCCGCCGGCGCGGACGGCCAATACGTCATCGGGCAGCGTGAGTTGCTCGCGGGCCTCGGGGTCGAAGGCCACCAGCACCAGCAATCCCGGCCGCAAACTCGGCAAGTCCCCGTCCTCGCCATGCACCAGCCGGCCGATGAAGGTGTCGCCGTGCACACTGGACACCTCGATCAGGATCTGGCGTTCCTCGGCGGCGCGCACCGTGCCCACCCCGACGGCCAGACCCCGACCGGCGTGCGGAAGCAACAGCTTGCGGAGGGCGCGGTAGATGGTGGTTGCGATCAGGGCGATCTCGGCGCCCAGGGCCGACATTTTCGTCTTGTTCATGCCAGCAGCTTCACCGGGCCGGCCGGCTACCGAACCCAACTTTGCGGGTACCGGGATTTTCGGCACTGCCCCTATCCTGTGGTCATGAGCGCCGATCCGCAGCTGCCGACTGCCTTGACCGGGCATCCGCGCCGCGCGGTCATCGACCAGGCCTGGCGCGCAATCGGTCCCGGGGTCGAGGTGCTCAGCAGCGACGACGGCGGTCCGCTCAGCAGGACGGTCAAACGCATCCTTGATCCGCTGGTGCTGCGGCTGCGCTCCAACCCGCAGTATTCGGCGCCGGTGGTGGCTGCCGACACGGCCGCCGCCATGCACGGCCTGATCGTCGACAGTGCCGACCAATTGCGTTTCGCCGCAGCCTGGTTCGAGGTACTGAAGCTGGAGCGACGCCGGTTGCGGATCCGCAGCGGCAACGCTCAGGAGCTGTACTTTCCGGTGTGCTTCGAGCTCGCGGTCACCAAAGGCGCACCCGCACCGCAAGATCGCGAAACCGCGGCCGCGGTATTGCACGACGTGCACCAGGGCCGGGACCGTACCGCGATCGAGGTGCTCAACGACTACGTTGCCGATCCGCGGGTGGTCGCCTCGTTGTCGGCGCAGTTGCAACGGAGTTGGCGTGACGTGCGGGCCGAAGCCGCCGTGCTGGAGCCGTTTCTGGCCGAGCTGGCCACCGTGCTGGGCCCGGCCAACACTCACAACGCAACCATGACGCGCCAGCGGGTGTGGTCGGCCATGATCGAGGACCCGGCCCCGTACCAGCTGGGTGCCCTGGCCCGCGTGTCGGACGTCGAGCTGCCCTGGTCCGTCGTCGAATTGGGATTGAGTTCGGTTGCGCCCCAACGGATCCCGCAAGTCGTCGGCGGCCCGGACAGCGACCGGCCGCTGGACCGCACCGTGGTGGACCGCGTTCGCGCGACGTTGCGGCGTTCACTGGACCGCGACGCGCTGCCCGACATCCCGTTGCTGTGCGCCGAAGAAGTGGACCGGGCCAGCGCGCCCTGGGGTCTGCTGTCCGAGGACAAGCAGGCCACGATGGTGGCCGGCATCGAGGTCGCCGTCGAACTGAAACCGTTGGACCGCACGGTGACCAGCCGCTACGCGCTGGCCGCCCAGATTCAGGCCAGGCTGCGCAAGGAGGCGTACGTGCTGCACGCCCGGCGATACCTGGCCGCTGGCGGGCCGATCCATCCACGGCAACGACAGGTGGTCGACGACCTGGCCGCATTCGCGCAGCCGTACCTCAGCCGCTTGTGGGCCCGGTTGCACGGCCGCGACGTGTGGCAGGAACCGTGCGATGACGTCGACGAGGTGCGTGCGTTGCTGGACGGAGTCGCCAGGTCGGTGAGCCTGGATCACCGGCAACGGATCAAGTCGATGCTGGAATTGCAGGTGGCGGGATGAGACTGGTCGCCGAGCTCGGTCAGCACCCGTCGCCGCTACTGGCCGTGCTGGAAGTCAGCGGCGCGGTGTTGTCCTGGCTGGTGGACGAGCCGGCTGCGGATGCCGCGATCGCCGTGACCGACCCGATCCAAGCGGATTGGCTGTGGCGCATCGTAGGTCCGCACGGCCACGCCGCGCTGCTCGCGACCGACGAACCTGCCGATCTCTCCGGCGTAGCCGTCGTGCCGGGTTCGCTGGAACCGTTGCGCCGACTGGCGATCGGGCACTGGCTGCGGCGGTGGTGGCCGGCCAGCCAGCGCGACGGCATCCCCCACCTCGACCAAACCCTGCTCGACGTCGAGGTCGCGCTGCTCACAGCCGCCGCGCAGGACTACTTCACCGAAGACACCCTGGACTCCGACGCCACCGGTCTGCTCGTTCCGCACGCGGCGGCATTGACCGCCTACCTCGGTGTGGACGATCCGCGGGTACGCAAGCTGGTGCGGGCCGGCTCCGAACTCGCCGACGAGATCGGACTGGACGGCACCGGATGGTCGGAACTGGCTGCGGCACTGGATGATTCGAGTCCGGTGGCGAGTATGCAGACCGGCCGTCAGGATGACTACGCGCTGGCGGCCGGCTCCGAAGCGCCGAGCCGGACCGGCACAGCGATCGGCCGCGGAGTCGTGTCGATCAACTGGGCGGCGGTGCCGCCGGGAATCTTCGACGCGGCCGAGGACACGGTCGAGTGGAGCGTGCAGGCGAGCGGTCCGACCGTCGTCGCCGTCGTGCGTGCGGCCGTCATCGGCCCCGAACCGGCGACCGATGTCACGGTCCGCATCGAGTCGGGGGATGTCGGCGGCGCCGGCGCGCTCGATGCGGGTGGCCGGGCCACCGTGCCGCTGTCGGACGCGCAGCGACAGGCGATGACGGAATCGGCGGCCTGGAACCACGATTGGCCGGTGACGTCGGTGGTCGTCGGTGCGCCGGTCGACGAGTCGCGCGAGGTCCGGGACCGAGTCCGCCGCTGGGTGCGGGCACGACTGGACCAGCCGCCGGCCGACGCATTCCTCGCCGAGATCCTGGCGGCCGAATCCTCTTACTGAGCGCGACCCACGTGCCTATGCTGAGCGAGTGCCCAACAAATATCGCGTCGTGCAATGGACCACCGGCAATGTCGGCAAGAGCTCGCTGCAGTCACTTGCGACCAATCCCCTGTTCGAAGTGGTGGGTTGCTACGCCTGGTCGGCGGACAAGGCCGGCCGGGACGCCGGTGAGCTGGTCGGCATCGAGCCGCTGGGGATAAGCGCCACCAACGACGTCGAGGAGTTGCTGGCCCTCAAACCGGACTGTGTGGTCTACAACCCGATGTGGATCGACGTCGACGAGCTGGTGCGGATCCTGTCGGCGGGTGTGAACGTGGTGACGACGGCATCGTTCATCACCGGGCACAACCTGGGCGCCGGGCGCGACCGGATCCTCGAAGCGTGCGAGAAGGGCGGCTCGACGATGTTCGGGTCCGGAGTGAGCCCGGGTTTCGCCGAGCTGTTGGCCATCGTGTCGGCGATGGTGTGCAACCGGGTCGACAAGGTCACCGTCAACGAGGCCGCCGACACCACGTTCTACGACTCACCCGACACCGAGAAGCCGGTCGGGTTCGGCCAGCCGATCGACAACCCCGACCTGCCGCAGATGGCAGAGAAGGGCACGGCGATCTTCGGGGAGGCGGTCCGGTTGGTCGCCGACGCGCTCGGTGTCGAACTGGACGAGGTGCGCTGCGTGGCCGAATTCGCCCAGACCACAGAAGATCTCGCGATGGAGTCCTGGACCATCGACGCCGGCTGCGTGGCCGGGGTCTATATCAGTTGGCAGGGGATCGTCGGCGGCAACACCGTCGTAGACCTGAACGTGCGCTGGCGCAAAGGGCAGACCCTGGAACCAGACTGGAAGATCGACCAGGATGGTTGGGTCATCCAGGTCGACGGCCAGCCCACGGTGACCACCAAGGTCGGCTTCCTGCCGCCGCCATACTTCCAGGCCACCACGCTTGCCGAGTTCATGACGCTCGGCCACATCATGACGGCCATGCCGGCGATCCACGCGATCCCCGCCGTGGTGGCCGCCGCACCCGGCATCGCGACCTACGCCGACCTGCCCCTGACGCTGCCGCGCGGCACGGTTCCCACCGGATGACCCGTATGAAGCGGTAGGCCAGCGGGTATGCCACACCCATGGCTAACAACAGGTTCAGCAACAGCGCCCAGTACTGGGGCGGCAGGGCCAAGGAAACCTTCGGCAGACTCAGCGGCAACAGACGCACCGAGTTCGAGGGAATCCTCGATCAAACGAAAGCGAACATCAAGGACACCGGGGTCCGGGTCAGGGACGCGTGGCGACAGCAACAGCGGCGAGGGTTTCGTCGGCACCCGCAGTCGGGTATTCGCTGAGGGTCCCCAACGCAAACCGACAGGAGTGAGGACGCGATGAGCGGCGAAGACAAGGTCAAGAACAAGATCGAAGACGTGGGCGGCAAGGCCAAGGAGGCCGTCGGTAGGGCTACCGGCGACCGGGACACCGAGAACGAGGGTCGATTCGACCAGGCCAAGTCGAGCCTCAAGGACGCCGGCGAGAAGATCAAGGACGCGTTCAAGAAGTAATCCTGCCGCTGAATTGTCCCGCGCGAGCGCCGGATCCGGTCCGTCTCGCGCGGGACAATTTTGTCCGAAACCCATTGCGGCGCCGAAATTCCCGCGGTTGAGTCACCGAATTCTGGTTATCCCTAGCGGATCGTCGAGAGAGGTTTGCACATGACTGTCATCGAATCAACTCGCCGCTTCGGGGCGGGCACCGCAGTGGCCGCGTTCCTCGGCGCCGCCACGCTGCTGGGCACGCCCGCGCCTGCCGCGTCGGCGGCACCCTGCCCCGATGTCGAGGTGGTGTTTGCCCGGGGCAGCGGCGAAGCGCCCGGCGTGGGCGGTGTCGGGCAATCGTTCGTCAACGCATTGCAGTCGGCGATCGGCGCCAGGTCGCTGGCCGTGTACGCGGTCAACTACCCGGCGAGCACCGACTTCAACAGCAGCGAGTTCTCGCTCGGCGTCATCGACGGGATCCGCGACGCGGGCGGGCACATCGAGTCGATGGCGTCGAACTGTCCCAACACCAGGGAAGTCCTGGGCGGATACTCTCAAGGCGCGGCAGTGGCGGGCTACGTCACTTCCCCGGCCGTGCCGGAGGGCGTGCCGGCGTCGGCGGTGCCACAGCCACTGGCGCCGGAGATCGCGAACCACGTCGCCGCGGTCACCCTGTTCGGTACGCCGTCGCCGCAATTCCTCAGTCAGTATGGGGCGCCGCAGATCACGATCGGTCCGCTGTATCAGCCCAAGACCATCCAGCAGTGCGCCCAGGGCGACAACATCTGCTCGGGTCCACCCGGGGGTCCTGGGATCGAGCACATTTCGTACTCGGTGAATGGGATGGCAAACCAGGCCGCGGAATTCGCCGCGAGCCGTCTGTAGCAGAATCGCAGCATGCGCGTTCTGATAACCGGTGGCACTGGATTCGTCGGCGGTTGGACCGCCAAAGCTATTGCGGACGCGGGCCATTCGGTCCGCTTCCTGGTTCGGACCCCGGCAAAGCTGGAGACCTCCGTCGGCAAGCTGGGCGTCGACATCTCCGATTACGTCCAGGGCGACATCAAGGACCGCGAATCGGTGCGCGAAGCGCTGACCGGTTGCGACGCCGTCGTGCACGGTGCGGCCCTGGTCGCCACCGACCCGCGGCAGACCCCGGAGATGCTCAGCACCAACATGGACGGCGCCCGCAATGTCCTTGGTCAGGCCGTCCAGCTCGGGCTTGACCCGGTGATTCACGTCTCGAGCTTCACCGCGCTTTTCCACCCCGGTTTGGAGACGTTGAGCGCGGACCTGCCGGTGGTCGGCGGCAGGGACGGTTACGGCACATCCAAGGCGCAGGTCGAGATCTATGCCCGCGGTCTCCAGGACGCCGGCGCCCCGGTGAACATCACCTATCCCGGCATGGTGCTCGGCCCGCCGGTCGGCGACCAATACGGTGAAGCCGGCGAGGGTGTGCGGGTGGCGCTGCAGATGCACACGATCCCGGGACGCAGCGCGGCCTGGCTGGTGATCGATGCGCGCGATGTCGCGGCGGTGCACGCCGCGCTGCTGGAGCCCGGACGAGGGCCGCGACGGTACATGGTGGGTGGGCACCGGGTCCCGGTCGCCGATCTCGCGGACATGCTGGGTCAGGCCGCAGATACCCGGATGGTCACCGTCCCGGTGCCTGACACGGCGCTGCGAGTCGCCGGGACGCTGCTGGACCTGGCGGGACCGTATCTTCCGTTCGAGAACCCGTTCACCGGGGCGGGCATGCAGTACTACACGCAGATGCCCAGGTCCGACGACTCGCCGAGCGAGCAGGAACTGGGCGTCACCTATCGGGATCCACGCACCACGATCTTCGATACGGTCGCGGCACTGCGCGGGTGACGATCAGTCGTCCTCGTCGTCCGGCTCGATCAGCGGCGGCAGGGGCGGCGAATTCTTGAGCCAATCCTTCAGCCGCAGCAGTCCGTTGATCACGATGGCGAGGCCCAGCAGCACCAGCGTCACCACGATGATGGTGGTGGTCACCGTTCTATGGTGACAGGCTACGAGGCGGGTGCGACCTCCAGCCCGACGTGCACCTTGTCGATGCCGCCCCGCACGATCGAGTGCACGTAGAACCACGGCGCGTGATACCAGTACCGCTTGAGCACGGCGTTGTACACCCGGCGCGTCTCCGACTTGGGCAACACCCGCGCGACGCCCTCGACCGGCTCGCTCTTGGACTTGCCCAGCGACCCGCTCTTGGCGATGGTCACCCTCGGTGTGTTGCGGATGCGCTTCACCTTCCACGAATCGTCGTCGGTGATGATCAGCAGCTTGTCACCGTCCGGGACGCCCCAGATCGCGGTCGGCTTCGCGCGGCCGTCTTTGGTGAACGTCGTCAACAGCAGGTACTTGGACTTGATCACGTCCTGAAAGGTGGGAGCCACGCCCAAACCATTCCCCGTCGCGGCCGGACCCAACCGTGGTTCGGCCCACAGCGGGTCTACTGGATCGGTTCGTCGCCCAGGACGGTGGTGCGCAGCATGTGGCGTGGCGAGTCCGGGTCGTACGGGGCGGCGCGGTGCAGGACGCCGCGGTTGTCCCAGATCACCGTGTCGCCGACCGACCAGTTGTGGCTGTACACCCGCTCGGGAACGGTGGCCCGTTCCAGCAACTCCGCCAACAGGTTCCGGCCCTCGTCGAGGTCCATGCCCACCACGTAGTCCGCAGAAGCGCCGAGTACCAACGACTTTCGTCCGCTGCGATGGGTCCACACCAACGGGTGTTCGTGGGTGCGCCGCGACCGCCACCGCGCCAGTTGCTCCGGGGTGGGGTCGGGGGTGATACGGCGTTGCGAGGCCTCCAACGAGTGCACCACCCGTAACGCGCCGTAGCGCTGCTTCTCCTCGTCGGTCAAAGCGTCATATGCCGCATAGGAATTGGCGAATTCGGTCTCGCCGCCCCACTCGGCGACCTGAATGGCCGAGAGCACGGTGGCCTTCTGTGGGCATTCGTCCCCGGTGGGGGTGCATCCGTCGATATGCCAGTCGAACGTCGCCTTGAGGTAGGCGGCCGAGGAGTTCTTGGACAGATCCAAGGTGATCGGGTAGATGCCGGCCACCGGGTGATGCCCGTCGGAGGAGTGGTCGATCTCGCCGAGCCGACGGCAGAATTCGACCTGCGCTTCAGGCTCGAGCCGCAGATCGCGGAATACCAGTACGCCGTTGTGCTCCAACGCATCCAGGATGGCGCTGCCGTCGTCGGACGCCAGCCGGCTGGGATCCAGGCCGGTGACTTCGGCGCCGACGGACTCGCTGAGTTTGGTGATGGTGAGCAGACTCATTTCGTTCCCTCGTCAGGGCACCGGCTCGCCGGTGCGGATCATCACCGCGTCGGCGGCGTCGGTCGGGGCGGGCTGGTGCATGATCTCCACCGCCATGGCCACCATGATCAGCGAATAGATCAGGTGCAGCAGGTTCAGCACGTCGTCGGGCAGGTCGTCGAGCGGGAACTTGTCGCAGTACTCGATGGCCTCTTCCAGGCGCGGGAAGAACGCATCGTAGAACTGCCGCATCTCGGCCATGCTGCTCGCCAGCCGTTGGTTCCAGCGTTCGGTCTCGGTTGCCAGACACCAGATGCGGGCGTGATCCTCCAGCTCGGCGAATGCGCTGGGCAGCAAGGAATCTGGCATGGTCAGGCTCCCACCGGCGCCGGATTGCGTTCGCGCTGGTACCCCTCGACCCAGTCGACCACGACCTTGTGCAGGTGGCGCACCAGGATCTCCTGGTCGTTGAGCGGGAAGTCGTCGACGATGCCGTATTCCAGTGCGGCCTGGGTGCCGCCGAGCATCCCGGCGTCCTGTAGCGCGAACTCCTTGAGCACCACCGCCGCGACCTCGTGCTCGATGCGTTCCCGCACGGTGCTTGCCGGTGAGAAGTACGTATAGGCCTCGAACCGGTGGGTGTTGTAGGAGGTCGGCCAGTACCGGTAGAGCAGGTACCAGCCACCGTAGATCAAGATCTCGGTGTTGGGGAAGATCTGGAAGTTGCTGATTCCCCACGGATCGATGCCGCCGGGATTCAGACCGGCCGGCAACTCACCGATGTCCGGGGTGCGCCACGGACCGACCAAGCCGCTTCGGGTGGCCCGCTCGATCGGGTACATGTAGTCGGCAGGCAGCAGCCAGCGGCGCCGTCCCGCCGTCGACACCAACCGGTGCGGACCGTCGAGTTGGAAATGGCCGCAAGTGAATCCGGCGTTGGGATCGCGCACCTCGGGCGGCACCTGCTGGGGGTGCAACGAGGGCACGTGGTAGTACTCCTGGAACGCGTCGGCGAAGATCTTCCAGTTGCTGTTGTTGTGCGCGACCCATGCGTAGCGTTCGGTCAGCTTCCCGAACGGATAGCCGTCCAGACCGGTGATCATCGGGCCCAGGAACTCCCGCAGAGTCTGACGGGGCTCGGGATCAAGGTTGATGAAGATGAAGCCGCTCCACACCTCGCAGTGCACGGGGGCCAAACCGTGGTCTGCCGGGTCGAGGTCGAAGAACTCCGAGGACTGCTGCACGAAGTTCAGCGTGCCGTCCAGGCCGTAGCGCCAGCCGTGGTACTTGCAGGTGAACTGGCGGCAGGTGCCGCGGGTCTCTTCGTTGGGAAAGTCGTTCCACACCAGCTTGTTTCCGCGGTGCCGGCACACGTTGTAGAACGCGCGGATGGTTTCGTCACGGCCTTTGACCAGGATGACCGAAACCCGGGCGACCTCGATCTCCTTGGTCAGATAACTGCCGACGCGGGGCAGTTCCTCGACGCGGGCCACGTTCAGCCACGCGCGTTTGAACACGGCCTCACGTTCGAGTTCGTAGAACTCCGGCGACGTGGAGTCGGCGAAAGAGATTGGGCCGGTGCCCAATTCGGGATAGTGCTCGGTCCAGGATCCCTCCGGGGGCCGACCGGGTCGCGTCATGACGAACCTCCTTGCCTCACATCACCGCTCCGCCGTTGACGCCGAGCACCTGGCCGGTGATGAAGCCGGCGGCCTCTGAGCACAGGAAGCCGACGGCGGCGGCGATGTCGGCGCCGGTACCCAGGCGGCCCATCGGGATGTTGGCGGCGATCTCCTCGTTGGACTTCAGGTGTCCCGCCGCCTGTGCCCGATGCTGCATCGGGGTTTCGATGCCCGACGGCGGGATGTTGTTGACGGTGATGCCGTGCGCCGCGTATTCGCGGGCAAGCGATTTGGTGAGCGTGATGACCGCGCCCTTCGAGGCCGCGTAATGCGCGGCGAACGGCGTGCCGCGCTGGGCGCTGGACGACGAGATCATCACGATGCGGCCCCAGTTGGCGGCCAGCATGTCGGGCAGCGCGACCTGGCAGCAGTGGAAGGTGCCGTTCAGGTTGACGTCGACGATCCGGTTCCAGGACTCGGGGTCGATCTCGATGAACGGGGCAATGCCGAACATGCCCGCGCTGGTCACCAACACCGACACGGGGCCGAGCTCGTGGCGTACCTGGCCGAAGGCCCGTTCGACGGCGGCGCGGTCGGTGACGTCGGCTTCGACGCCGATGGCCGTGACCCCTTGTGCGCGTAGGTCTTCGGTGACCCGCTTCGCCGCCTGTTCGTCGAGGTCGAGGACCGCGACCCGGTGACCGAGCCGACCCAGCTCGTGACAGGTCGCCTCGCCCATACCGGAGGCGCCGCCGGTCACCACGGCCACCCGACTCACTCGTAGACCACCCGTACCGTGGCAGTGGTCGGCAGGGACTGACACGTGAGCACCCAACCCTCGGCCACCTCGTCGTCGTCGAGCGCATCGTTGTTGATCATCCGCGCGCCGCCCTCGGTCAGCCGGGCCATACACGTTCCGCAGGAACCGATTTCGCACGACGACGGCGGCTGCAGACCGGCCATGCGGGCGGTCTGCAGCAACGTGTCGCCGGCAGTGTAGGACACGGTGGTGGTGCGGCGGTTCAGCTCGATGGTCACGTGTTCGGTGACCACGACCGGTGTGGGTTCAGGCATCGAGCACCACGGTATCAAGTACTTGTTATCCTTATCAAGTACTAGAGACATGGCTTACACGTGGTCCTTGAACAACTCGTGCCCGGTGCCCTTCTCGACGACCCGGCTCAGCAGGTCACGCAGGTTTACCTGCTCCTCGGCGGTGAGCACCCCGAACACCTTCTCGTGCGCCGCCACCGCGTCGCTGATCACCGTTGTCACCACGGTCCGGCCCTGCTCGGTCAGGCGGGCCCGCAGGATGCGCTTGTGCTGGGGGTCCGGTGTGCGTTCCACCAGGCCGCGGCGTTCCAGTGCGGTCAGCGCGAGTTGCACCCCTTGCGGGGTGATCAACAACCGCCGGGCCAGTTCGGCGCCGGACAGGTCGGGTTCGTTCAGCAGCTGTCGCAGCACCCCGATTTGGGCGGTGCTGACGCCGTGCCCGCTGACCGCGTCGTTCACTGTGGTCAGCGAGAAGTAGAACGCCTGCTTGAGCAGCCACAGCAGATTTTCGGTGAGTTCCATTGCGGGATCGGTCATGTCGGCGCCTTGACGATCTGGCCATCCTTCATCACGAATGAGACTTGCAGCGTGGTGGCGATGTCGTCCGACGGATCTCCGGGCACCGCGATGATGTCGGCGAGGTAACCCGGTGCCAGCCGGCCCAATTCGTGATCGGCTTCGATCAGTTCGGCCGCCACCACCGTGGCGGCTTTCAGCGCTTGCATGGGTGACATGCCGCGGGCGACCAGCGCTCCGAGTTCCTTGGCGTTCTGTCCGTGCGGGATCGCCGGTGCGTCGGTGCCGCAGGCGATGCGCACGCCGGCGGCGATCGCCTTGGGCAGCATGGTCTTTGCGCGGGGAAAGACCTCTTCGGCCTTCTTGCGCAACTCCGGTGCGATCCGGTCGATCGCCATCGCCTCCGTCAGATACGTGGTCGAGACCAGAAACGTGCCGTGGTCGGCCATCATCTGGATGGTGTCGTCGGAGGCCAGGAAGCCGTGTTCGATGCAGTCGATGCCGGCGCGGATGCAGGCCCGGATGGCGGTGTCGCCGACGGCGTGGGCGGCGACGCGCACCCCGGCGCGGTGTGCCTCGTCGGCGATGGCGGCGAACTCGGCGTCGGAGTACTGCTGCGCGCCCGGGGCGGTGCTGTGCGACATCACCCCGCCCGAGGCCGAGACCTTGATCAGCTTGGCGCCGTGGCGGATTTGATAACGGACACAGGCGATGACGTCGGGGACGCCGTTGGCGATGCCCTCGGCGATCGACAGCGGCATGATCCCCGGCGCCAGGCGCTGGAAGACGGTGGGATCGAGGTGTCCGCCGTAGGGGGTGACGGCATGTCCGGCCGGATAGATGCGCGGGCCGACGTGCCAGCCTTGCTCGATGGCGCGCTGCAACGCCACGTCGAGCAGGTAGCCGCCGGTCTTGACCATCAGACCGAGATTGCGCACGGTGGTGAAGCCGGCCTCCAGCGTGGTGCGGGCGTTGACCGCCGCGCGCAGCGTGCGATAGGCCGGGTCGTCCTGGACACCGTGCATGGGGGCCGGTAAGCCTTCGGGGCCACCGGGACCGCCGATGAACAGGTTGAGTTCCATGTCCATCAACCCGGGCAGCAGGGTCACATCACCCAGGTCGACAATGTTGGCCGAATCCGGCAGCGGCTCTTCGGGATTGACCGCGGTGATCCGATTTCCGTCGACCACCACCACGGCCGGCGAGCGCACCTGTCCGGCGTCCACGTCGGCCCAGCGGTCGGCCCGCAGGACGGTGATCACGGGAAGGGCTCGGACACGCAGTCCAGTGTGGACGCGCCTGAATCGGGGACGCGGGGCTGCTTCCAGCACTCCACCGGAAACGACACCATGATCATCGAATACAGCAGATGCATCAGGTTCAGGACGTCCTCGGGCAGGTCGTCGAGCGGGAATTTGTCGCAGTAGGACAGGGCTTCCTCGGCCCGTGGGGTGATCGCGTCGTAGAACGCCTTCATCTCGGTCATCGAGCTGGCCAGTCGCTTGGCGTAGCGCTGCGACTCGGTGGGCAGACACCACTCGGCGAACGACTCGAGATCGGCGAATTCGACTGGCAGAACCGAAGTCTCGGTCATCAGGCCGTCACCCCGGCGCGTTGCTGGTAGTCCTGAATCCAGGCCGCGGTTTCGGAATGCAGGTGCCGAATCAGGATCTCCTGATCGCAGAGCAGGAAGTCGTCGACCACGTTGGACTCGATCATCGACTGGGTGGCCTCCAGCGTGTTGGCGTCCTGCAGGCCGTACTCCTTGAACGACACCGCGGCCAACTCCTGGGCCACACGCTCCCGGGGGGTCCGGGGCTGCGGGAAATACAGTGTGCCCTCGAAGATGTGGCTGTTGTAGGAGGTCGGCCAGTAGTGGTAGGTCAGATACCAGCCCTGACCCCAGAACAGGATCACGAAATTGGGGAACAGCTGGAACGAATCCAGGCCCCACGGATCGCACTTCGCGGGGTTCAGCCCGGCCGGCATCTCGCCCAGATCCGGCTTGTCCCACGGTCCGAACAGCCCGCTCTGGCAGATGTCCTCCATCGGTTTGCGCATCTCCGCCGCCATCTCCCAGGCCCGCACGCCCGAGGTGCTCACCAGTCGGTGCGGGCCGTCCAAGCGGTAATGCGGCGCTTCGAATCCCGCCTCGGCGGCAGCCTTGGAATACGCCGTCGGCGACTGGTTCGCATGCAGTACCGGCGCGTGATAGAACTCCTGGAACGCGTCCATGTAGAGCTTCCAGTTCGCCTTGACCTCCGAGCGGTACTGCCAGCGCGAAGTCATCAGGTCGAACGGATAACCCTCCAACCCCGTCACCATCGGACCCAGGAATTCGCGCAGCGATTGCTCGGGCTGCTTGGCGAAGTTGACGAAGATGAAGCCTTCCCAGACTTCACAGTGCACCGGCACCAGTCCGTACCGGCTCTTGTCGAGGTCGAAGAACTCCTCCTCCTGCTGCACGAAGGTCAGGTTCCCGTCCAGGTCATATCGCCAGGCGTGGTACTTGCAGGTGAATTGCCGGCACACGCCACGGGTCTCTTCGAGCGGCATGTCGTTCCACACCAGCTTGTTACCGCGGTGCCGGCAGACGTTGTGGAAGGCGTTGATTTCGCCTGATCCGTTGCGCACCAGGATGATCGAGGTGTTGGCGACCTTCAGCTCTTTGGTGAAGTAGCTACCCTTGCGCGGAAGTTGTTGTACCCGGCCCACATTCAGCCAGGCGCGCTTGAAGATCGCCGCGCGCTCCAAGTCGTAGATCTCCGGGCTTATCGAGTCCCCGTACGACACCGGTCCGGTGCCCAACTCGGGATAGTGCTGGGTCCAGCTGCCCTCTGGCGGCTTGGGAAATCGGGGCATGACCGCTCCTGTCCGTACTGGTGGCCCGACGGTATATGCTCTACCGGGTAATCGCAAGTAGTTGATACTGCCTGGTGAAAGGGCGCGGATGGAGTCACAGATTTTCGAGGTCATCTCACCACACACCGAGCTACCGATCGCCGAGGTGTCTGCCGCCGGGGAGTCCGACGTCGACGCCGCCGTGCAGGCGGCACGAGCCGCCACCGACGCGTGGGGACGTACCGATCCGTCGGAACGTATTGCCGCGATCCGCCGACTCGCCGAGGTCTACCACGAACGGCGCGCGGAGATGGCGCAGACGATCACCGCCGAGATCGGCGCCCCCATCACCTTTGCCCAGCGCGCTCAGGTCGGCCTGCCGGCGATGATGATGCGCGCGTTCTGCGACCTCGCCGAGCGACACCCCTGGGAAGAGTCCCGGACCGGGTTCTTCGGTGCCGACGTACAGATCCGCAGGGAACCGGTGGGAGTGGTCGCCGCGATCGTGCCGTGGAACATGCCGCAGTTCCTCACCGTCACCAAGTTGGTGCCGGCGTTGCTGGCCGGATGTGCGGTGGTGCTCAAGCCCGCCCCCGAATCTCCTTTGGACGCTTTGCTTTTAGCCGAGATGCTCGGCACGCTAAATCTGTCGCCCGGTCTGGTCAGCGTGGTCCCCGGGGACCGCGCCGTCGGCGAAGCGCTGGTCTCGCACCCCGGCGTCGACAAGGTGTCCTTTACCGGGTCCACTGCGGCCGGTCGTGCCGTCGCGGCCGCATGCGGCGCGAACCTGACCAAGGTGAGCCTGGAACTCGGCGGCAAATCCGCGGCCGTGGTCCTCGACGATGCGGACCCAGCCAAGGTCGCCGCCGGGGTGCGGTCGGCCAGCTTGTCCAACAGCGGCCAGATCTGCAACGCGTTGACCCGGGTGCTGGTCCCCGAGCACCGTCACGACGAGTACGTCGACGCGCTGGCATCCGAGATGGCCGGCCTGCGCGTCGGCGACCCGGACGACCCCAAGACCCAACTCGGGCCGCTGGTCTCGCAACGTCAACAGAGCAGAGTCCGCGAGTACATCGAGATCGGTCAGCACGAAGGAGCGCGACTGGTCCTCGGCGGTGCCGACATGCCCGACGGCCTCGATGCCGGCTGGTACGTCAAACCCACCCTGTTCGCCGACGCCGACAACACCATGCGCATCGCGCGCGAAGAGATCTTCGGGCCGGTCATCACCGTCATCCCTTACCGCGACGAAGACGACGCGGTGGCTATCGCCAACGACTCCGACTACGGCCTGGCCGGTTCGGTGTGGACCGGTGACACCGACCGGGCGCTGGCGATCGCTGGGCGCATCCGCACCGGGACGCTGGGCATCAACCAGGGTTACACCATGGACCCGTTCGCGCCGTTCGGCGGCGTCAAAGGCAGTGGCTATGGGCGAGAGCTGGGACCCGAAGGGTTGGACGCGTACCTGGACATCAAGTCCATCGCGGTGTGAGGCGTTGCCGCGTGAACCCTGGGCCTTGCGCGTGAAGCCTTGGCGTTGAGTGTGAAACCTGGGCTTTCAGAGTGAAACCTGGGCGGGATTTCGCCGAGATTTCCACCCTACGTTCACCGCGAAAGCCGTGGATTCACAATTAAAGCCAACGTTTCACACTCATGTCGCTGCGCGACCCTAGTGCCAGTAAAAGTCCCGGGAAAACATCGGCGTAAACGCGCAGATCGCGGCCGCTTCGGCGCGGAGGATTTCGGTTGGTTATGAGATGCGTGCGGATCAGGCCGCCCGGTCGCAGCATGGAGTTATGCGCAGCATCCCCGCAGTGACGATCACCCTGACAGCAGCACTGATCACCCCAGCCCACGCGTCCGCTGCCGCGTGCCCGGACGTCGAGGTGACCTTCGCCCGCGGCACCAACGAGCCTCCCGGCGTCGGCGGCGTCGGGCAGGCTTTCATCGACTCGCTGCGCTCGCAGGTCGGCGGGCGGTCCGTCGGGGTCTACGCCGTGAACTATCCCGCCACCGACGCCTTCGCCAGCAGCTCCGCCGCGGGCGCCGCCGACGCCCGAGCACACGTGCAATCGACCGCCGCGGGTTGCCCCAACACCCGGATGGTGCTCGGCGGCTATTCGCAGGGCGCGGGCGTCATCGACATGGCCACCAACGACCTCGCTCCGCAAGTCGACCATGTCGCCGCCGTCGCCGTCTTCGGCAATCCGCAAAGCGCCTTGTCGAGGCGGCTGGGCGGTGGACGGCTGCCGGAGATCAGCCCGCTCTACCTGCCGAAGACGATCAACCTCTGCGTTCCCGACGACCCGATCTGCTCCGAGGGTAGGAGCGGCGCGGCGCACGTCGCCTACGTCCGGACCGGGATGACGGCGCAGGCCGCGACGTTCGCCGCCGGCCGGATCTAGTCTTCCTTCTTCCGATCCGTGTCCCGGCTCGGCTGCACCCGCTTCGGTTCCCCCGGCATCTTCGGGTAGTTCGGCGGGTACGGCATGTCGCCCAGGCCGCGTTCCTCGTCGGCGTCGACCATGTCCAGCAACCCAGTCAGCGACTGGGCAACCTCGTCGATGCCGGCCCACGGATCGTCGCGGGCCGCCACCATGTCCGGCACCGTCAACATCGTGTAGTCGTCCGGGTCCGCCGACGCGAGCTCGTCCCAGCTCAGCGGCATCGACACCGTCGCGATCGGGGTGCGCCGCACCGAATACGGCGACGCCATGGTGCGGTCGCGGGCGTTCTGGTTGAAGTCGATGAAGATGCGCTCGCCGCGTTCTTCCTTCCACCAGGACGTGGTCACCGCGTCGGGCGCCCGCCGCTCGATTTCGCGGGCCAGCGCGATGCCGGCCCGGCGCACCTGGATGAAGTCCCACTCGGTGGCTATCCGCAGGAACACATGGACGCCGCGACCACCCGACGTCTTCGGGTACCCCACCAGGCCGAGTTCGTCGAGCAGCGGCCGCAGCACCTCGACGGCGACCGTGCGGGCCTCGACGAAGCCGGTGCCCGGCTGCGGATCGAGGTCGATGCGCAACTCGTCGGGGTGCTCGGTATCGGGGCAGCGGACCTGCCAGGGATGCAGCGTGACGGTGCCCATCTGCGCCGCCCACACAATCGCGGCGGGATGGGTCACCTTCAGCGCGTCGGCGGTACGTCCCGACGGGAACGTGATCCGGCAGGTTTCCAGGTAGTCGGGGTGGTGCTGCGGCACCCGCTTCTGGTAGATCTCCTCGCCGTCGATGCCGTCGGGAAACCGTTGCAGATGGGTGGGACGGTCGCGCAATGCCGTCAGCATCGGGCCACGCGCCACCGCCTGGTAGTACTCGACCAGCCGGCCCTTGGTGCCGTCGGATCCGAGCTCGGGGAAATACACCTTGTCGCGGTTGGTCAACCGCACCGAGATGCCGTCGACGTCGAGTTCTTCAGCTGCAGCGGCCATATCTGAAGATTCCAGCACGCGCAGGCCAGAATGAAGCAATGGACTTACCCGTCATGCCGCCGGTGTCGCCGATGCTGGCCAAGTCGGTCAAGACGATCCCGCCGGACGCGTCGTACGAACCCAAGTGGGACGGCTTCCGGTCCATCTGCTTTCGGGACGGCGACGAAGTGGAGCTGGGCAGCCGCAACGAGAAGCCGATGACACGGTATTTCCCGGAACTGGTCGAGGCGGTCAAGGCCGAGCTGCCACAACGCTGCGTGATCGACGGAGAGATCGTGATCGCCACCGAGCACGGCCTGGATTTCGAAGCGCTGCAACAGCGCATCCACCCCGCCGACTCCCGTGTGCGCCTGCTGGCCGAGCAGACCCCGGCCTCGTTCATCGCGTTCGACCTGCTGGCGCTCGGCGACGACGACTACACCAGACGCCCGTTCAGCGAGCGGCGCGCGGCACTCGTCGACGCGCTGCAGGACTCGGGTTCGTCGATTCACGTCACCCCGGCCACCACCGACCAGACCACCGCGCAGCAATGGTTCGAGGAGTTCGAGGGCGCCGGACTGGACGGCGTCGTCGCCAAACCGCTGACCGTCACCTATCAGCCGGACAAGCGCGTCATGTTCAAGATCAAGCACGAGCGGACCGCAGACTGCGTGGTCGCCGGCTACCGAGTGCACAAATCCGGCAGCGACGCCATCGGGTCGCTGCTGCTCGGCCTGTACCAGGACGACGGGCAGCTCGCCTCGGTCGGCGTGATCGGCGCCTTCCCGATGGCCGAACGCAAGCGGCTGTTCGCCGAATTGCAGCCCCTGGTAACCAGCTTCGATCGGCACCCCTGGAACTGGGCGGCCCACGAAGCCGGCGAACGCACCCCGCGCAAGAACGAGTACTCACGGTGGAACGCCGGCAAGGACCTGTCGTTCGTGCCGCTGCGGCCCGAGCGGGTGGTCGAAGTGCGTTACGACCACATGGAAGGCGTGCGGTTCCGGCACACCGCGCAGTTCAACCGCTGGCGGCCCGACCGCGACCCGCGGTCCTGCACCTACGAGCAGCTCGACCAGCCGGTCACGTTCAGCCTCAGCGACATCGTGCCGGGCCTTGTTGCCGGAAACACCACCTGATCGACCGCAGGTGCGGTAGAAAGTCGGTTGCGGCGGCGTGATTCGGCGAAGGGGGCATGCATGCAGCCGTCTCGAATACCCGAACCGGCCCGGCCCGCGATACCGGCCGACATCCGGTCCCGGGTGATGCCAGCCGTGCTCGACGAGCTGGCACGCTGGGGGGTGGAGCGGTTCAGTGTCGAGGCACTCGCCGAGCGGTACCGGCTGGACACGGCGATGATCTACCACTATTGGGGCAGCCGGCAGCGTCTGATCGTCGACGCCGCCCTCGGTGACCTCGAGGTACTGCGTTCGGCGACGGACACCGGCTCGCTACGCGGCGACCTGCTCGCGCTGGCCCGCAGCGTTGCCGCACAGATCAACACCCCGATCGGCCGCACCTTCCTGCGCGCACTGGTCATGGACAGTCGCGGGCATCACGATCACGAGACGCGAATGTTGTTCTGGCAGGGTCGTTTCCATGCTGTACGTCCGGTGATCGATCGGGCACGGAAGCGCGGCGAACTGCGCGACGGGGTGAACACGCTTGCCGCAGTACAGATCGTGCTGGCGCCACTGAACATTCGCGCACTGTATTCGGAGGAACCCGTCGACGACGACTACTGCGTCGTGATCGCGGAACTGGCATGGCACGCGCTTAAGATGTCGTAGTGCTGCACGTCTGTTCACTGTTCGTCGCCCGCACGGCCGCGTTCGACGAGTACGGCGCGATCAATGCCACCTGCATTCCGATGGCGTGGTTCCAAGTCGACCAAATTCCTTTGCGGGCAAAGGTTCCGGTGGTCCTGGTGGTGCACGCCCCGGCCGGTGGCGACTACGACCCTGACCTTCATGTCGTGTGCAAAGACCCTGACGGGAAGCCGCTGGGATCCCTGCGGGCCGCGTGGCATTGGCCCGACGACGGAAAACTGCCGTCTAAGTATCGGTGCTTCACCCAGGAACTCGCGTTCGAGGTGGCGACCGAAGGCGAGTACACCATCGGCGCCTATTACGACGCGGAAGGCAAATTCGAGTTGTCCACACCGGTGCCGGTTTCGATCGTTTTGGCCGATGCGGGTTCCGTTGAAGACAACGCCGAATAAGCTGTCGCAATGCACGTAGCCGCATTGCTAGTGGCGGGCTCCGCCAACATCGATGATTCCGCGATTGATGCCACCCGCCTGCCCACGACAAGTTATGACGTCAACCAAGTTCCGTTGTGGCTGACGATCCCGTTGGTGCTGGTGGTCCACGCCGGGGCCGGTGAAGATTTTGACGCCGAACTGTTCGTCGTGTGCAAGGACCCTGCGGGGACCATCCGCGGGACCGTCCGCTCCGCCTGGCAATGGCCGGACGAACAAGACAAACGATCCAAGTACCGCTGCTTCACACCGCAGCTTTCCTTTGCGATCGAGACGACGGGCGAATACACCATCGGCGTCTACCACGACGCGGAAGCCGTTCGCCCCATTGCCACCCCGATCCCGCTGGCGATCAACCTGGCCGGTGGGCGTCCGGGTCGCAACAACGGAAATTAGACCGCCACCGTCAGCGTCGCCAGCCCCCGCAGGTTGACGTTCGGTTTGTACACCGGCTCGCCGGCCAGCCTGGCGTTCGGAAACCGGGCCGTCACCGCCGACAGCGCCGCACTGGCTTCCAACCGGGCCAGCGGGGCGCCCAGGCAGTAGTGAGCCCCGCGGCCAAAACCCAGATGCCGCAATGATTTACGATCCGGGTCGAAGAGGTCCGGTCGGTCGAACTCGGCGGGATCGCGATGCGCGGCGGCCAGCAACAGCAGCATCACATCGCCCTTGGCGACTTCGGTATCGCCAATCCGCATGTCGCCGAGCGCGATTCGGTTCAACTGTTGCACCGGGGGGTCGTAGCGCAGCGTCTCCTCGACGAGCGCCGCGGCGCGCGCGGGATCGGCACCCAGCGCGGCCCACTGCCGGCCGTCGCGCAGCATCGCCAGGATTGCATTCCCGATCAGGTTCACCGTGGTCTCGTGGCCGGCGACCAGCAGCAGCAGGCACGTCGAGACGATTTCTTCCTCGGTCAGTTGATCGCCGGACTCGTTGACCGCGACCAGCGCCGACATCAGGTCGCTGCCCGGCTGCGAGCGGCGCCGGTCGATCAGACCGCGCAGGTATTCCCGGAGAGCCGCGCCGGCATCGAGCGGATCGTCCCTGTCGTCGGCCGCGTCGCCGGTCGAGAACGGGTCCAGCGCCTTTGCCAGCACCGCCGAGGCACGGCTGAACTTCGGCTCATCCTCCAGGGGCACCCCAAGCAACCGGCAGATGACCGCGACCGGCAACGGGTAGGCGAAGTCTGCGACCACGTCGAAACTGCCCTGCTCGGCGATCCGGTCGAGCAGCCCGTTCACCAACGCGCTGATCTCGGGTTGCAACTCGCTGACCACCCGAGGGGCGAACGCCTTGCTGACCAGTTTGCGTAACCGGGTGTGGTCGGGCGGGTCGAGGAAGAGGAATCCCGGCGGGGTCTCCCGGCGCATCTCCTGGTCGGTGTCGATGAGCCGCTGCGCCGCGGTCGACTTGAGTTGGTCGCTGCTCGACAACGGGTGCCGCAGCACCTCGTCGCAATCCCGGTACCTCGAGAACAGGACGAAGTTGCCGCCGGGCAACTCGACGGGGCCCAGGTCCCGCAACTCGGCACAGATCGGATACGGGTCGGGCCGGTTTGCCTGGTCCAGCAGCCGCAACAACAACGTCTGCGAGTCGGCCTGGGTCGACGTCAAAGGCATGGTGCCCATTGTGCACGCGCGTAGCATCGGCCTGATGACGGTGCGTCGGGTATGCCGTTTGGTAATGGTCACCGTGTTCGTTGCCGCCGGGATTGCGCTGGCCCCGGCCGGCCACGCCTGCGCGTGCGGTGCCGCGGTCGCCCCGCCCGGCGCGAACGCGACGATGAATCGTGAAGTGGCGCTGATTCATTGGGACGGGACGACCGAGACGATCCTGATGCAACTCGCGATGGACGCCTCCACCGACAACGTCGCCCTGGTGGTGCCGACGCCGAGCCCGGCGACGGTCGCCGCCGCCGACAAGGCGACGTTCACCGAACTCGATCAGCTGACCGCGCCGCAGATCCAGCATCACCGGCACTGGAAACTGGGGGCGCTTGCGGGCGCCTCGCCGAGCAGCGAGGGCGCTTTGGCCGGTGCGAGGGCTCCGGACGTGCTGAGCCAGGTGCACCTCGGCCCGCTGGAGGCCACCACGCTGGCCGGCGGCGATCTGCGTGGTCTGCGAGAGTGGTTGGACGCCAACGGATATGCGGTCAAACCGGCGGTGTCGCAGGCACTGGAACCGTACGTCCGTGATGGCTGGGCATTCGTGGCGCTGCGGCTGACCAGCAGCGCGCCGATGGTGGGCGGGCTGGACCCGGTGCGATTGATCTTCCGGTCGCCGCAACTGGTCTACCCCATGCGCCTGTCGGTCGCCGCCGCGTCCCCGCAGCATGTCACCGTCTACACGTTGTCCGACCACCGCCAGCAGCGCACCGACGCCGACAGGTCGTGGCAGACCACCGAGGTCCGGTTCGCCGGAAGCGTCGCCGGTGCCGTGCATGATCCGACGCTGCTCGAACTCGTCGGCAATCACGGCGCGTTCCTGACCAAGACGTTCGTGGCCATTGCTCAAACCCCGCGCATCACTTCGGATTTCGCGTTCGGCAATGCTTCGGGCGACGATCCCTACCGGCAGGTGATCGTCGTCAACGACGACGTCGCGGTGCCGGTGGAGTTCGTGGTGCTGGGGGTGCTGCTGGTGGCGGGCTTCGGGTCGGCGCTGGCGTGGGTGATCCTGCGACGCCGGCGCTCAACTGTGCGCTGAGGGCGTTGAGCGTGAAGCTACGGCTTTGCGGGTGAACCCTGGGCGCAGATCTGCCGAAGATCCCGCCCTGAACGCACACCCAAAGCCGTCCTTTCACACTGAACGCCAACGATTCACCCGCCCACCGCCGCGCCGGAGCGCGAAGCTAGGAAAGTCCCGCCACGTCGGGATGTGAAACCAGCCGATCGAGGAACTCCCGCTGCCCTTTCAACAGCTTGCCGCGCGCCTGCGTCACCGCAAACCAGCCGACCCGATCGACCTCGGGGAACTCCCGGACCTTGCCCGAACCGCGCGGCCACTCCATTTCGAAGGTGTTGCTGCGTGCGTCGGTGACGTCCAGGTCAGCCCGGACGGCGAAGGCGGTGACCACCTTGCCGCCGGGTTGTTTGACGGCGCCCAAGTCGATCCGCGGACCGTCGGGCACCTCCAGCCCGAGCTCTTCGCCGAACTCGCGCCGCGCGGCCTGCCACGGGTCGTCCCCCTGCGCGTACTCGCCTTTCGGGATCGACCAGGCGCCGTCGTCCTTGCGGGCCCAGAACGGACCGCCCGGATGCGCGATCAGGACCTCGACCGCCCCGGCCCGCACCCGGTACAGCAGCACACCAGCGCTCAGCTTCGGCATCGGGTGTCACACTCCGGGGTCTTCAACGATGCCTGCGGGTGGCCGAGCAGCGCAGCATGAGTTCCACCCGGCTATTACACCCGAGATGCGGCGTGAGCGTAGCGGCCGTAATGCTTGACTGCCGGTATGCAACTACGCCCGGTCAACGTTCTGATCACCGTCGCCGCGCTGGGCAGCGCTGCGGTGGGCGGCCTGTTCTTCGCGTTCTCCACGTTCGTGATGCGCGGCCTGGATCGCGTCAGCGCGCCCGTCGCGATCACCGCAATCCGCGGCATAAACGCTGAGGCGCAGGCGAATACACCGTTCTTGCTGTTGTTCTTCGGGACAGCTGTCGCGGCGCTGGCGGTCGGCGTCGTCGCGGTGGTACAGCTGCGCCGATCCGGCAGCGGCTACCTCCTGGCCGGGGCGATCCTGGCCGCCGCCGCGGTCGTCGTCACAGCCGCCTTCAATGTGCCACTGAACAACCAGCTGGACAGTCTCGGCCCCACCACGGATGCCGCCCCAGCCTGGCGCGACTACGCCGGTCCGTGGACGGCGTGGAACCACGTCCGCACCGTCTGCCCGTTGCTGGGCGCGGCGTTGCTCGGCGTCGGCCTCTTCCGACGTAGTTAGGCAGACCTAACAACGTCGGCTACGCTCGCAGCGTGTCACATCAAACCGATTCTCTGACCGGCGAATCCCCGAGTGCCGGGTTCGACGCCCCGAAAAGTCTGCGCGAATACGCCTGGACCACGGTCGTCAACACCGTGCCGCCGGTGTTGGCGTACTACGGACTGCGCATCTTCGGCGTCACGCCCTACCTGGCGCTGGTCGGCGCGATCGTCGTAGCCACCCTGCAGGGCCTGTACACGCTGGTACGCAAACGCAAGGTCGAATTCGTCAACATCGCCGTGCTGGTCTGCGCCGCGGTTTCCCTGGCCGTCGCGTTCACCACCAAGAACCCGCGCATCGTCCAGGTCACCGAACTCATCCCGACCACTTTCATCGTGTGGTCGGTGGTGGTCAGCGGCGTGGCCCGGAAGCCCAGCTCGAAGATGATCACCGGCGCGATCATGCCCAGCCTCGCCGACGCGGCCCTGCCGCAACGGGGCTGGACCGAGCAGGACATCCGCGACTGGCACAGCTTGCACACCCGGCTGTGCGTGCAGCTGGGTCTGGTCTGCGCCGTGTTCCCGTTCGCCGCGGTCGCGTGCATCTTCACCCTGCCCGTCGACATCTCCCAGATCCTCATCGTCACGGTGGGCTCGGCCCTGCTCGTCGCCTGCATCACGGCAGCCACCACGTTGTTCCGCAAGTTCGTCCAGCAGCGCGACGCGGCGGCCGCCGCACGCGCCACTGCTTGACAGTGACTGCCATAACGGCATAGCTTGCCGCTGGTGACCAGACCAGCTCAATTGCGCGTCATCCAATGGGCCACCGGCGGCGTCGGCAAGGCCGCCATCGAATGCGTCCTGAACCATCCGGAGCTGGAACTGGCCGGATGCAAGGTGCACAGCGCGGCGAAGGACGGCGTGGACGTCGGGCAGATCCTGGGCATCCAGGACATCGGCGTCGCGGCGACCACCAGCATCGACGAGGTGCTCGCCGTCGAGGCCGACTGCGTGATGTACAGCCCGCTGGTTCCCAACGACGACGAGGTCATCGCGATCCTGCGTTCGGGCAAGAACGTGGTGACCCCGGTCGGCTGGGTGTATCCAGACCTGACCAACCCCCGGCACAGGGCCGTCGCCGACGCCGCAACCGAGGCCGGGGTGACGCTGCACGGTTCGGGCATCCACCCCGGCGGCATCACCGAGCGATTCCCGCTGATGGTGTCGTCGCTGTCCTCGGCGGTCACCCACGTGCGCGCCGAGGAATTCTCCGACATCCGCACCTACAACGCCCCCGATGTGGTGCGGCACATCATGGGTTTCGGCGGCAGTCCCGAGGAAGCGGTGCAGGGCCCGATGGCCGGACTGCTGGAAGCCGGCTTCAAACAGTCGGTGCGAATGATCGCCGATGTCATGGGTTTTCGTATCGATCCGGCGATCAGGACGACTCAGGACATCGCCGTCGCGACCGGCGACATCGACTACGACCCGGTTCCGATCGCACCGGGCACCGTGGCGGCGCGCCGGTTCCGCTGGCAGGCCCTGGTCGACGGGGAGCCGGTGATCACCGCCGCGGTGAATTGGCTGATGGGCGAGGAGAACCTGGACCCGGCCTGGGATTTCGGCGAGCAGGGCGAGCGCTTCGAGGTCGAGATCACCGGCGACCCCGACGTGAGCCTGACGTTCAAGGGATTGCAGCCGGAGTCGATCGCTGAAGGACTGGTCCGCAACCCGGGCATCGTGGTCACCGCCAACCATTGCGTCAATGCCATCCCCTACGTCTGTGCCGCCGAGCCCGGCATCAAGACCTATCTGGATCTGCCGCTGCTCGCCGGACGCGCAGCGGCGAAATTCGGCGGATGAGCGGTGTTCTCGGCGACGTGGCCTTCTGCCACCTCGCCGAAGGCTCGTTGCGATGACCGGCGAGTCGCTGCGGGATCGGCAGCGCGCCCAGATCCGCGCCGACATCAGGCGCGCGGCGTTCCGCTTGTTTGCCGAACGCGGCTACGACGCGGTGACGACGGAGGAAATCGCCGCCGCCGCAGGGGTTTCGCCGCGTACCTTCTTCCGTCACGTGCCGACGAAGGAGGAGTTGCTGCTGGCCCCGGTGCGCCACGGCGGCGCCGCGATCGTGAACCTGCTCGAACAACGACCCGCCGACGAGTCGCCGGATGTGGCCCTGGTCAACGCCATCACCATCCGGACCCGGTCGTTCGACCGGGCCGACTGCGACGAATGGCGGGCGGCGTTGCTGGTCGCCCCGGATCTGCTGGACAAGGTCACGCTGCACACACCGCAGGACCGGGAGCGCGCCACCAAGCTGATCGCCGAGCGCATGCGCGCCGACACCGATCGCGACATCCGGCCCGGGCTGTTGGTCGAACTCGGTTTCGCCGCAGGCGATTACGGGTTCCGGCAATGGGTGCGTACGACGTCGACTTCGCGGTCGCTCGACGAGTACGTCACCCGGTCCCTCGAAGCGGTCAAGAGTCCGCACTGGGGTTAGCGATCCGCACCGGTTTCCCGTCCAGCCACGCCATCACCGCCTCCACCGTGTCGGCGTAGAACGCGCCCAACATTTCCCGGGTGACGTACCCCAGATGGGGCGACAACGTCACGTTCGGCAGCAAGCGCAGCGGATGCCCGGCCGGCAACGGCTCGACGTCGAAGACGTCCAGACCCGCCCCCGCGATGCGGTTACCGGCCAGCGCGTCGATCAGCGCGGCCTCGTCGACCAGAGGTCCCCGAGAGGTGTTGACCAAAAACGCGTTTGGTTTCATCAGGCTCAATTCGTGCTCACCCACCACGCCCCGGGTCCGCTCCGAGAGCACCAGGTGCAGCGAAACCACGTCGGACTGCGCGAACAACGCCGCCTTCTCCACCCGGCGAACCCCGACCGCGGCAGCGACCTCCTCGGTCAAATTCTGGCTCCACGCGATGACTTCCATTCCGAACACCTGCGCGTATTCGGCCATGCGCTTGCCGACCCGCCCCAAACCCACCAAGCCAAGTGTCTTGCCGGACAGCGACATACCGACGGTGCTCTGCCAGCCGCCGTCGCGCATGCGTCGATGCTCTTCGGCCAGATTGCGGACCGTGGCGATCAGCAACCCCCAGGCCAATTCCGGGGTCGCGTCGCGCACGGCGCGGAACCGTGGATGCGCGAAATCGGTGTGGGCCACCAGAATGCCGTGCTCGGTAACGGCGGGCAGGTCCAGGTTGGGCAGATGGTGGCCGACGATGGTGATCAACTTCAGGTTCGGCAGTCGCTCGATCAGGGTGCGCGGCAATGCCATTCGCTCACGCAGCGTGCACAGTACCTCGAACGGCAGCAGCGCTTCGGCGGCCTCGGCTTCGGAGAGGTGCCGGTCGAAAACGGTGAGCTCGGCTCGGTTGCGGACCGGTGACCAATCGGCGAGATCCAGTGCAACGCCGGCGTAGTCGTCCAGGATCGCCACCCGGGGCGTGCGGTCTGCCATCAGCGTGCGGCCGCGGACGTGCGCTGGGGCCCGGCGTAATGCCGCCACGCCGCCCACGTCCGGCTGTACAGGCCGGGCACCACCTGCGGATCCGGACCGTCGATGACCACGGCGGCCCGGTCTTCGGAGTAGGCGGACCAGCCCGGCGAGCCGGAGCGGGCGAACTCGACCCAATGCTGTTGCAGCCAGTCGCTGACGGCGCGGTACTCGCGGCGCCCGCCGATCGCCAGCGCCTGAGTCCCGGCGCCCCCGAAGACCAATGGGACGTCGATGGCATGGATGGCGCCCATCCCGATCCGGCGCAGCACGGGCGGCGCGTAGTCGATGCGGTACAGATAGGTCGGAGCGTGACGAGCATGGCCGTCGGCGGCCGCGATCATCGGCCGGACGAAGAAGCAGTCGGTGGCCAGCCGCGTCAGCGCCGCGGCGCTGGGATAGTCCGGGTAGTGCGCAAGCACTGTGTCACGGGCGTCGGGGTCGGTGGCGGCGAACATGCGGTCCACCCGCGCCGGTGTCGTCGGGAACAAGTCCACGAACGGGCGCACCGGTATCCAGCCGGCGTGACCCATCTCGCTGCGCATCGAACCGGTGAGCAACGGGACGCGGTGAGCGCGCCCGGCGGCAATTGCCGTCGTCGGGTCCTCGGGCAGGAAGTCGCCGTCGACGACCGGCGCCAGCGACATCTGGCACGGCACGGCGCGCGCCGTGCGCAGCATCACCCGGATCGCGGCGCTGGTGATCGCGGCGGCGGGTGCGGTGCGCAGGACGTCAGCGGTGTCGTCTCCGCCGGCGCCGAGCGCCTCGGCCACCCGTCGTGCGGTCTCGGCGGCCTGGTCGGGCGTGCGCACCGCGTCCGGAATCGGACTCTGCGCGATCACCCGATGGAACAGCCCGCGCGCTGCGGGCACGGCGAGGTGCGTCATCACCGCGCTGGCGCCGGCGGACTGACCGCATACCGTGATGTTGTCCGGATCCCCACCGAACGCGGCGATGTTGCGCCGTACCCAGGCCAGCGCGGCGACCTGGTCGCGCAGACCGAGGTTGGCCTCGAAGTCCGGTGAGTACCGGGAGAAGTCGACGAAGCCCAAACCGCCCAGCCGGTAGTTGACCGTGACCAGCACAATGCCGAAGCGGCGCACCAGCGGCATCGGGTCGTGCACCGGCAACGCGGCACTGCCCTCGAAATAGCCGCCGCCATGGATGAACACCAGCACCGGCCGGGTCGTCGCTGCGCCGACCGGCGCGCAGACGTTGAGGGTCAGGCAGTCCTCGTGCTGGATCTGCCTCTTGATGACGCCCAGCGGCGAGCTGAACCGATGCGAGTGCGCGGCGTTGCCGAACCGGGTCGCGTCGCGCACGCCGGTCCATGGTGTGACGGGCTGGGGTGCTTTGAAGCGCAGCGGCCCGACCGGCGGAGCGGCGTACGGAAGGGAACGCCACACGGCGACATCGTCATACCGACGTCCACGGACAACGCCCGTCTCGACGAAAACCTCGGTCACCGACCCAGTGTGCCGCACGATGATGTCGCGGTTACCCGGCGTGGAGGAGCTTTGCGGCGTGCGACGTCCAGAACTGACGGCACCGTCCTTCCCGAGAGACGATCGGCTTGCTACAGCTGTAGCAACTGAGCTACGTTCGTTGCATGTCCGCCACTGTCCCCGCTCGCGAGCTGCGCAATCACACCGCCGAAATCCTGCGGCGAGTCGAGGCGGGCGAGGAGATCGAAGTATTGCGAGAGAATCGGCCCGTTGCCAAGATTGTTCCGCTACCTCGGCGGCGACCGTGGCTTCCCGCGGCCGAGGTCATCCGCGAGTTGGAGCGGCTCGGTCCCGACTCCACCGGTCTTCGCGACGAGTTGAGGGACGCGCTGACGGACACGACCGACGATCTCTCGTGGTGACGGTCCGCCGCGCGCTGGCCGACACCTCGGTGTTCGTCGGTCTGGAAGCGGCGCGGTTGGGTGCGGATCGATTCGCCGGGTACGAATGGGGCGTCTCGGTGATCACGCTCGGTGAGCTGCGTCTCGGCGTACTGCAAGCCACTGGTCCCGAAGCGTCAGCACGACGCCTCTCGACTTATCAACTGGCCCAGCGGTTTGAACCTTTGAATATCGATGAGCGGGTCTCTGAGGCCTGGGCGCTGCTGGTCTCCCGTCTCCGCGCGGCCAATCGCCGGGTCCCCGTCAACGACAGCTGGATCGCGGCGACCGCAATCGCACACAACATTCCGGTCGTCACCCAGGATCGCGATTACGCCGATATGCCCGATGTCGAGGTCATTGCGATTTGATCAGCGCGGCGCGCGCCAACGTCTGTTCGGCCATCTTCACATGCGCCGCATCGACGAGCACCCCGTTGACCCCGACCGCGCCGCGCCCGTTGGCCTCGGCTTCCCGGTAGGCATCGACATTCCTTTGCGCCAAGGCGATTTCGTCGGCGGTCGGTGCGTACACCCGGTTGGCGACGGGCACCTGGTTCGGGTGGATCGCCCACTTCCCGGTGTAGCCCATCAGCGAAGCGCGCCGGGCGTCGCGTTCGTAGCCGTCCAGATCCTGGTAGTCTGGATAAGGCGCGTCGATCGCGTCGATGCCCGCAATGCGGGCCGCCACGATCACCTTGTTACGCGCGTAAGACCAGAAATCCCCAGGATATTCGCCGAGGGGGACGAAATTGGTGTCCACCCGCGCGCCCTGGGACAACGAAAAGTCGCCAACCCCGAAGATCAACGCGTCCAGGCGCGGGCTGGCCGCCGCGATGGCCTCGGCGTTGGCCAATCCCTCGACCTCTTCGATGAGCACCTCGAGACGAATCCGCCTGTCCAGCTGCAGTTTTGCCTCCAGCTGAGTCAGCAGCACGTCGACCCACCACACGTCGCGGGCGGTGCGGGGCTTGGGGATGATGACGGTGTCGAGATTGTGGCCGGCTTTGGTCACCACCTCGATCAGGTCGTCGTGGCACCACGGTGTGTCCAGCCCGTTGATGCGGATCGCGCGGGCGGTGCGGCCCCAGTCGATGTCGTTGAGCGCCTCGATCGCCTTGGCCCGCGCCGATTCCTTGAACGCCGCCGGTACCGCATCCTCGAGGTCGAGGAACACCAGGTCGGCACCGCAGCCGGCGGCCTTCTCGAACATGTTGTCGTTGCTCGCTGGCACCGCGAGCTCCGAACGCCGAAGCAAGCCAGTCATAAATCCGCCTCTCTTACAACACGCCTCGGGCGTGCAGTTCGTGGATGTCATCGTTGCTGAGGCCGAGTAGTTCGCCGTAGACCTCGGCGTTGTGCTGCCCGAGGCCGGGTCCGAGATGCTCGACCGTCCCGGAGGCCGACGAGAACCGCGGCACCGGCGCCTGCACCGTCATCGGACCGAGCTGGTCGTCGGCGACGGAGACGAACACGTTGCGGTGGGCGAGCTGGGCATCGCCGACCAGATCGGTGATGTCGTAGACGGGCGCGGCGGCCACCTCGTGCGCTTCGAAAACCTCCATTGCCTCCGAAAGCGTCTTGGCGGCAACCCAATCCGCGACCACGGCATCGACCTCCCCGGCGCGGGCGAGTCGGCGTTGTGGATCGGAGAAGTCGACGTCGTCCACCAGGTCGTGCCTGCCGATGGCCCGGAACACCCGTAGCGCCAACGCCGGCGAGCTGCCCGACATCGCCAGCCACCGGCCGTCGACGGTCCGGTAGGTGTTGCGCGGCGCCGAAATGTCCCAACGGTTGCCGGATCGCTCCGGCACCAGACCGAGCTGGTCATACCCGAGCAGCGTCTGTTCGAGCAATCGGGCAAGCGGGTCAATGAGATTCACGTCGATCAGCTGACCAGGCCCGCCGTGCATGTCGCGGTGATACAGCGCCATCATGACCGCGTACGCGGCATTCAGCGACGCCACGCCGTCGGCCAGCATGAACGGCGGCAGGGTCGGCGGTCCGCCTTCCTGGCCGGTGATGTGGGCGAATCCGCTCATCGCCTCACCGAGCGTGCCGAATCCGGGCCGTTCGCTTTTCGGGCCGGTCAACCCGTAGCCGGTGATGTGCAGCATGACGATGCGATCGTTGACGGCCCGCAGGCTTTCGTAGTCCAGGCCCCACGTGCGCAACGTCTGCGGCCTGGTGTTGAAGATGGCGACGTCGGCGTGCTCGACCAAGCGGCGCACCAGATCCTGTCCCTCGGCGCAGCGCAAATCCAAAGTGACGCAGCGTTTGTTGCGCGAGATGGACTTCCACATCAGCCCCACACCGTCGCGCTGGTTGCCCCATGCCCGGATCGGGTCGCCCAGCCCGGGCTGCTCGACCTTGATCACCTCGGCGCCGAACTCACCCAGATAGGTCGCGACCAGTGGGGCGGCGGCCAGGGTGGCCAGGTCGAGCACCCGCAGGCCGTCAAGCATGGGCGGCGACCGGGCGTTGCAGGCCCAGATGGCCACGCAACGTCGACGACTCGTAGGCGGTGCGGAACAGCCCTCGTCGCTGCAACTGAGGCACCACCATGCGCACCACGTCCTCGAAGGCACCCGGCAGATGCGTTGCCGCCAAGACGAATCCGTCACATGCATCGGTCTCGAACCAGTCCGCCATCTGATCGGCGACCTGCTCGCCGGTGCCCACGAACCGCGGCCCCTGCAACAAGGTCGCGCGGTGACCGGCCAGGTCGCGAACGGTCACGGTGTCCTTGCCGATATGGGTGCGCAGGTTCTGCACCAGCCCGCGGATGCCCGACACCGAGGCGATGAGTTCGTCGGTGACCGGGTCGTCCAGATCGTGTTGGGCGAAGTCGTAATTCATCAGCTCCGACAACAGTGTCAGCGATGCCATGGGATGCACCAGGTCGTCGAGGAACATCGCCTCACGTTCCTTGGCATGTGACTCCGATTCGCCCACCACGGCGTAGGCCATCGGGCAGATGCGCACCGCGCCGGGATCTCGTCCGGCCTCGGCGATGCGCTGCTTCTGATCGGCATAGTGGCTGCGGGCGATGTCGATGCCGGGGTCGCCGGTGAAGATCAATTCCGCCCAGCGCGAGGCGAATTCGCGGCCGCGGCCCGACGAGCCGGCCTGGATGATGACGGGTCGCCCCTGCGGTGTGCGCGGCACGGTCAGCGGCCCGCGCGCCGAGAAGTACTGCCCCACGTGACCGAGCTCGTGCACCTTGTCCGGATCGGCGTACCGGCCCGAATCACGGTCGTGGAGGATCGCGTCGTCCTCCCAGGTGTCCCACAACCCGGTGACCACGTCCATGAATTCGTCGGCCCGGTCGTAGCGTTCGTCGTGGCCCAGGTGCGCGTCGACCCCGAAGTTGTGCGCTTCGCTGTCGTTGACCGAGGTCACCACATTCCAGGCGGCGCGACCGCCGGACAGATGGTCCAGCGAGGCGAAGGTGCGCGCGACGTGGAACGGCGGGTAGTAGGTGGTGGAGTAGGTGGCGCCGAGCCCGATGCGCGAGGTGGCCTCGGCCAGCACCCCGAGCACCACACCCAGGTCGAGCTTGACCGGACGGGCGCCGTACCTGACGGCATCTGCCACCGATCCGCCGTAGACCCCGGGCATGGCCAGCCGGTCGTCGAAGAACATCAGGTCGAAGCAGCCCTCTTCAAGCTGACGGCCGATCTTCGCGTAGTAGGCCGCGTCGAGGTAGCGGTGCTCGGTGGCTGGGTGTCGCCACGATCCGGCGTACACGGAGGTGCTGCCGGCTTGCATGAAGGCAACGAGGGCCATCTTGTCTGCTCGCATGGTTGGCGAATCTAACATCTGATATATCAGATTTCAAATGTGGTGTTTGTTACGCTAGGCGGGTGGCCATCGACATCTCCGGCACCGTGCGCGAGCGGGCCGCGCGCGAACTGCGCGACCGCATCCTCACCGGCGCACTGCCTGCCGGCGCGCGTATCGACCTCGACGCGATCACCGAGGAATTCGCCACCAGCCGGACCCCGGTTCGTGAAGCGTTGTTGGAGCTGTCTTTCGAGGGCCTGGTTCGCGTCGCCCCGCGCAGCGGCGTGACGGTGATCGGCATCAGCCCGGACGACGTGCTGGACAGCTTCACCATCCTGGGCGTGCTGACCGGGCAGGCGGCGGCGTGGGCCGCGCAGCGGGTGGATTCCGACGAGCTTGCGATGCTGCGCGAACTCGCCGCCGACGTCGCTGCCCGTTCCGGCGAGGACAGCATCGGCGAGGCCAACTGGCACTTCCATCAGAAGATTCACCGCGCGGCGCACTCGCCACGGTTGATGGCCCAAATCAGGCAGGCCGCGCGAGTCGTGCCGACCAATTTCCTGACCCTGTTCCCAGACCACGAGAAGCATTCGCTCGACGAGCACCGGGAGCTGCTCGATGCATTGGCCGACAAGGACGTCGAGCGGGCCCGCACCATCGCCGAACGACACGTTTTGGACGCCGGACGCTCGCTGGCCGAGTGGTTGGAACGGCGCGACTAGGGTTCTAGCGTGCCCGACATTCCCCCGCAGTTTCGGCGGTCGGCTGACGCACCAAATCCGCGCACGCTCATCGACATCGTCCACGAGACGGCGGCCCGCTATCCGGACGCGGTGGCAATCGACGACGGTGAGGTGCAGCTGACCTACAGCGAGTTGCTGGAGGACATGGATGCCAGCGTCGCGTGGCTGGCCGCCCGCGGCATCGGCCGCGGCGACCGGATCGGCATCCGGATGCCGTCGGGCAGCTACTCGTTGTACGTCGCGATCCTGGCGGTGCTGGCCGCCGGTGCCGCCTACGTGCCCGTCGATGCCGACGATCCCGACGAACGGGCCGAGCTGGTCTTCGGCGAAGCCGACGTGGTTGCGGTGATCAGCGAAAAGGGCATTCAACGAACCCAGGGCGCGTCCCGCGGCTGGCGGGCACAGGCCCCGCTGGCCCGCGACGACGCATGGATCATCTTCACCTCCGGATCCACCGGTACCCCCAAGGGTGTCGCCGTGACTCATCGTAGCGCCGCGGCGTTCGTGGACGCCGAGGCGCGAATATTCGTGCAGGACAATCCGATCGGGCCGGGTGACCGGGTGCTGGCCGGACTGTCGGTGGCGTTCGACGCGTCATGCGAAGAGATGTGGCTGGCCTGGCGGCACGGCGCCTGCCTGGTTCCGGCGCCGCGGTCGCTGGTACGCAGCGGTACGGATCTGGGGCCCTGGCTGGTCACCCGGGATGTGACCGTGGTGTCGACGGTGCCGTCGCTGGCCGCGCTGTGGCCGGCCGAAGCGCTGGAAGCGGTGCGGCTGTTGATCTTCGGCGGCGAAGCGTGTCCTGCCGAGCTCGCGGAGCGGTTGGGGGTGGAGGGCCGCGAGGTATGGAACACCTACGGCCCCACCGAGGCCACGGTGGTCGCTTGCGCTGCCCCACTCGACGGTTCCGGGCCGATCAGCATCGGGCTGCCGCTGGCGGGTTGGGACTTGGCCGTCGTCGGTGCCGACGGAGAACCGGTGGGCTACGGCGACACCGGCGAGCTGGTGATCGGCGGGGTCGGTCTGGCACGGTATCTGGACGAAGCCAAAGACGCCGAAAAGTATGCGGCAATACCGACACTGGGCTGGAAGCGGGCCTACCGCAGCGGCGATCTCGTCCGCCTCGAGCGCGACGGGCTGTACTTCTGCGGTCGCGGCGACGATCAGGTCAAGATCGGGGGACGGCGCATCGAGCTGGGCGAGGTGGACACCGCCCTGGTCAGCCTGCCGGGGGTAAGTGGCGGGGCGGCAGCGGTCCGTCGCACCACCGCCGGCACGACGGTGCTGGTCGGGTATGTGGTGAGCGCCGACCCCGAATTCGATGTCGGCAAAGCTCGTCTCCAACTCGCCGAACACCTGCCCGCCGCGCTGGTACCGCGCCTGGTTCAGATCGACGAGTTACCCACCCGCACATCCGGCAAAGTCGATCGGGACGCCCTGCCGTGGCCGGCGAACGACGGCACCGACGCGCCCCCGGACCTGGCCGGCACGGCGGGAAGACTGGCCGAACTATGGCGAACCCTGCTGGGCAGCAACGCTACTGACGTTCAGTCCGACTTCTTCGAGCTCGGTGGCAATTCGTTGGCCGCCGCTCAACTGATCGCGACTTTGCGACAGCAGTACCCTCAGCTCACCGTGGCCGACCTGTACGACCATCCGCGGCTGGGTTCGCTGGCCGGATTTCTCGACGAACTCGAGGCGCCGCCGCGGCCCGCCGAGCGGGTGGTTCGACCGATCCCCCTGCGTGCCCAGCTGATCCAGACGCTGGCGGCGCTCCCGCTGGCGGGACTGACTGCGCTGCAATGGGTTACCTGGCTGGGATTGGGGAACAATCTCGCCCGTGCCCTGCATGTGGTGCCGTGGACGGTCGCGGTGAACTGGTGGCTGGTCGGGATCGCGTTCGTCGTGTTCGTCACGCCGTTGGGCCGGATGGGCATCGCGGTGTTGTGCGCGCGCATCCTGTTGTGGAACGTCAAGCCGGGCACCTACCCTCGCGGAGGTTCGGTGCACCTGCGGGTGTGGTTCGCCGAGCGGTTGACCGCGGCCAGTGGGGCCCAAAACCTCGCCGGCGCACCATGGCTCGTCTATTACGCCCGTGCGCTGGGTGCCGAAATCGGCAAGGGTGTCGACCTGCATTCGATGCCTCCGGTGACGGGCCTGCTGACGGTCGGTCCGCGCAGCGCGATCGAGCCCGAGGTGGACCTGTGCGGGCATTGGGTCGACGGGGACGCATTTCACCTCGGCGCCATCACGATCGGCAACGACGCAACCATCGGTGCGCGAACGACTTTGCTGCCCGGCGCGGTCGTCGGCAAGAACGCCGACGTGGCACCCGGTTCGAGCGTGGTCGGCAAGATCAAGAACGGCCAGTACTGGAAGGGTTCCCCGGCGGCGAAGTCCGGCCGGGTCAAGCATCCGTGGCCGGACGAACGACCAGCCCCGCGTCCGCACTGGGTGGCTGTCTACGGGTTGACGTCGCTGCTGCTGGCCGGCCTGCCGGTGCTGGCGGTGGCCGGCGGCCTGGCGGTCATCGCGCTGGCCGTTCACCACACCAGCAGCCTGTCGGACGCGGTGCTGCCGGCGTTGCTGTGGGCGCCGGCTGCGACAGTGGCCGCGGTCGCGGTCTACGCGGTGGTGACCGTGATTGCGGTGCGGGCGTTGTCAATCGGACTGCGCGAGGGCTACCACCCGGTGCGCAGCCGCGCCGGCTGGCAACTGTGGACCACCGAGCGGCTGATGGATGCGGCGCGCACCTATCTGTTCCCGGTGTACGCCAGCCTGTTGACGCCGATCTGGCTGCGGATCCTGGGCGCCCGGGTGGGCCGGGGCACAGAGATCTCCACGGTGTTGCTGACGCCCAAGTTCGCCGTCATCGAGGACGGCGCGTTCCTGGCCGACGACACCATGGTCGCGTCGTATGAGCTTGGCGGCGGCTGGATCTACGCGGCGGAGACGACCGTCGGGCGGCGCGCGTTCCTCGGCAACTCTGGTATCGCCCAGCCCGGCCGCCGGGTGCCCGAAGACGGGCTGGTCGCGGTGTTGTCCGCCGCGCCGCCGAAAGCCAAACGCGGTTCATCCTGGCTGGGCAGCCCGCCGATGCGACTGCGCCGGCGACCCACCGAAGCCGACGAGGAGACCACCTACCATCCACCGACCCGGGTGAAGGTCATGCGGGCCGCGGTGGAGGTCTGTCGGCTGCTGCCAATGGTGGCCACCGCGACGATCGGGTTGGCAGTGCTGGGCGGGTTGCAGGCTCTGGCAACGCGATTCGGATTCTGGTGGACCGCTCTTGGTGGCGGGCTGGTGCTGCTGGCCGCCGGCGTTGTGGCCGGGGTGGTGACCGTGGTGGCGAAGTGGCTGCTGGTCGGCCGGATCAAGGCGGGTGAATATCCGCTGTGGTCGTCGTTCGTGTGGCGCAACGAGCTTGCGGATACCTTCGTCGAAACCGTTGCGGCGCCGTGGTTTGCGCGTGCGGCTACCGGGACACCGGCGCTGAACCTGTGGCTGCGGGGGTTGGGGGCAGCGGTGGGACGCGGCACCTGGTGTGAAACCTACTGGCTGCCCGAAGCCGATCTCGTCGTGCTGGGCGCGGGCAGCACGGTCAACCGCGGTTGCGTGGTGCAGACCCATCTATTCCACGACCGGATCATGCGGATGGACAGCGTCGTGCTGGAATCCGGTGCAACTCTGGGTCCCCACTGTGTTGCCCTGCCGGCGGCACGGTTGGGTGCCGGAGCATCCGTCGGCCCAGCGTCGCTGGTGGTGCGCGGCGACGAAGTACCGGGATCGACCCGCTGGCAAGGCAATCCGGTGCGGCCCTGGAACTCCGGCCGGAAGAAGACCGGTCGTAAGAACAGGGGCCGGGTCGAAGACACGGCGGCCTGATGTCATCGGCGAAGAAGGGCGCCAAGAACGGCGCGATGGATCCATACCTGCCGCAGAACGGCAACGTCGGATATTCGGTGTCGCGTTACGAGCTGGATCTGGAGTACAAGGTCGGCATCAACCGACTTTCGGGTACCGCGACCATCACCGCGGTGACCACCACCGAATTGGAGTCGTTCACTCTCGATCTGTCCAGCGCGCTGTCCGTGTCGAAGGTGTGGGTGAACGGCAAGAGCGCAGACCGCTTCAGTTGCCGCAGCGGCAAATTGCGCATCGTTTTGGCATCAAAGTTGGCCTCCGGGGCCGCGATGTCGGTCGTAGTGCGTTACGGCGGCAGCCCGAAGCCGCTCCGAACACTGTGGGGCGATGTCGGTTTCGAGGAGTTGACGGACGGTGCCCTTGTCGCCGGACAACCCAATGGCGCCGCGTCCTGGTTTCCGTGCAACGACCACCCCAGCGCCAAAGCCGCATTCCGCATCCAGGTCAGCACCGAAAGCGCTTACACCGCAGTGGCCAACGGCAAGCTGGTCTCGCAACGCGCCCGCGCGTCCCAGACCGTCTGGACTTACGAACAACCCGAACCGACGTCGACCTACCTGATCACTTTGCAGATCGGTGTCTACGAACTGGCCCGGTTGACCAGGACACCGGTACCGATCCGCGCCGCGCTGCCCGAGCGACTGCGGCGAGAATTCGACCACGATTTCGCCCGCCAACCGCAGATGATGAAGCTGTTCGTCGACCTGTTCGGCCCGTACCCGCTGGCCAATGGTTACACGGTGGTGATCACCGACGACGTCCTCGAGATTCCCCTTGAGGCGCAGGGCATTTCGATATTCGGCGCCAACCATTGCGACGGCAGCCGGGACAGCGAGCGGCTGATCGCCCACGAACTGGCGCATCAGTGGTTCGGCAACTCGGTGACCGCGCGCCGGTGGCACGACATCTGGCTGCACGAAGGCTTCGCCTGCTACGCAGAATGGTTGTGGTCGGAGCACAGCGGCGGGCCCAGCGCCGACGAACTGGCCCGGCAGTACCACGCGGAGCTGCGGCACCAACCGCAGGATTTGTTGCTGACGGATCCGGGACCGCGCGACATGTTCGACGATCGGGTGTACAAGCGTGGTGCGTTGACGTTGCACGCGTTACGAGACCGGCTCGGTGACTCGAACTTCTTTGCGCTGCTCCAGGATTGGACCGCGCGATATCGGCACGCGACCGCCGCCACCGACGATTTCACCGGTTTGGCTGCCGGCTACACCGACGAGTCTCTCGAGCCGCTGTGGGAGGCCTGGTTGTATTCGACCGAGGTGCCGTGACTACAGGTTCGCCAGGTCGTCGGGCACGTCCACGGCGTGCTCTTGCAGCACTTCCAGCGGCACCACGTCGAGTGTGCGCTGGTGGGTGGATGCCAGCACCACCGGCGCGGCGCAGCCGTCCTGATGGGCGCGCAGCCAGTTGCGCGCGGTGACGCACCAGCGGTCACCCGGCAGCAGGCCGGGAAACCGGTATTCGGGGATCGGTGTCGAAAGGTCGTTGCCGATGGAGCGCTGGTGCTCGAGGAACTCGGCGGTGACGACGGCGCAGATGGTGTGCAAGCCGCGGTCCTCGTCCCCGGTGGAACAGCAGCCGTCCCGGTAGAAGCCAGTCACCGGCTCGTTGCCGCACGGTTCCAACGGGCCACCCAGCACGTTGCGATCAGGCAAGCGATCAAGCATGCGCTTAGTATCGCGCTTTGCGCCGGGAAAGTAAGCCTGGACCGTACAGATGGGCTAGGTTCAGCGGCGTGATACTTACGGGCGCTTTCCTGGCAGACGCGGCTGCCGTCGTCGACAACAAACTCAACGTCTCGGGCGGTGTGCTGTCCCGCTTCGGCCTGGGACCGGACCGGTCGGCCCGCTTCGTGTTGGTGGTGCTGACCCAGGCCGAGCCCGGCAACACCGACCGGCAGATCAAGATCGAGATGCGCCCGCCCACCGACGAGGATCCGATCAAGCTGGAATTCGAGGTGCCGGAGGCCGCGGTCGCCGAGTTCCCCGGCTTCGCGTTCTTCGAGCTGCAACTGCGCCTGCCGACCGATGGCCGCTGGGTGATGGTCGTGTCCGGCGGCACGGGGGCGATCTCGCTGCCCGTGCTGGTGATGGAGATGCCGCCGCCCACGACGTCGTTCGGTCTGTAGGGGCTTTTCTGCGCTCGCGGGCCGGATAAGACCTCAGCCCAGCGCAGGCAGCACCACGTCGGTGAGTAGTTGCACCGACTTCCACGCCTCTTCCACCGGCATGCCGCCGACCAGCGGGTGCAGCACTACCGGTCCGTAATAGTCGGTACCGCGGATCTCGGCGATCAACTGCTCGGGCGTCAGGAATCGGTACCGTCCCGAAGCCTTGACCTCGTCGAGCGTCTGCACGCCGGGTAGATGCATGAGAGAGCGTTCCTCGGCCGACCAGCCCCCGTAAGTGACCGCCTCCCAAAGGATGTGGTCGCCGAGCTTGGCCCACGCCTGCTCGGGATCCTCGTGCAGATAGATCATCCCGCGGTTGACCGGTCCCGGCATGATGACGAACGGCTTGATACCGGCCGCCGCGCACAACTCGCGGTAGAGGTCCGCGACCTCCGGCAGGTGATCGGCCAGACTCAGCGGTAATCCGAATCGCGCCGCCCGCCTCGCGGTGGCACGCGATCCGCCCCCGATGTACAGCGGCGGGTGCGGCCGGGTCCACGTTCCCGTGCAGACCGCCGGTTCGGCGCCGGACCAGATGGACAGCATCCGTTCGACCAAGCCGTCCATCAACGTGCCGCGCCGACTGAAATCGACGCCGAGCGTGTCGAATTCGACCGTGCGATAGCCCAGTCCCACCGTCGTGTGCAGCCTGCCGCGACTCATGTTGTCGACCAGGGCGATGTCCTCGGCCAGCCGCACCGGATCCCACAGCGGCCCGAGTGCGCAGTCCACGCTCGCGATCAGCTTCGACGTTCGAGCCAGAAACATCGACGCGGCCATGATCGGATTGCAACTCCAGCCGTGCCCGGTCACGTGATGCTCGTCGACGCTCACCGTGGTGATCCCCCGCGACTCGCCCCACTGCGCGAGTTCCAGTGCGGCATTGAGTAATTCGTTCTGTTTGCGTGGATCTCCTTGTGGCGAGGCGAAGTTGAAGCGCAGGACGGTCAGCAGCATCGCTACTGGGCCTGCGCTTGTACGAACGCGGGAAAGTCGGGGAACAGGGCACGATCGACGACCTCGATGCGGGTGCCGTCGGCGTCGACGAAGTAGGCGAACAGCGCCAGCTCCGAACCCGGTACATCGGCGGTCATCTCGAAGGTGAGGCCGTGGTCCTGAAGCAGTTGGGCGGTCTGTGTCAGGTCGTCGGTGAAGTAGCCGAGGTGGTGAACGGCGTTGCCGGGTGCGGCCGCCCACGGCGTGCCCGGCACCTCCTGGATGAGTTCCAGGTACGGCGCCTGCATCGAGTACACGATCGTCGACGTCAGTTCCCGGGTTTCACTGGCGGTCCGAAATGGCAGGGTGTAACTCATCGGGGTGATCCACCGGTAACCCGCCACCGCAGTCAACCGGGTCATCGCAGCGTCGAGGTCGGACACCACGACGCCGGTGTGATACAGGTCTTCGGGTCGAAGCGCGAAGGTCATGAGTTGCTCGCAATCTGTCGGGTGAGCCATGCGGTTTCCCAGAAATTCTCGCTGTCGGCCAACAGCTCTTCGTGTGCCGCTCTCAACACCTCACGCGCCCCGGGATGCGTCTCGGCGACCAACTCGGCCAGGTGGATGGCGTGCAATGGGCGCCCGTCCTGCAGATGCGCCCGAGCCCGGTCGACCAGCGCGTCGGCACCGGCGAGTTCGACGACTTCGGCGGCGACGGCATCGAACCGCACCGGATACAGCTCGGTAGTCGAGCGGTGGTGAAACCAGCCCGAGTAGTTCTCCCAGACGGCGCGCACGTCCCAGGTGACCTTCCCGTAGCCTTGCCCCACTTCGTATTCCGCTGGCAAAGCGATCTCGCGCATCAACGTCTCCACGTCCTTGCCGGCGTTCATTCCGGCCACGGTCTGGTCGTGGATGTAGGCGATCGCGTCGCGCAGCCGAGTCAGTTCGGCTCGGATCCGTTCCGCACCGGCGATCGGTTCGAAGTGGCCGGTGACGAGCAGCTCGGGTTGCAGCTCGCGCACCCGCTCGACCGAGGCGATCGCCGTCAGCGCGTCGCGATACCGGTCGCCGCGCATGGTCACCAGGTTCGGTATGTGGCCGAAGATCGGACCGAAGGTGTTCCCGCACAGGCAGATCCGCTCGTCGGGCAACCACACCACCAGCGAGTCCGTCGTTTCACCGCCGGGCACCGCGATCAGCTCCAGGCGTCGGCTCCCGACCTGCAACGTGAGGGTGTCCTCGAAGTCGAGGTCAACCGTCGGCACGCTTTGGGCGGGTAGCCGCGTGGTACCCAGCCGGCGCTGGATGTCCTGGATCCCGCTTGCCAGGGTGTCTTTGAAGGCGAACGCGCTGCGACTGGCCCGGTACGGGATGAGGCGTTCGTTGTCGTCGCGCCAGAGCCGCCAGTTGGCCTGTGCGACAACCGTTGTCTGCGGATCACGCAGGCTGTCCAGCCCGCCGACGTGGTCGACGTGGCCCTGAGTGAAGATGACGTAGCGCACCGGCGCGGAGTCGACGGCGTCGAAGTTGGCGCGATGCACCGGACCCTCGAATCCCATGCCGGTGTTGACGACGACCCGGCCCTCGTCGGTGGTCAGCAGGTAGGAGTTCGACAGTCCGGGCGAGCACCACAACCCGGAGGCGATCGGCTCTGCTCGCGGGGCGCTGGCCGGGCGCATGGCATCGGCGCCGGGTCTGCTGCGATACACCGGTTCGAAGCTCACTGCGTCTCCTTCACTCGGCACGGACGTCGAACCTGTCGAAATAGAAGTCGAAGCGTGCGCGCAAGTCGTCCGCCGAGATTCCGAAGTGCCGCTGCAGGTCGTAACGGATGCGGCCGTGCTTGCCGCGCGGATTACCGTCGAGATACTTCTGGAAACGACGACGCACCTGGTCGGTCAGTTCCACACTCCCCCGGCGATAAAGCTCTTCCAGCAAAGGCATTTCGTTGCCGTTGAGCTGGTGGAAGCTGATGTCGAGGCTGCGTTCTTCGGGGACCAGTCCCCGGTCCCGCACGCAGGCGCTGAGCAATCTGTGCACCCGGTCGCTCCAGTAGTCCAGGAGCCAGTCCGGGTCGATACTGTTGCGGCGCAGCCGATCCGAGTACGCCATCATGGTGACCGCGGACTGAATCACCGCGGCGGGATCTCGGTGAGTGAAGGCCACCGTCGCATCCGGAAAAGTCGCCATCAGCGGACCGAGCTGCTCGCAGTGCTGCGGGCTCTTGAGGATCCAGGTCCGGGGCCCACGCAGAAAGGTCAACGCCTGCAACACCTTACGCAGGTAGGCGTAGTGCCGGTGCTGGTCCAGCATCAGGTAGTGATCACGCCAATCCGGCACCCGGGCATGCCATTCCAGGACGTAGCTGGCCAAATCCAGGTCCAGCAGTTCGACCTCCTCCTCGATCGCCTCGGGGAAGCGGTCGTGCATGGCGGCCACCAGCGGTGCGCTGGCCATCAGGGCGTCGTGCTCGGCCTTGGTGCGCGTGTAGCGCGGATCCACACCATGCGCGTCTGGGCCCTGTCCGCGGGCCGGGATCGGATCCTGGCTTTCCCAATAGGGCAGCGCGCGCCGGCGCGGATCGGCGGCGATCAAATTGACCAGATGCGTAGTACCCGACCGCGGCATCCCGACGACGATGAAGGGCTGCTCGATCGGAATCGACTCGATTTCCGGGTAACGCCTGAGCAGGTCGGTCAGCGACAACCGGTTGCGCAACAGGCGAACCACCCGCTGCCGCAAGCTCGATCGGGTGAGCTGGCGCAGCCCGTCGTCGGCCTCGATCGCGGCCACATGCGCGAGCAGGCGATCGGCGAAACCGTCGGTGTCGTCGAGGTCGTCGAGGTCGGCCTGTTCCCGAGCCTCATCCAGCATCTTCTCGATGTCGAATCGGACCGGCCTGGCCTCGGTGAACTCCACGATCTGACGTTGGATATCGGTGAGCCGGGGCGACGTCAGATCGTCGAGGTCGACGTCCGGGCCCGCAGCATTCACCCTTGCCCTCCTCGGCCGGTCAGCCAGTCGAATATATCCACTGGCGGCGGTAGGTTCAGCCAGGTGATAGTGGGGTCGTTCCTGGCCGAGGCCGCTGCGGCTGTGGACAACAAACTCAACGTCTCCGGCGGAGTGTTGCTGCGCTTCGCCGTCGAGCAGGATCGGCTGGCCCAGTTCCTTCTGGTGGTGCTCACCCAGGCGGAGACCGGTAATCCGGACCGACGGGTAGAGGTCGAGATCAGGCCCCCGACCGACGACGAGCCGCTGAACATCGAATTCGAATTGCCCGAAGCCGCCACCACCGCCGAGCTCGGATTCGCCATCTTTCCCATCGAGGTGACGCTGCCCGTCAACGGCCGTTGGGTGTTGGTGGTGACGGGAGGGGCGGGAATGATCTCGCTTCCGCTGATCGTAAGTGGTTAGGTCTACCCATGGGGACGCCGTATCAGCCTGGCAATCCGGACGAGCCACGTTGGGAGCAACCACAGAGCTACCAGCCGCCGCAATACTTCCAGCAGCCGCCGGGTTACCCGAGTCAGCCGCCGGGATATCCGGCCCAACCCGGCTACCCGGCACAGCAGGGTTATCCCGGAGGCTACGCAGTCGATCCCCAGGCGCCCTACGGCCGCGACCCGGCGACCGGGCAGCCGCTGTCGGACAAGTCAGGCACCACCGCGGGACTGTTGCAGCTGTTCTTCGGCACGTTCGGGGTCGGCCGGTTTTATCTGGAGTCGACGCAGATCGCGACCATCCAGTTGTGCCTGGGTATGGGCGGACTCGTCTTCACCATCTTCTGCTTCATCGGGTTTCCGCTCCTGCTTGCCGCCAGCATCTGGGGCCTGGTCGACGCGATCATGATCTTCACCGGAAGCGTGCCCGACCAGTACGGCCGCAAACTGCACTAATCGCGGCCGTACCGGTCCCGCGAGGGTCCGCAAATGTACGGCGTAGCGTCAGTTTTCTGGCATTTTGGGGACCCTCGTGCGAGTCAGCCGACCGGCACAGACGCCATCGTCAGCCCCGGCTCCGGCTAGAGCGACCGCCTTTCGGATGACGGCCGGATAACAGTTTCTGACCCCAAAATGTCGCGGCTCGGCAAGTCGCGGTCGGCTTTTCGCGACGGCAATTTACCGTCGCCTCGTGCACCGTCGAACCGCCCTCAAGCTGCCGCTCGCGCTGGCCCTCGGGGCGGCGCTGACCCGCGCGCCGCGCGCCGCCGGGGAGGCGGGCCGCTGGCCGGCCGACCGCGCCCACAACTGGTATCAAGCGCAGGGTTGGCTCGTCGGAGTCAACTACATCACCTCGACCGCCATCAACCAGTTCGAGATGTTCCAAGCCGGGACTTTCGACGCCAGGCGCATCGACAACGAGTTGGGCGCGGCCCGATTCTTCGGGATGAACACGGTACGGGTTTTCCTGCACGACCAACTGTGGGCCCAGGACCGACAAGGCTTCCAGACCCGGCTGGCGCAGTTCGTCAGCATCGCGGCGCGCCACGGCATCAAACCGCTCTTCGTGTTCTTCGATTCCTGCTGGGACCCGTTCCCGCGGATCGGCCGCCAGCGGGCACCCACGCCCGGTGTGCACAACTCCGGTTGGGTGCAGAGTCCGGGCGCCGAGCGCCTCGACGACTCCCGCTACGCCACCGTGTTGTACGAGTACGTCACCGGAGTGTTGAGCCAGTTCCGCAACGACGACCGCGTGCTCGGGTGGGACCTGTGGAACGAGCCGGACAATCCAGCCCGCGAGTACCGCAAGGTGGAGCGCAAGGACAAAATCGAGAAGGTGGCGGCGCTGCTGCCCCAGGTGTTCCGCTGGGCACGTGCGGTGGATCCGGTCCAGCCGTTGACAAGCGGTGTGTGGCAAGGAAATTGGGGCGACGCCGGGCGTCGCAGCGCGATCGCCGATATTCAGCTGGACAACGCTGACGTGATCACGTTTCACAGCTATGCCCCGCCAGGCGAATTCGAGGGTCGCATCAACGAGCTCATGCCGTTCGGGCGGCCGATCATCTGCACCGAGTACCTGGCGCGCTCGCTGGGCAGCACGGTCGAAGGTGTGTTGCCGATCGCCAGGCGGCACAACGTCGGCGCGCTCAACTGGGGATTGGTGGCGGGCAAGACCCAGACGTACCTGCCGTGGAGCTCGTGGGACCGCCCGGTCACGACGCCGCCCAAGCAGTGGTTCGCCGACCTGCTGCAGCCGGATGGCCGGCCGTTCAAGGACGGGGAAATGCAGACGATCAAGAAGCTGGCCAGCGGGCAGGGTCAGGACTGATTCGGCCCGCCCCGGCGCTGCACAGCTTTCCGGGTGCCGCGATCAGTCGGCGGAATTACTTTGCCGCACCGGGCCTTTCGACCCATGTAGGTCCAGGTTTTGCACTCGATTCCGCCGTGCCCCAGGTCGCCCCGGTGTGATGCGTCTGGTTCCCACCGCGCCGCTTTGCGGTGTACATCGCTCTGTCGGCATCGGCGGCCATCTGGCGCAACATGTTGTCCACATTGTCACTGTCGGCACCGCGCAACGCGTTCGTGACAACCCCGACACTGGCGGTGACGGGGAAGGGGATGGCCGCTACCGACTCACAGAGGCACTGCCCCCACTTCTGTGACTTCCGAGTCTCGACGATGTCGGCGAGCAGAAATTCTTCACCGCCGACACGTCCAATCAACGCTTTGTCTCCCGAAGCGGCGCGCAACGCGTTGCCCACAGCCACCAGCGCGGCGTCCCCGCTGGCATGGCCCAGGCTGTCGTTGAGGTCTTTGAAGCGATCGAGGTCGACCATCGCCACTGCGAGTACCTCCGAGTCGGGCGCGGTGAGCATCCGGCCGATCACAGCGCGGGTGAAGGCACGCCGGTTGAGCAGACCAGTCAGCGGGTCACTGTCGGAACGCAGCAGGTCGGCTCCCAGTGCGCGCACCATCATCTGGATGGCCAACGGCACGATCACATTGAGCTCGAGCACCAGAAAATACCCGGAGATCGCCAACATGGCCTCACCGGCCGCCGCGACACGCACCGCTTCGAACGCGCCGACAGCCGACGCCAACGCGAAGTTCAACACCATGTAGGGCGCCGTATGAAAGAACGCGACGTAGCCGCCCGAAACAGCCAAGGCGGTACACGACAGGAGGCCGACCACCGCCTGGGATTGCCATAAGCAGCCACCGGCGATGGTCACACACCCGATGACGCCATACACCAACGACTGGCGCCGGGTCGGCCAACGAGTCAGCCACAACACCGCCATGCCTATCCCCGCCGCCGCCGCCAACAAAGCCGGTCCCAGGACGACGCGGCGATCGATCGGCGCCGGACCCCACAGCGCGTTGACGGGAACCAGCGCAAGAGAAACGGCGAACAGGGCCAGCACCCGTCGCGCGACGGTGCTCAGTTGTCGAGACTGCAAGTAGCCGCTGATCCAGTCAAAGTGGTCGGGCTGGCGCCACCACGTCCGTAGCCACCTCATCGAGAATCCCCTGATACCCCAGTCACGCGCGGCGATCGATCCGCCACATTCTCATGGATGCGCGATTAAGCGCACAGGAATACTCCTGACGCTATCGAACACCCCGTCAACCAATTAGCTTGTTAGCACATCATTGTGTCAACGGCTAATACACGTAGGGTTTTCGCTGTTGAACGCGATGCGCATCCATTTATCGGTTTCCCGGCAGTGCAATTTCCGGTTACGTGCCTGGGCGGGGAACAAACGTCGGTACTGCGTTTGGACGACGCTTCTGGCGTGAACACCCCTTGATGCGTGGGCGCCGATACATGGCGACCGGCGCAAGCCACCACAGGTCCGGAAATCCGGAATGAACGAGAAGGGATGAACATGGCACTTGACGATGACGACATCACGACAGCTGGCGGCGGCGGAGAAGGTACGGCCGACGGCGGCTCCAATCCCGAAGGTCACGACGGCGGCGCCGACGGAACCGCCGACGAACAGGACAGCGGCAGCGCGGGTGAGGGTCCGGCCGACGGCGGCTCGAACCCCGAAGGTCACGACGGCGGAGCCGACGGCACCGCCTGACCGCTGCTCAATGCTCAGCCGCTGCATAGCCACCGATGCTGGGTTGTTCGCAACCCAGCATTGGGGCCGCCGCCCCCTGCTCAGCCGTGCGCAGGAGTTGCCACGTGATTTCGGCGACCTCATGTCGCCGTCCGCGGTCGACGAACTGATCAGCGAGCGTGGGGTCCGGGCGCCGTTCATCCGGATGGCCAAGGACGGTGCCGTGCTCGCCCGAAGCTGCTACACCGGTTCGGCCGGCTTCGGCGCGGAGATGCCCGATCAGGTCGATTCGGCAAAAGTATTGGCGGAGTTCACATCTGGCTCGACGATCGTCCTGCAGGGATTGCACCGGCTGTGGCCGCCGCTGATCGACTTCGTGCGTTCCATGGTCGACGATCTGGGTCGTCCCGTGCAGGCGAACGCCTACGTGACCCCGCCCGGCAGTTGCGGATTCGACCCGCACTACGACGTCCACGACGTGTTCATCCTGCAGGCGTCGGGCCAGAAGCACTGGACGGTCCACGAGCCCGTCCATAGCCATCCGCTGCCGTCGCAACCGTGGACGGAGCACCGGGACGCGATCGCCACGCGAATCAACGACGAACCGGTCATCGACACGGTCCTGACGGCAGGCGACGCGCTCTACCTTCCCCGGGGTTGGGTGCATTCCGCCCGGTCCGTGGATGCCACGTCCATCCATTTGACCATCGGGGTGTCCGCCTTGACGCATCTGGACGTGGTGCGTGCCGTCGTCGACGCCCTTGCCGAGGACAGCGAGTTCAGGAGGTCGCTGCCGCTGGGTATCGACCCCACCAACAGCGACGAAATGACTGCGACGACAACCAAAGTCATGGCGCAGGTGGTCGATGCCGTGCGCGAGCGCGCCGGTGAACTCAGCGGTCAGGCGGCTGCGTTGCTGTCCGATCGTCACGCTTCCAGCACCAGACCCGCCGCGGTCCGGGTACTTGCCACCCAGCAGGCCGCCGAATCGGCCGGTTCGATCTCGGTCCGATGGCGCCACGGACTCATCGGCACACCGCGACGCGAAGGCGACCGCGTGGTGCTGCGACTGCCGGACCGGACCATGACGTTTCCTGACTCGTGTGCCGCGGCGCTTGAGGCACTGCACCGCGGGTTGGTGGCCGATGCCGATTCCCTGCCCGGTCTCGATCGTGCGGACTCGATCGTGCTGATCCGCCGGTTGTTGCGTGAGGCTGTATTGGTGCCGGCGTGAGCGCGGCGAAGCCGACTCCGTGCAGCGACCAATCGTTGCTGCGCGATGACCCCATCTACGGCACCGCGGGGGCGGGGCACTCGTGGGTGATGCTCGAATTGTCCGGCGGTTGGGGCAAATCGGCGTTCCTGGACTCACCTGCGATCATCGATCGCGCACTCGGACGCCAGATCTGTCGTCGTATCGAGTCGGAACGCATGCGCGTCACCGCGATACGTCGGCCGGGACGTCGTTCCGAGACACCCCGCTGGCGATGGTTCATCGCCCAGTGCGACGAGGGCAGCGAGAAGCTCTACCGCGGGGAGGTGAGCGAACCTGGTGAGTATCTGGACATCGCGCTGGACGGGTCGGAGGGCACCGTGACCACCGACCCGCTTGTCGCGGTGTGCGCGCACGGCAAGCACGACCAATGCTGCGCGGTGCGGGGGCGCGCCGCCGCGAAAGCCATCGCGGCGGAATATCCCGAGTTCGTCTGGGAATGTTCACATTTGGGCGGTGACCGGTTCGCGGCAACGATGCTGGTGTTGCCCGAGGGTCTGTGTTACGGCCGGGTCGATTCGACCGACTCCGCCCGTCTGGTCCGGTTGTACCTCGAGGGACGGCTGGACCACAGGTTTCTGCGCGGACGCACCTGCCTGCCGCATGTGGTGCAGGCCGCGCAGTACTTCGCCCGGGAAGCTTTCGGCGACGACCGGATCGAGGCTCTGTCGCCGCTGAACATCGAACACCGGGACGACGGCATCCACGTCCGGCTCGCCGCTGATACCGGCGCGATCGAAGTCGTTGTCGCAGAACAGATGTCCGAACCGCTGCAATCCATGTGCCGCGCATCGGTCCTCGGTTCGGTACGCACCTACGTGCTGGTATCGGTGAAGTCGCACTAGGCTTTCGGCATGGCGGACATCATCGACCTCGTATACGCAGATCACGACTGGCTTCGCAGGCAATTCTTCCGGCTCGACGACGCGAAATCTCACGAAGATCTCGCCGCGATCTGGAATGCCCTCGGTGCCCGCCTCGACGTCCATGCCGAGGCCGAGGAGGCGGTGTTTTACCCGGCACTGCTGAAGCACGGTGGCCGTGACCATCCCGGCAATCCCGAAGGGGATCCGGAGGACGAAACCGAAGACGCGATCACCGACCACAACGCAATTCGCGACGCGGTCCGTCGTTCGCGCCGGCACGAGCCAGGTAGCGATGAGTGGTTCGAGGCCGTCAACGAAGCCCGCGAACAGAACGGCAAACACCTCGACGAGGAAGAGCGCGAGGCGATGCCGGACTTCATCAAAAGCGCCTCTCTAGAGCTCCGGCATGAGCTGGCCATGCAGTGGGTGCAGTTCATCGCCGAACGCGAACGGATCAAAGGCGTCGACAACCGGGACAAGGACGCGGACGAGTACATCGAAAAGCATTCGTGAGGGCGCGCGGCGCTTGGGCGTGAAATAAGCAGCCGCAACTTCTCGGTGGGCGCTGCGGTGATGACGTCATGTCCGCAACTGTTGAGCCGGTGAGTCAGGTCAAGCGCATTGATGTGCTGTTTGAGGAGTTCGCGGAGTTGGGTTGCGTCCACCAAGGTGGTGTACGAGTCGGGCCTGATCAGGATGTCCGGCGT
>NZ_JCALDY010000029.1:0-51321 GCF_059813095.1 Mycobacterium sp. NGS22
CGCTTGGACGTCGGCCACGACACCGCGCATCGGCTAGGAGTCGGACTTCGGCGGCAGTTGCGCGGGACAGTAGACGCCCGCCGCGATAGCGGTGAACCGGGCGGCGTTCTCTTGCGACAGACCGGGATTCGCTCCCTGGAGCATCTGGACGACCTCGACTCCCGACTCACCCGATGCGGCCATGTCGCACACGGCTTTTCCGGTGGTGATCACGCTCGCGGGGTCCTTGTACTTGATTCCGGCCGCGTTCAGGGATACCAGCAGGGCTTGGTCCTGGCTGGGATCTGCGTGCACCGGCGCCGCTGCGGCAGTCAGCGCGACGAGACCGGTCAATGCCAGCAGCACCCTCATAGCTTGGTGATGGTCCCAGAGGTGGACCGCACCCGCATCTCGAACGGAAGGCCAGCGCAGCCAGCCGTCAACCCACGGTTGACTCAGGCCACCGCGTCAACCTATCGTTGACGGCATGGTCGAACCGACTCAAATTGCCTACCCGGTCCGCCTGGACGATCTGATCGACGTGATCAAGACCGTGCACACCGGCGCACTGGACCAACTGACCGACGCCGTCCTGGCGGCCGAAAGCCTCGGCGAGATCGCCGACCACCTGATCGGGCACTTCGTCGACCAGGCCCGCCGTTCGGGTGCCTCCTGGACCGAGATCGGCAAAGCGATGGGCGTCACCAAACAGGCCGCCCAGAAGCGATTCGTACCCAAGGCCGACGCCGCTCCACTGGACCCCGATCAGGGCTTCTCACGGTTCACCCCCCGGGCCCGCAACGCGGTGGTCGCTGCCCAGAACGCCGCGCACCAGGCCGGCAACAACCAGATCGCACCCGACCATCTGCTGCTTGGCGTTCTTGCCGATCCGGCCGCACTGGCCACCGCGCTGCTTCGACAACAGCAGGTCGACACCGAAGCATTGGGTCAGTCCGTCGAACTTCCTGCGCGCGCCGAGGAAGTACCCGCGCTGATCCCATTCAGCGGACCCGCACGCAAAGTGCTCGAACTGACCTTCCGCGAGGCACTCCGGTTGGGCCACAACTACATTGGCACCGAACACATGTTGCTGGCGCTACTCGAACTCGAGGACGGCGCCGGGCCGCTGCACCGAGCGGGCGTCGACAAGCAACGGGTCGAGACCGATCTGCGGGTCGCCCTACAGTCACTGACCACCGGCGGGCCCAACCCAACCTGAACAATCCCCTCCCCTCGGCGTCACCGCATGTGTAATCATGCGATGATGCGCCGCTGGTTGATCGTCCTTTCCGCCTTCCTCGTCATGGGGTCCGGCGTGCTGTCGGTGGATGCCGCGCTGCCGCGCGCCCACGCCGGCGACGCACCGATCGGTCACCTGGGCGACACCTTGCGGGTGGACACCGGCACCTATGTCGCCGACGTCACCGTCACCAGCGTGGTGCCGGTCGAACCGCCGCCGGGATTCGGCTACACGCGCAGCGGCGTCCCGGTCAAGAGCTTCCCCGACAGCACGGTGGCCCGCGCCGACGTGGTGGTTCGTGCGGTACGGGTGCCCAATTCCTTCATCATGGCGAACAACTTCAGCTTCGACGGGGTCACGCCGTTCGCCGACGCCTACAAGCCGCGGCCGTGCGACGCCCCCGACTGGCTGGACGCCGCCCTGGCCAGCGCGCCGCAGGGTTCGGTGGTGCGGGGCGGGGTCTACTGGGACGCGTATCGGGACCCGGTGAGCGTGGTTGTCCTGCTGGACCGCAAGACCGGCGTGCACCTGGCGCAATGGAATCTCTGATCTGAAGATCGAACGCGCCGATCCCGGTGACGCCCAAGAATTGGCCGACGTTGCCGCGCGCACCTTTCCGTTGGCTTGCCCTCCGTGGTCGCGTCCGCAGGACATCGCCGCGTTCGTCGACACCAATCTGTCGACGGCCTGTTTCGCCGCGTACCTGAACGATCCCCGGCGCGCGATATTCGTCGCCCGCGAACAGAGCCGAATCGTCGGTTACGCCATGCTGATTCGCGGTGTTCCCGACGACGAGAACATTCAGCGCGCCGTGCCGCTGCGGCCGGCGGTCGAATTGTCGAAGCTGTACCTGTTGCCCGACTTTCATGGCAACGGTGTGGCCACGGAGCTGATGAACGCCGCAGTGGCCACCGCCGCAGCATGGGGCGCCCGCTGCATGTGGCTCGGCACCAACGAGAAAAACACCCGCGCACTGCGTTTCTACGTCAAGAGCGGCTTTGCGATCAACGGCGCCAAGACGTTTCAGATGGGCGAGTTCGTCGAAGACGACCACGTCATGATCCGGGAAATCCCCCCGCCGTGAGCGCCAGCAACCGCGACGTGGCCCGCAGGTACTTCTTGCGGTAACCACCGTCCAGCATCTCGTCGCTGAAGACGGTGTCCAGCTTCGCCCCGGAGGCAACCACCGGAATGCCTGCGTCGTACAGCCGGTCGGTCAGCGCCACCAACCGCAACGCCACGTTCTGGTCGTCGAGACGGTGCACGCCGGTCAGAAACACCGCCGTCACGCCCTCGATCAACGTCAGGTACCGGGACGGGTGCATCGTGGCCAGGTGCGCGCACAGCGCGTCGAAGTCGTCCAGCGTGGCCCCCGGCCGATCGGCGGCGCCGGCGGCTACCTCCTCGTCGGACAACGGCGGCGGTGCCGGCGGCAGGTCGCGGTGCCGGTAGTCGGGTCCCTCGATCCGCACGGTGCTGAAAATGCTTGCCAGCGTGTTGATCTCACGCAGAAAGTCCTGCGCGGCGAACCGGCCCTCGCCGAGTTGTTCGGGCAGCGTGTTGGATGTGGCGGCCACCGACACACCGCGCTCGACCAAAGACGACAGCATTCGCGAGATCAGCGTGGTGTTGCCCGGATCGTCGAGTTCGAACTCGTCGATACAGACCGCGGTGTAGTCGGCCAGCAGCTCGATGCATTCGGCGAAACCGAAAACCCCGGCCAGCTGGGTCAATTCACCGAACGTCGCGAACGCCTTGGGTTTGTCGTCGGGCAGTTGGTAGTACGCCGACGCCAGCAGATGCGTCTTGCCGACGCCGAAACCGCCGTCCAGATACATCCCGACGCCGGGCAGCACCTCGCGGCGACCGAACAGCTTTTTGCGGCCTGCCCGTCGCTGCTCGGCCTGCTCGCAGAACTCCCGGCAGGACGCGACGGCGGCGGCCTGGGTGGGTTCAGCCGGATCCGGTCGGTACGTCGCGAAGCTGACGTCGGCGAACGTCGGCGGCGGCCGCAACTGGCCGATCAGCCGTTCCGAGGACACCGACGGGTGCCGATCCACCAGGTGCCCAACCTCCCCCGAATCGGCCCCGTGCATGAAGGAACTGTATCGGCGTGTTGCAATCAACCTCGTGTCCGAGTTCGACGCCACGCTGCGACTGCTCGGCCCGGCGCGCGAAGTCGGCGACGCCGAACTGCCTCAGCTCTACTTCTATCCCCCGGACCGCAGCTGGGTCCGCGCGAACTTCATCACCAGCCTGGACGGCGGTGCCACCGTCGAAGGCCTCAGCGGCGCCCTGGGCAGCGCCGGTGACCGGGCCGTCTTCGTGGTGCTGCGCGAACTTGCCGACGTCATCGTCGTCGGCGCGGGAACGGTGCGCTCGGAGGGTTACGCCGGTGCGCACCTGAGCGTGGCCGCGCGCCAACAGCGGCAGGCCCGTGGCCAGGGCGAGGTGCCGCCGATCGCGATCGTCACCAAGACCGGCCACCTGGACCACGAATTGGCCGTCTTCACCCGCACCGAGGTGGCCCCGCTGGTGCTGACCTGTGCCGCTGCCGCCGACGACGTCCGCCGGCGACTGGCCGGACTGGTCGACGACGTCGTCGCCTGCTCGTCCGACGATCCCGGCGAGGTCGATGTGGCCACCGTCGTGACCGCCCTGCAGTCCCGCGGCCTGTCGCGCATCCTGACCGAGGGAGGGCCCACCCTGCTGGGTGCGTTCATCGAACGCGACCTGCTCGACGAGCTGTGCCTGACCATCGCGCCCTTCGTCGTCGGCGGCGTGGCCCACCGCATCGCCGCGGGGCTGGGCCAGGTGCAGACCCGGATGCGCTGTGCCCACGTTCTCGCCGACGACGCCGGCTATCTGTACGCGCGCTACGTCAGGGAGTAGTCGGGGGGTCCCGCTACTGTGGTCCGCATGAGTCGGCGCATCATGCCCGCCACGATCCTGATCGTGGTGGCCGCCATGCTGTCCGGCTGCGTCCCGCTTTTCGGCGCCGACCCCCGGTTCGCCACCAATTCCGGAGCCCGCCCGCAGGGCGTGTCCACCACCAAACCGCCGCCCAGCGGCCCGGCGCCGATCGCGGTACCCAAGAACGACCTGTCCTGGCGCGACTGCACGTCCAAGGTCAACGCCGACGCCGGTGTACCCGGCGCACCCGGGGTCAAGCTGGAATGCGCCACCTTCGACGCCGACCTCGACCCGGTCAACGGCAGTTCGGGATCGGTGAGCATCGGCGTCGTCCGTGCCCGCTCCGGCCAAACCCCCAAGGACGCCGGGCCGCTGATCTTCACCACCGGATCCGACATCGCGTCCTCGACGCAGCTGCCGGTCTGGCTGTCCCGCGCCGGGGCGGACGTGCTGCGCAGTCATCCCATCGTCGCCATCGACCGCCGCGGCATCGGCACGTCGAGCCCGATCGACTGCCGCGACCGCCTCGACCGCGAAGAGATGCGCGACCAGGCGCAGTTCCAGACCGGCGACGACCCGGTGGCCAACCTGTCTGAGGTCTCCAACACGGCCACCACCAACTGCACCGACGCGATCGCGCCCGGCGACTCCGCCTACGACAACACCCACGCGGCGTCCGACATCGAGCGGCTGCGCAACATCTGGGACGTCCCCGCGGTCGCGCTGATCGGCATCGGCGACGGCGCGCAGGTGGCACTGACGTATGCCGGGTCCCGCCCGGACAAAGTGGCCCGGCTGATCCTGGACTCGCCGGTCGCGCTGGGCGCCAGCGCCGAGGCCGTCGCCGAACAACAGGTCAAAGGTCAGCAGGCCGCGCTCGACGCGTTCGCCGGACAGTGCGTGGCGGTCAACTGCGCTTTGGGACCCGACCCGAAAGGCGCCATCAGCGCGCTGCTGTCGTCGGCGCGCAGCGGTCAGGGCCTGGGCGGCGCCTCGGTGGCCTCGATCGCCATGGCCATCACCACCGCGCTGGGGTTCCCGGTCGGCGACCGCGTCGGCAACACCACCAACCTGGCCAACGCGCTGGCCGCCGCCCGCTCCGGCGACATGAACCAGCTGAACAACCTGATCAACCGCGCTGAGACCGTCCAACACAGCGACGGGCAGTTCGTCAACGACTGCAGCGACGCGGTGAACCGGCCGACTCCGGACCGGGTGCGCGAGCTGGTGGTCGCCTGGGGCAAGCTCTACCCGCAGTTCGGCACCGTCGCGGCGCTCAACCTGGTCAAGTGCGTGCACTGGCCGACCGGTTCTACGCCGCAGCCTCCCAAACAGCTCAAGGTCGACGTGCTGTTGCTGGGCGTGCAGAACGACCCGATCGCCGGCAACGAAGGGGTCGCGGCGACGGCGGCCGCCGTCATCAACGCCAACGCCGCCAGCAAGCGGGTGATGTGGCAGGGCATCGGCCACGGCGCCAGCATCTACTCCTCCTGCGCGGTTCCGCCGCTGACCGGCTATCTCGACAACGGCAAGCTGCCCGGCACCGACACCTACTGCCCCGCCTGAACGCCCCGTAGTACGGTGCGCTGGTGACGGCAGCTGACTCGACCAGAACCGGCTTGCGGGAATCCGCGCAGGCCGCTTTCCGTCCCGGTCCCACGAGCACCGCATCAGTCCTTCGGGCAGTGCTGTGGCCGGTCGCCATCCTCTCGGTGCTGCACCGCAGCATCGTGCTGACCACCAACGGAAACATCACCGACGACTTCAAACCGGTCCACCGGGCGGTGTCCAATTTCCGGCACGGCCTGGAGATCTACAACGAGCATTTCGACTACGTCGACCCGCACTACCTGTACCCGCCGGGCGGCACGCTGCTGATGGCGCCGTTCGGGTATCTGCCGTTCGCGCCGTCGCGCTACCTGTTCATCTCGATCAACACCGTGGCCATCCTCGTCGCCGCCTACCTGCTGCTGCGGATGTTCAACTTCACGCTGTCCTCGGTGGCGGCTCCCGCGCTGACCCTGGCGATGTTCTGCACCGAGACGGTGACCAACACGCTGGTATTCACCAACATCAACGGCTGCATCCTGCTGCTCGAGGTGCTGTTCCTGAAGTGGCTGCTCGACGGTAGGGCCAGCCGGCAGTGGGCGGCCGGACTGGCGATCGGGCTGACGCTGGTGCTCAAACCGCTGCTCGGACCGCTGCTGCTGTTGCCGCTGCTGAACCGGCAGTGGCGGGCGTGGGTCACCGCGCTGGTCGTGCCATTGGTCGTCAACCTCGCTGCGTTCCCGGTGGTGCCGCACGCGACGGACTTCTTCACCCGCACCCTGCCCTACATCCTGGGCACCCGGGACTACTTCAACAGCTCGATCCAGGGCAACGGCATGTACTTCGGTCTGCCGACCTGGCTGATCGTCGGGCTGCGGCTGCTGTTCACCGCGATCGCGATCGGCGCGTTGTGGCTGCTGTACCGCTACTACCGCACCCGTGACCCGCTGTTCTGGTTCACCACGTCCTCGGGCGTGCTGTTGCTGTGGTCGTGGCTGGTGTTGTCGCTGGCCCAGGGTTACTACTCGATGATGTTGTTCCCGTTCCTGATGACGGTGGTGCTGCCGAACTCGGTGATCCGCAACTGGCCGGCCTGGCTGGGGATCTACGGCTTCATGACCCTGGACCGCTGGTTGCTGTTCAACTGGATGCGGTGGGGCCGCGCGATGGAGTACCTGAAGATCACCTACGGCTGGTCGTTGCTGCTGATCGTGACGTTCACGGTGCTCTATTTCCGCTACCTGGACGCCAAGGCGGAGAACCGGCTGGACGACGGCATCGATCCGGTGTGGCTCACCCCGCCCGCCGACCGCGCTAGCGTGGAAGCAGCACCCGTACCAGATCTGGGAAGGAGCGGCGCGACGTGACCGACATCGCCCGTCCGAAACTGCAGCTGTCCGACGACGAGTGGCGCAAGAGGCTCAATCCGCAGGAGTTCGACGTGCTGCGCCGCGCCGGCACCGAGCGTCCGTTCACCGGCGAGTACACCGCCACCAAGACCCAGGGCATCTACCAGTGCCGGGCCTGCGGCGCCGAATTGTTCCGCAGCACAGAGAAATTCGAGTCGCACTGCGGCTGGCCGTCGTTCTTCGACCCGTCGAGTTCCGACGCGGTGATCCTGCGCCCCGATCACTCCTTGGGCGCGATCCGCACCGAGGTGCTGTGCGCGAACTGCCACAGCCACCTGGGCCATGTGTTCTCCGGCGAGGGTTACCCGACGCCGACCGATCAGCGGTACTGCATCAACTCGATCTCGCTGCGGTTGGTCCCGGACCAGGCTTGAGGCCCCCTAGCCGGCTGCTGCGCCGAGTGGGAATCTGGCGACACGCAATCGGCGTGTCTCGTCGTGGAATTCACCCTCGGCCGGCGCGTCAGGGCAGCGCGTTGACCAATTGCTCGACCCCCACCCGCGGCCCGGTGAAGAAAGGCGTCTCCTCCCGGGTGTGCCGCCGGGCGTCGGTGGCGCGCAGTTCGCGCATCAGGTCGACGATGCGGTCCAGTTCGGGCGCCTCGAAGGCCAGGATCCACTCGTAGTCGCCCAACGCGAACGCGGGCACCGTGTTGGCGCGAACGTCCTTGTACTCCCGCGCGGCCATCCCGTGCTCGGCCAGCATGCGGCGCCGCTCCTCGTCGGGCAGCAGGTACCACTCGTAGGACCGCACGAACGGATACACGCAGATGTAGTTGCCGGGGTCCTCACCGGCCAGGAACGCGGGAATGTGGCTCTTGTTGAACTCAGCCGGGCGGTGCAACGCCACGCTGCTCCACACCGGCGTGCACGCGCGACCCAGCGTGGTGGTGCGCCGGAAGTCGGCGTAGGTCGCCTGCAGCGCTTCGACCCGCTCGGCGTGGGTCCAGATCATGAAGTCGGCGTCGGCGCGCAGACCCGCGACGTCGTAGAGACCGCGGACCACGACGCCGCGTTCCTCCTGCTGCTTGATGAAGGTGGCGGTTTCGTCGACGACGGCTTCGCGGTCCTCGCCCAACTCGCCTGCCTTCACCGAGAACACCGAGAACATCAGGTAGCGGATGGTGGCGTTGAGGGCGTCGAAGTCGAGGCGTGACATGCCTTCTATGGTGCCATCACGCTGGCGACCGCCCGGCCGGCCGCCCCGATGCAGGCCGGCACACCGATCCCGTCCAGATAGCTGCCCGCCACGGCCAGTGTCGGCGGCAGGCCGGCGCGCAACTCGGCGATCAGTCCGGCATGCCCGGGCCCGTACTGCGGCATGGCGTCGATCCAGCGCTGCACCCGGGCGTCGAGCAATTCGACGGACAGATCGAACACGTCGACCAGGTCGCTCAGCGCCCAACCCAGCAGCTCGTCATCAGACGCTCGCACAGCGAGGTCGTCGCCGAATCGTCCGAACGACAGCCGCAACAGCTGCACCTCCCCTGCCATCCCCCATTTGCGCGACGACAACGTGATCGCCTTGGCGCGCAAGCGTTCTCCGGTGGCGACCAGCACACCGGACGACTGTGGGAACGGGGTCTCGGCCGGTACCGCGAGCGCTACGACCACCGACGAGGCCGTCAGGATCCGGGAGGCGGCCGACGACGCGGAAGGGGCCACCGTCTGAACCAGACGCGCGACCTCCGCCGCCGGAACCGCCAGAATTACGCCGTCGGCCTGCCAACAGCCACCGGTCGAATCGCGCAACGTCCAGCCCGGTTCCAGCGCGTCGATCCCGGCCCGAACCCACCGGACGCCGCTGCGCTTCACCAGCTCGTCGAGCAGCACCTGGTAGCCGCCTCGCAGCGAGCCGAACACCGGTCCGCCGCCGGCCGGCGGCAAGACGCCCCGTAACGCGTCGGTCAGGCTGGCCGCACCGCGGTCCAGCGCCGCCGCCACGCCGGGAACCGCCGCGCGCAACCCGATGGTCGCCGCCGAGCCCGCGTACACCCCGCCCAGCAGCGGGTCCACCGACCGGGCTACCACCTGCTCGCCGAACCGGTCGGCCACCAACTCGGCCACCGCCGGGTCGCTGCCCGGGGTCCAGCGCAATGCCCGTTCGGGTTCGGCTTCGATGCGCGCGACCGTCGCCTCGTCGACCAGACCCACCACTGAGGCGGCCGACGAGGGGATCCCGGCCACCGTGTCCGACGGCAAAGGATTCAACCGTCGCCCGCTGTAAATCAGCGGCCGCACCCCGGTGCTGGCCCGCTGCTGATCCGACAGGCCCAGTTCGGCCAGCAGCGCCGGCATCTCGGGACGACGCAGCACGAACGCCTCGGCGCCCAGGTCCATCGGCTGCCCGCCCACCAGCTCGGTCCGCAGCACCCCGCCGAGCCGGTCTGCCGGGTCGAACAGCGTGATGTCCGCATCGGCATCGGCCAACCGCAGTCGGTACGCTGCCGTCAGCCCCGAAATGCCGCCGCCCACAACGCAATACGAGCGGGCTGTCATAGCGAGTGGACCAGCGACACCAACTCGGTCAGCACACCGGGATCGGTCTCCGGCAGCACACCGTGACCGAGGTTGAAGACATGTCCCGCAGCCCCGGCATCGACGGCGCGGCGCCCGTCGTCGACGACGGCCCGCGCCACCCGCTCGGTCACCGCCCAGCCGGCCAGCACCACCACCGGATCGAGGTTTCCCTGCAGCGCCGTGCCGGGAACGACCCGGGCGGCGGCGTCACTCAACGAGGTCCGCCAATCCACCCCGACCGCGCGAGCACGTCCCGGCTGCACCGCCTCCGACATCGCGCCCAGCAATTCCGCGGTGCCGACCCCGAAGTGCGTCATCGGCACGTCATGTTCGGCCAGCGTGGCGAACACGCGCGCGCTGTGCGGCAGCACGTACTCGCGGTAGTCGGCCAGCGACAGCGTCCCGGCCCACGAGTCGAACAGCTGGATCGCGTCCACGCCGGCACCGATCTGGCCGCGCAGAAACTCGATGGTCAGGTCGGTCAGCCTGGTCATCAACGCATGCCAGTTGGCCGGTTCGGCCAGCATCATCGCTTTAGTGCGGGCATGGTTGCGGCTCGGCCCGCCCTCGACCAGATAGGACGCCAACGTGAACGGTGCCCCGGCGAACCCGATCAGCGGAACGTCACCCAATGCCGCCACCAGCAGGCCGACAGCATCCAGCACCGGCTGAATCGCTTGCGCATCAAGGGGTTTCATGGCTTCGATGTCTGCGGTCGTGCGGATCGGGTCGGCGATCACCGGCCCCACGTCGGGAACGATGTCCAGGTCGATGCCGGCCGCGCGCAACGGCACCACGATGTCGGAGAACAGGATCGCCGCGTCGGTGCCGTAGCGGCGAATCGGCTGCAACGTGATCTCGCATGCCACCTCGGGCTCGAAGCAGGCCGCCAGCATGCTGTGCCGTTCCCGCAACGCCCGGTACTCGGGCAGCGAACGCCCGGCCTGCCGCATGAACCACACCGGTGTGCGGGTGGGCTTACGACCGGCGACCGCGGCCAGGTAGGGCGACTGCGGAAGGTCACGACGGGTACTCATCGGCATCAATGCTGCCACGCGGCCGCGGCGGCCCGGCCCGTAACATCACGCCAATGCCCGCCACCTACGACGACTTCCCCAGCCTGCGCTGCGAACTCACCGGTAACGGCCTGCTCAACCTGGTGCTCGACGCACCCGGACTGAACTCGGTTGGCCCGCAGATGCACCGCGACCTCGCCGACATCTGGCCGGTGATCGACCGCGACCCCGCGGTGCGGGTGGTGCTGGTCCGCGGCGAAGGCAGGGCGTTCTCCTCGGGCGGCAGCTTCGAGTTGATCGACGAGACCATCAACGACTACGAGGGCCGGCTGCGCATCATGCGCGAGGCCCGCGACCTGGTGCTCAACCTGGTCAACTTCGGCAAGCCGGTGGTGTCGGCGATCACCGGCCCGGCCGTCGGCGCCGGACTGGTGGTGGCGCTGCTCGCCGACATCTCGGTGGCGGGCCGGTCGGCGAAGATCATCGACGGACACACCAAGCTGGGCGTGGCGGCAGGCGACCACGCCGCGATCTGCTGGCCGCTGCTGGCCGGCATGGCCAAAGCCAAGTACTACCTGCTCACCTGCGAACCGCTCGACGGCGAAGAGGCCGAGCGCATCGGCCTGGTCTCGACCTGCGTCGACGACGGCGACGTGCTGGCCACCGCAACGCGGCTCGCGGAGAACCTCGCGGACGGCGCCCAGAACGCGATCCGCTGGACCAAACACAGCCTCAATCACTGGTACCGCATGTTCGCACCCGCGTTCGAGACCTCCCTCGGCCTGGAATTCATCGGGTTCGCCGGCCCTGACGTGCGCGAAGGCCTGGCCGCGCACCGGGAAAAGCGGCCCGCCCGCTTCAATGAACGCCGCGACAGCTGAGTGCGGATCGGCGCGCCTGATTTCGCTGGTTGGACGATGGGTCTACCGTCGGAAGCTGTGAGGCGGGCCCACAACGATGCGAAGCGCGGCTTAGAGCTGGAGCTGCGTTCATGACCTCGGCCGAACCCCAACCGTTCCGCGAGGCGGTCGCGGCGATGAACGCCGTCACCGTGCGTTCAGAGATCGAGCTGGGCCCCATCCGTCCCCCGCAGCGCCTGGCGCCCTACAGCTACGCGCTGGGGGCCGAAGTCAAACACCCCGAACTCGACATCGTCCCCGAGCGGTCCGAGGGCGACGCCTTCGGTCGGCTGATCCTGCTGTATGACCCGGAAGGCTCCGACGCCTGGGACGGCACCTTGCGGCTGGTCGCCTACATCCAGGCCGACCTGGACTCGCACGAGGCCATCGACCCGCTGCTGCCGGAAGTCGCATGGAGCTGGCTGTCCGAGGCGCTGGATTCGCACACCGAACACATGACCGCGCTCGGCGGCACCGTCACCGCGACCACGTCGGTCCGCTACGGCGACATCTCCGGTCCGCCTCGCGCGCACCAGCTGGAACTGCGCGCATCCTGGACGGCCACCACCCCGGACGTGAGCAGCCACGTCCAGGCGTTCTGCGATGTGCTGGAGCACGCGGCGGGTCTGCCGCCGGCGGGAGTCACCGACCTGAGCTCACGGTCACGCGCCTGACATGCCTGCGGAGACTGATCCGCCGGGTGGCACCGAACCCGAGCCCACCCCGCTGTTGCACCCGGCCGACGGCATGCCCGACCTCTCCGTCACCGCCCGCCAGATCGCCTCGGCCGCAGCGCAATTGGACCGCGGACGCGGCCCGTTCGCGGTGGACGCCGAACGGGCTTCGGGTTTCCGGTACTCCAACCGGGCCTATCTGATCCAGATCCGGCGCTCCGGCGCCGGCACCGTGCTCATCGACCCGGTCAGTCATGGCGGTGACCCCCTGACGGTGCTGCAGCCGGTCGCCGAGGTGCTCGGGCAGGACGAATGGATTCTGCACTCCGCGGATCAGGATCTGCCCTGCCTGGCCGAGGTCGGTCTACGGCCGCCGGCGCTCTACGACACCGAACTGGCCGGACGGCTGGCCGGCTTCGACCGGGTGAACCTGGCCACCATGGTCGAACGGCTGCTCAGCCAGGGACTGGCCAAGGGGCACGGTGCGGCCGACTGGTCCAAACGGCCGCTGCCCCCGGCGTGGCTCAACTACGCCGCCCTGGACGTCGAACTGCTCATCGAGCTGCGCGCGGCGATCTCCGACATCTTGGCGCAGCAGGGCAAAACCGATTGGGCCGCACAGGAATTCGAGTATCTGAGAACGTTCGAGGACCGGGTGGCCCCGATCACCCGCCGGGACCGCTGGCGGCGCACGTCGGGCATCCACAAGGTGCATGATCGACGGGCGCTGGCCGCGGTGCGGGAATTGTGGACCACCCGCGACCGGATCGCCGAGCGCCGCGACATCGCGCCGCGGCGGATCCTGCCGGATTCGGCCATCATCGACGCCGCCATCGCCGACCCGGCAACGGTCGACGACCTGACCGCACTGCCGATATTCGGCGGGCGCAACCAGCGTCGCAACGCCTCGATGTGGCTGTCGGCGTTGCAGAAAGCGCGGGCGAACCCGGATCCGCCGCAGGTGGCGGATGCGCCGTACGGTCCGCCGCCGCCGGCGCGGTGGAGCCGGCGCAAACCCGATGCGGCCGCCCGGTTGGAGGCGGCCCGTGCGGGGCTGGCCGAATTGTCGGAGCGGGTACAGATCCCGGCGGAGAACCTGATCGCCCCCGACCTGGTGCGACGGCTGTGCTGGGAATGGGACACATTGGCGCCGGCGTCCGGCACCACCGATGCGGTCGCGGTCACCGAGGGATATCTGCGCGCCGGGCAGGCCCGGCCGTGGCAGCGCGAACTTGTAGTGCCGGTGCTGAGCGCGGCGGTGCTGCGGGCAGCGCAACCGGAAAGTTAGTCGAGCTGCTCGCTGATCTTCGTCTGCTCCACCGGCGAACTCGCCAGTGCGGCAACCCAACCCGTGATCCGGCGAGCCACATCCTGGTCGGTGAGTCCCAGATCGGCCAGCACCTCGCCCCGCGACGCATGGTCGTAGAAGTCCTGCGGCAACCCGACATCGCGGCACGGGACGTCGACGTCGGCACGCCGCAACGCCGCCGACACCGCGGAACCGATACCGCCGGCCACCCCGTTGTCCTCCAACGTCACCAGCAGCTTGTGCTCAACTGCCAACTCGCGCAACACCTCCGGCACCGGCAACACCCAGCGCGGGTCGATCACCGTCACGCCGATGCCCTGCTTGTGCAGTCGCTTGGCGACCGCGAGGGCCATCGACGCGAACGGGCCGACCGCGACCAGCAGCACATCCTTGTTCAGGCCCGCGGCCGGGAGCGCCAGCACGTCCACCCCCGCAAGACCCGCGCCCCGCCGTTCCAGGGCCGGAATGTCCTCGCCCACATCGCCTTTCGGGAAGCGCAACGCCGTCGGTCCGTCGTCGACATCCAGGGCTTCGCCGAGTTCCTCCCGAAGCCGGGCGGCGTCGCGCGGGGCGGCCACCCGCATGCCGGGCACGACGCCCAGGATGGACAAGTCCCACATGCCGTTGTGGCTCGGGCCGTCGTTGCCGGTGACACCGGCGCGGTCGAGCACCATCGTGACCGGCAGCTTGTGCAGCGCCACGTCCATCATGATCTGGTCGAACGCCCGGTTCAGGAACGTCGAATAGATCGCCACCACCGGGTGGATGCCGCCCATCGCCAGCCCGGCCGCCGATGTCATCGCGTGCTGCTCGGCGATGCCGACGTCGAACAAGCGGTCCGGGAAGGCTTCCCCGAACGCCTTCAACCCGGTGGGACCGGGCATCGCGGCGGTGATGGCGACCACGTCGCGCCGGGTGCGGCCGATCGCGATCAGCGCGTCGGCGAACGACGCGGTCCATCCGGGCCCGGCGACCTTGGTGGACAGGCCGGTCAGCGGGTCCAGCGGTCCCGTCGAGTGCATCTGCTCGGCCTCGTCGGCCTCGGCGGGGCCGTAACCCATCCCCTTGCGGGTGACGACGTGCACGATCACCGGGCCGCCGAAGCCGCGGGCGCTACGCAGCGCGACCTCCACCGCACGCTCGTCGTGACCGTCGACCGGGCCGACGTACTTCAAACCGAGGTCGGTGAACAGCAGTTGCGGCGCCAGGGAGTCCTTGATGCCGGCTTTGACGCTGTGCATGAGGTGGTAGGCGGCCTCGCCGACCAGCGGCACCGACCGCATCGCGTTGCGGCCACGCTCCAGCAGCTGTTCGTAGGCCGGCTGCAATCGAAGCGTGGCCAGGTGATCGGCGACGCCGCCGATGGTCGGGGCGTAGCTGCGTCCGTTGTCGTTGACGACGACGATCACCGGCCGGTTCGAAGCGGCGATGTTGTTCAGTGCCTCCCAGCACATGCCGCCGGTGAGCGCGCCGTCGCCGACGATCGCGACCACGTGCCGGTTGCGGTGCCCGGTCAGTTCGAACGCCTTGGCCAGGCCGTCGGCGTAGGACAGCGCCGCGCTGGCGTGGCTGGACTCCACCCAGTCGTGCTCACTCTCGGCCCGCGACGGATAACCCGACAGGCCGCCCTTCTTGCGCAAGGTCTCGAAATCCTGCGCGCGCCCGGTCAGCATCTTGTGCACGTAGGCCTGATGACCGGTGTCGAAGATGATCGGGTCGTGCGGCGAATCGAACACCCGGTGCAGCGCGAGCGTCAGCTCGACGACACCGAGGTTCGGGCCGAGATGTCCCCCGGTGGCAGCAACCTTGTGGATCAGGAACTCGCGGATTTCCTGCGCCAGGTCGCGAAGTTGCTGTTGGGAAAGGTGCTGCAGATCGGCGGGCCCCCGGATCTGTTCGAGCATCAGGCCAGTCTACGCAGCAGGCACGAGAGCGACACTCCTACGAAGCGCCGAACACTTCGGCCAAGGAGCCGCGCAGGTCGGGGTCGGCCAGTACGACGACCTCGTCGCCGGCCCGCAGTTCGGTGTCGCCGCGCACCGGCACCAGTCCGGTGTTGCGCACCACGATGCTGACCCAGATGTCGCCGACCCGGTCGCCGAGACCTTCGATGGTGCATCCCTCGGCAGCCGAGCCGGCCGCGACGTGCAGGCGATGGACGCCTTCCGGTTCGTCCTGGAGGCGGACACCGATCTCCCACGGTTGCGGTTCCACGGTCCGCATGGGCAGCCGCAGCAGTCGCGCGACGCCGGGCACCGAGCTGCCCTGCACCAGCACGGAGAAGGCGACGACAACCACCACGATGCCGTAGAGGCGTTCGGCGTCGGGCACATGAGCCGCCCGCAGGAACTCACCCAGCAGAATCGGGACCGCACCCTTGAGGCCCGCGAAGAGAATGAAGAGTCGCTCGTTGCGCGCCAGGTCGACGGGAACCAGGCAGGCGCCCACCGCCAGTGGTCGGATCAGCACCGTCAGGGCCACCCCCAGGATCAACCCGGGAATCCATACCTCGGGCCGGACCAGCACGTCGACGTTCACAGTCAAACCCAACACCGCGAACGCGACTATTTCCGCCAGCCCGGCCAGGGCGGCGTGGAATCGCTTGATGTCGGGTTTGTGGGGTGCCCGCGCGTCCCCGATCACGATGCCGGCGACGAAGACCGCCAGGAAACCCGATCCGTGCGCCAGCGTGGCGAGCCCGTACAACATCAGGCAGGACGCCAACGTACGTAGCGAGTACAGCCCTTCGCTGGGCAGCGCCACCCGCCGCATGAACACGAGCAGGGCCCGCCCGCCGATCACCCCCACCGCCAGGCCGATCGCCATCTGCAGCGCGAATTCGGTTCCTACGCGGGCGAATCCGGCCGCGCTGAGGCCACCGGCGGCGATCAGACTGCTCAGCAACGAGATGCCGACCGGATCGTTGGCACCGGATTCACCCTCCAGGATGGTGCTGCTGCGGCCGGCGATCTCACGTTTGCCCAGGACCGAGAAGACGACCGCCGGGTCGGTGGGGGCCACCGCGGTGGCCACCAGTGCCGCTGCGTACCAACTGATTCCGCATGTGTAGTGCAACAGCACCGCCGCACCGGCAGCGGTCAGGGCGGTACCGATGACGCCGACCGAGAGGATCGGGACCATCGCGGCCCGGAAGCGCGCCGCTCCGATGTGCATTCCCCCGTCGAACAACACCAAGACCAGCGCGATGGTGAGCACCCGTTCCACGGTCCGTTCGGACGGCGGCTGCACCGCGGGCACCAGCCGCACCGCGGCGGCAGCACCGAGCAGTACCAGCAGAGCCACTGGGACTTTCACCTTCTCGGTGAGACGGTTGGCGAGCACGGCAACCAATCCGACGGCGCTGCAGAACAAGACGATCAGCGCGTAGCGCAGAGTCTCGCTCACAGCGGGGAAGCCTTCCGGTCGGTCGACAACGACAGCGCCGACCAGACTTCCCGGCACACCGCGACGGAGTCTAGCGGGTCAGCAACGCGACGCATTCCACGTGATGTGTCAGCGGGAACGCGTCGAAAACCCTGATCGCCTCGGCGACATAGCCGTGCCCTCGGTAGAGGCCGACGTCACGCGCGAAAGACGCTGCCTCACAGCCGATATGAACGATCCGGGGCACTCCGGCCGCGGCCAGCAGGTCGATCAACTCGCGTCCGGCGCCCGTTCGGGGCGGGTCCAGCACCGCGACGTCGGCAGTCATGTCCCGGGCCGCCAGCACCCGTCGCACCGAATCGGTGACGACGTCGACCTGGGGTAGGTCAGCCAGCGCGGCACGCGCCGCTCCGGTCGCGCCCCGCGAGGTGTCGACCGTCAGCACCCGGCCGGACTCCCCCACCGCGGCAGCGAGCTGCGCGGCGAAAACTCCGGCCCCGCCGTAGAGGTCCCAGGCCGTCATCCCAGAACCCACACCCGACCAGTCCGCGATCAGGGCGCTGTACACCCGCGCGGCGTCGCGATGCGACTGCCAGAACGCGGTCACCGGCACCCGCCAGCTTCGCGTCCCGACCCGCTGTACCGCGTGGTAGTCGCCTTCGATCACCTTGGCGACGGTCCGCTTACCCTGCCGCACGGTGCGCACCACGTGTCGTTGCCCGTCGTCGTCGACGGCGACATGCAGGTGCGCCCCCCGCGGCCAGTCGGGGTGATCCAGCCCGTCCAGCATCTCGGTGGGCAGTTGCCCGCAGTGCAGATCGGTGACAAGTTCGTCGCTGTGGTAGCGGTGAAACCCGGGGCGTCCGTCCGCTCCGACTTGCAGCCGAACGCGGGTACGCCACCCGGTGACGCTCTCCGACAACGGCTCCGCCGTCCCCGACCATTCGTGCCCGCCGAGCCGTTCCAGCTGATTGGCCACCACCGCCGCCTTGAGCGCGCGGGCCGCCGCGGGCTGCGCAAACGCCAGATCGCAACACCCGGCGCCGTCCACACCGGCGATCGGGCACAACGACTCGGTGCGATCCGGCGACGGTTCGACTACCTCGATGACCTCTGCGTGCCAATAGGATCCACGCTCCTCGGTCACCCGCACCCGGACCCGTTCCCCCGGCAGGGCATAGCGAACGAAGACCACCCGGCCGTCATGATGCGCTATGCAGCTGCCGCCGTTCGCTGCGGCTTCGGTGGTTAAAAGCGCTTCCCGACAGGGGAATTCGGAATTCAATCGAAGATGCCCCGGCGCGCGTCACCGGGAGCCGACTGCGGTTGCAACGCTTTGACCCGATCCGACGAAGTCAGCTGCCACGGAACCGAAGTCACCATCACCCCGGGCATGAACAACAGCCGCCCTTTGAGCCGTAGCGCACTCTGGTTGTGCAGCAACTGTTCCCACCACCGGCCCACCACATACTCCGGGATGAACACCGTGACCACGGTGCGCACCGACTCCTTGCTGAGCCGCTTGACGTATTCCAGCACCGGACCGGTGATCTCCCGGTACGGGGAAGCGATGACCTTCAGCGGAATGCTGATGTCGCTCTCCTCCCATTCACGCTGCAACTGCCTGGATTCGCCTTCGTCGACGCTGACCGTGACGGCCTCGAGCACGTCGGGCCGGGTCGCGCGCGCGTAGGCGAGCGCGCGCAGCGTGGGCAGGTGCAGTTTCGACACCAGCACCAACGCGTGATTGCGGCTGGGCAGCACGATCTCGTCGCCGTGCTCGGCTGCCTCCTCGGCCAGTTCCCTGCTGACCCCGTCGTAATGACGGCGGATCAACCTCATCAGCATGAACAGCATCGCCATGGTGACCAGGGCGATCCACGCCCCGGCCAGGAACTTGGTGACCATGACCACCAGCAACACCGTCCCCGTCGCGATGAACCCGATGGTGTTGACGACCCGCGAGCGCATCATGCGCCGACGCGCCACTTGGTCGGTCTCGGTGCGCAGCAGCCTGGTCCAGTGCCGCACCATGCCGATCTGGCTCAGCGTGAACGAAATGAACACACCCACGATGTACAGCTGGATCAGCGCGGACAGCTCGGCCCGGAAAGCCACGATCGCCAGCAGGGCCGATATCGACAGGAACGCGATGCCGTTGGAGAACGCCAGCCGGTCGCCGCGGGTGTGGAACTGGCGAGGCAGGTAACTGTGCTGGGCCAGCACCGAACCCAGCACCGGGAAGCCGTTGAACGCGGTGTTGGCCGCCAGCACCAGGATCAGTGCGGTCACGGCGGTGATCAGGACGAAGCCGATGTGGAAGTTGCCGAAGACCGTTTCCGCCAGCTGAGTGACCAGCGTTTTCTGGTAATAGCCGGCCGGTGTCCCGGACAGCTGCGATGCGGGATCACTGACCAGCTGAACCCCGATCCGCTTGGCGAGCAGGATGATGCCCATCAACAACGCCACCGCGATGGCGCCCAGCATCAGCAGAGTCGTCGCGGCGTTCTTCGACTTCGGTTTCTCGAAGGCGGGCACCCCGTTGCTGATCGCTTCCACACCGGTCAGCGCCGCGCAGCCGGAGGAGAACGCGCGCGCCATCAGGAACACCAACGCGAACCCGGCGATCTGACCGTGCTCGGAATGCATCTGGAATCCCGCGGATTCGGCTTTGAGCGGATCGCCCAACACCACGATCCGGAACAGTCCCCAGCCCAGCATCCCGGCCATGCCGATGATGAACGCGTAGGTGGGGATGGCGAACGCCAGCCCGGACTCCCGCACTCCGCGCAGATTCAGCGCCGTCACCAGCAGGATCGCGCCCACGCAGAACCACACCTTGTGGTGAGCCACCAACGGAACCGCCGAGCCGATGTTCGACATCGCCGAAGCCGTCGAAACCGCAACGGTGAGAACGTAATCCACCATCAGGGCACTCGCCACGGTCAGGCCCGCGTTGGCCCCGAGGTTGGTGGTCACCACCTCATAGTCGCCGCCGCCGGAAGGGTAGGCATGCACGTTCTGCCGGTAGCTGGCCACCACCACCAACATGACCGCGGCCACCGCCAGCCCGATCCACGGGGACAGCGAGTACGCGGCCAGGCCACCCACCGACAGCATCAGGAATACCTCTTCGGGGGCATATGCCACAGAAGACAGCGCGTCCGAGGCGAACACCGGCAGGGCGATCCGCTTCGGCAGCAGCGTGTGGCTCAGCCGGTCGCTACGAAACGGCCGCCCGATGAGCAGCCGGCGCGTAGCGGTTGAAAGTTTGGACACGAGAGCCAAGAGTAAGCCCACGCGGGTTTGGCGGTAGCGTTCCGTAGGCGAGAATCTTCACGACCGGAATCCACGCAGTACACAACCGAAAGGACCTCCACGTGCGGGTGGTTGTGATGGGCTGTGGCCGGGTCGGGTCTTCGGTGGCGGACGGACTGTCGCGGATCGGCCATGACGTCTCGGTCATCGACCGCGACAGCGCCGCATTCAACCGGCTCAGCCCGGAATTCGCCGGCGACCGGGTGCTCGGCCAGGGCTTCGACCGGGACGTGCTGCTGCGTGCGGGCATCGAAGGCGCCGACGCGTTCGCTGCCGTGTCCTCCGGTGACAACTCGAACATCATCTCCGCGCGGCTGGCCCGCGAGACTTTCGGTGTGCGGCGCGTGGTCGCCCGGATCTATGACGCCAAGCGCGCCGAGGTCTACGAACGCCTCGGCATCCCGACGATCGCCACGGTGCCGTGGACTACCGACCGGCTGCTGAACGCCCTGACGCAGGAGACCGAGACCGCGAAGTGGCGGGACCCGACCGGTACCGTCGCCGTCGCCCAGGTGGTGCTGCACGAGGACTGGGTGGGGCACCGCGTCACCGCTCTCGAACAGGCCACCGACGCGCGAGTCGCGTTCCTGATCCGGTTCGGCAAAGGCGTCCTGCCCGAGCCGAAGACCGTCTTGCAGGACGGCGACCAGGTCTACGTCGCGGCCATCTCGGGCCGGGCCGCCGAAGCGGTGGCCATCGCGGCGCTGCCGCCCAGTGAGGACCTGGACAGATGAGGCGCGCATGAAGGTAGCTGTCGCCGGGGCGGGCGCCGTCGGCCGCTCGGTCACCCGTGAGCTCGTCGCGAACTCGCACGACGTCACGCTCATCGAGCGCAACGCCGACCACCTGGACACCGACGCCATCCCGGCCGCGCACTGGCTGCTGGGTGACGCCTGCGAACTGAGCCTGCTTGAGCAGATGCACCTGGAGGACTTCGACGTCGTGGTGGCCGCCACCGGCGACGACAAGGTCAACGTGGTGCTCAGCCTGCTGGCCAAGACCGAGTTCGCGGTGCCCCGGGTGGTGGCCCGGGTCAACGACCCGCGCAACGAATGGCTGTTCACCGATGCCTGGGGCGTCGACGTGGCCGTCTCCACCCCGCGCATGCTGGCCTCGCTGATCGAAGAGGCGGTCGCCGTCGGCGATCTGGTGCGGCTGATGGAGTTCCGCAAGGGTCAGGCCAATCTCGTCGAGATCACCCTGCCCGACGACACGCCGTGGGGCGGCAAAGCGGTGCGCAAACTGCGGCTACCGCGCGACGCCGCGCTGGTGACCATCCTGCGCGGACCCCGGGTGATCGTGCCGCAGGGCGATGAACCGCTGGAAGGCGGTGACGAGTTGCTGTTCGTCGCGGTCGCCGAGGTGGAAGAGGAGCTGCGCGGGTTGCTGCTGCCGGCTTCCGACCGCGTCGACTAGTCGAGGACGGCCCTGCCGTCGATATCCGCGTCGTCGGGCTCGGTCTCGGGCTCGGTCTCGGCCTCGGTCTCGGCGGGACCCTGCGCGGTCGCGCGCAGCACGGTTTTGATCGCCGCATACGTCGCCAACGCCGCCAGCGCGGTCAGCGGCCACCCCATCGCTATCCGAGTCGCCCCGAGCCAACCGGTCTTGCCCAGCTCATAGAGCTGCCCTTGGACGACGAACCGAGCGACGAACACCAACGTCCAGCACAGCGTCGCCAGATCGAACGCGTAGAGCGCCCGCGTCACCCCGCGCCAACTGTTGTCGCGTCCGCTGGCCCAGCTCCACAGGTAACCCACCACCGGCCGGCGGATCAGTATCGACACCGCGAACACCACGGCCCACGCCAACGACATCCAGATGCCGAGCAGGAAGTAGCCCTTGGACTGCCCGACCAGGTAGGCGATCAAGGCGCAAACGGCGACTCCGAAGAACCCGGACACGGCCGGTTGCACCGATTCCCGCCGGATCAGCCGCCACAGCATGATCAGAGCCGCCGCGCCCAGAGCTGCGCCGATAGCGGGCAGCAGTCCGGCGACGCTGGAGGCGATCACGAACACCAGCACCGGCAGCGACGAGTAGATGAGACCGCCGAGGCCACCGGCCTGTGCCAGTAGACGTTCGGCCCGGTGGCTGCTCACGGGGATCCGGTGCGTCCCAGGATGGAAAAGCCCGTCACCGCTGAATTTCGTAGTGCGGGTTGTAGATGGCCTTCGTCCCGTTCTCCAGCTTGCCGAGACGACCGCGCACCCGCAGCGTGCGACCCGAGTCGATGCCCGGGATGCGCCGTTGACCCAGCCACACCAGCGTCACGGTGTCACTGCCGTCGAACAATTCCGCGCGGACGCCGCCCGCACAACCCTTGCCGTTGGTCTCGACACTGCGCAGCGTGCCCACCATGGTGACCTCCTGGCCACGCTGGCAGTCGATGGCGCGCTGCGCGCCGGTATTGAGGACTTCGTCAGAGAGTTCTTCGACGTCGCGTTGCTCCGGGTCCTCCGTCAACCGACGGGTGAGCCGGCGTAGATAACCTTGGGCCCCCATGGCCACTCCTGAAAATTCGACGTCGTTGTGAATGCTCTATAGCCGACAACATTCCACCATGCCAACGGTCACCGTAGACGTGTTGGTTCCCGTATGCCACACCGGTGAAACCACCGATTCCTGGGCGTCCGCGGCACCGGGCACTATGAGGAGGTGGCTGTCGAGTTGCGTGGTGTCACCACGGTGCTGTTAGCGGGCACCGGATCCGACGACGACTACGTCTACCGGGCGTTTTCCGGTCCGCTACGCGACGTCGGTGCGGTGTTGGTCACACCCGCGCCGCAGCCGGACCGGTTGATCGACGGCTACCTGACCGCCCTGGACGTCGCCGTTGCCGCCGCGGGTGGCCGGAGGATCGCAGTCGGCGGTGTGTCCATCGGCGCCGTGGTCGCAGCGACGTGGGCGCTGGCCCATCCCGAATGCACCGTGGGTGTGCTGGCCGCGTTGCCGCCGTGGACCGGGGACTCGAGCTCGGCTCCGGCCGCCCACGCGGCGCGATACACGGCGTCGCAGTTGCGCCGCGACGGACTGGACGCAACGACGTCGCAGATGCGTGCCTCCAGCCCGCCCTGGCTGGCCGACGAGCTGTCCCGATCCTGGCGGGTGCAGTGGCCGAAGTTGCCCGACGCCATGGAAGAAGCGGCGGCGTATCCGGCGCCGACGTGCGCCGATCTGGCCCGATTGGCCCCGCCGCTGGGTGTGGCGGCGGCGGTCGATGATCCGATCCACCCGCTGCAGGTCGGCGTCGATTGGGTGACCGCGGCGCCCCATGCGGCGCTGCGCACCGTGACACTCGACGAGATCGGTTGCGACACAGCCGCTTTGGGCGCGGCATGCCTGGCAGCGCTGGCCGCGGCGACCCCGCCGGCTTAGCCGCCGGTGATCGTGGAGCGCAACTGCTGCATCGCCGAACCCTCGGCGCTGCGACGCGCGACCGGCTCGTTGGACGGCTGGACCGGATCGGCCTGTGCTTGTGCCTCTGCTTGTTCGGAGGCCTGCTGGGCGGCCGCGGCCTCCCGCAACTGCTCCACCATCGGTTCGGGCAGCTGCACCGGCAACGGTGTGCGCACCGGCAGCGGGGTGTCGCCGCGGCGAACCACCGTGTCGGTCAAGGCTTCCCGCGCTTCCTCGGTGAGCGCGTCGATGGTTTCGTGCGGGCCGTTGACCACGCACCGGATCATCCAGCGGTACCCGTCCACCCCGATGAAGCGCACCACCCCGGAAGCGGTGCCGACCACTTCCCGTCCCCACGGACCGTCCTTGATCGAGACCTTGGCCGAGTCCTTTCGCAGCGACTCCGCGAGCTCGCCGGCCACTTCGCGCCACAGGCCGGGGCTCTTCGGAGCGGCGTAGGCCGCGATGGTGAAACGACCGTTGGGAGTCACCACCCACACCGCGCTGGGAACTCCGGTCTCGGTCAACTCGACCTGCACCTGACCTGCCGTCGGCATCGGGATCAGCACCGACCCCAGGTCCAGTCGGGCCACCTCGGCCGCGGCCGGGTCGTCGAAGTCTTCGATGTCGAACGGGCCCTCGAGTTCCCCGTCGGCTGGGGGCTCTTCGACGACGGCTTCGTTCTCCGCCGGGTCCTGAGTCGGTTCGCCCGAAGTGTCGTCTTTGCGTCTACCAAATGCCATCACAAACTCGCATGTCCGCCGGAGGAACCGTGACCGCCTTCGCCACGGGAGGTTTGGGCCAGCCCGGCTTCGTCGAACGACGACACCTCGACCAGCTCGACTAATTCGACCCGCTGCACCAGCAACTGCGCGATGCGGTCACCTCGGTGCACCACGATCGGCGTGGCAGGGTCCAGATTGATCAGCGCAACCTTGATTTCGCCACGATAACCCGCGTCGATGGTGCCGGGACTGTTGACGATCGAAAGACCCACGCGCGACGCCAAACCCGAGCGCGGATGGATCAGCCCGACCATGCCGAACGGAACCGCGACCGCGACGCCCGTCCCCACCAGCGCCCGGTGGCCGGGTGCCAACTCCACGTCCTCGGCACTGAACAGGTCGACCCCGGCGTCACCCTCGTGCGCGCGATTCGGCAACGGGAGCCCGGGGTCGAGACGGACGATGGCCAATCTGGTCGACACGGGGGCACAGATTACCCTTGACCGCGTGTCCGATACGCGCGACATCGCGCCGCAGAGCGTGCGATATCGCGAGCGACTGTGGGTGCCGTGGTGGTGGTGGCCGCTGGGCTTTGCGCTCGCCGCACTCATCGCCGCCGAAGTGAACGTGGGTATGCGCTCGCTGCCTGACTGGTTGCCGTTCGGCACGATGTTCGCGGTCGCCGCCGCCACGTTGTTGTGGCTGGGCCGCGTCGAGGTGCGGGTGAGCGCCGGCGCCGGCGGGGTCGAACTGTGGGTCGGACAAGCACATCTGCCCGTCACCGTGATCTCCCGCTCCGCCGCGATCGCCCGTAGCGCCAAGTCAGCGGCATTGGGCCGCCAACTCGACCCGGCGGCTTTCGTGGTGCACCGGGCCTGGGTAGGTCCGATGGTCTTGTTGGTCCTCGACGATCCTGATGATCCGACGCCGTACTGGTTGGTGAGCTGCCGCCACCCCGAGCGGGTGCTGTCGGCCCTGAGAAGTTGATCAGGCCGCGCAGTCCGTACAGATCATCACGCCGTTCTTCTCACTGGCCAGCCGGCTGCGGTGTTGCACTAGAAAGCAACTCGAGCAGGTGAACTCGTCGGCCTGCTTGGGAACCACCCGCACCGACAGTTCTTCGCCGGACAAGTCGGCGCCGGGCAACTCGAAGTTCTCGGCGGATTCGGATTCGTCGACGTCGACCACCGCCGACGCAGCCTCGTTCCGCCGCGCCTTGAGTTCCTCCAGCGAGTCCTCAGAGACGTCGTCGGTCTCGGTGCGTCGTGGAGCGTCGTAGTCGGTAGGCATCTTCTTTCCCCGTCCTGTCCCCTCAAAGCACGCACAAGTTCAAGCAACGCTTTGTACCAGCGTCGAACGCATGCACCAAATGATTCGTGCCCGTATTGCGGGTGAATAGAGTGTGATTTGCGTCACAGAGGCGCATCGGGGCTCGTGGTCGGCCCGAAACGGTGCGATTACGGTGCGATTAGAGTGCATGTGTGGTTGCACACATCACCGAGGGTACGGCCTTCGACAAGCACGGCCGGCCGTTCCGGCGGCGCAATCCGCGCCCCGCCATCATCGTGGTGATTTTCCTGGTCGTCGTGACGGGCGTGGTGTGGACGGTCGCGCTCACCCGTCCAACCGACGTCCACGAGGTCGCGGTGTGCAACCCTCCGCCGGAGCCCGCGGGCACGGCCGCCAACTCCGGACCAGCCAAGCTCGGTGAGCCGGTGTCGCGCTCGGACATGGTCGACGTGACACCGGCCAAACTCAGCGAAACAAAGGTCCGCGTGCTCAATGCGAGCGGGCGCGGCGGTCAGGCCGGCGACATCGCCGGTGCCCTGCAGGATCTGGGCTTTGCGAACCCGACCGCCAGCAACGACCCGATCTACGCAGGCACCCGCCTGACCTGTCAGGGTCAGATTCGGTTCGGCACGGCCGGACAGGCCACGGCGGCAGCGCTCTGGCTGGTCGCGCCGTGCACCGAGTTGTTCCGCGACAGCCGCGGCGACGATTCCGTCGACCTGGCGCTGGGCACCGACTTCAACTCGCTGGCCCACAACGACGACATCGACTCCGTGTTGGCCACCCTGCGTCCCGGTGCCACCGAGCCGGCAGATCACGCGCTGCTGACCAAGATCCACTCGAACAGCTGCTGACGCGGTCAGCCCAGCGGTTCCAGGGCTCCGATGTCCGCTAGCGTCGCCAGCAACGCGTCCGCAATGCCGGGCGCGGCCGCCACCACCAAGCCGGCACCGTCGACATCGGGTGCGGGCAGCAGAACCCGGGCACCGGCCTCCGCGGCGATCAATGCGCCCGCCGCCCGATCCCACACCTGCAGTCCGTGCTCGTAATAGGCGTCCAGCCGGCCCGCCGCGACCATGCACAGGTCCAGCGCGGCCGACCCGATCCGGCGCACGTCACGCACGATCGGCAGCATCTGGGCCAACAGCGCGGCCTGCCGGACGCGGCGCCGCGGCGAGTACCCGAACCCGGTACCCAGCAACGCCATCGACAACTCGTCGACCGCGGTGCAGTGCAGCGCCCGCCTGCCGTCCGAGTCGGTGACGTGGGCACCAAGACCAAGCCCCGCCGAAAACACCTGCTGCCCAACCACATCGGCGACAGCACCGGCCACCGAGATGCCCGCGACCTGGGCGCCGACCGAAACCGCGTAGGCCGGGACGCCGTAGACGAAATTCACCGTGCCGTCGATCGGGTCGAGCACCCAGGTGACCGAGTCTGCACCGGTCCGCGCATCGGCCGGCCCACCGCCCTCTTCACCGAGAATCGGATCACCGGGCCGCAACTGCGCCAGCCGATCTCGCAGCAGCCGCTCGGTCTCGGTGTCGACCACGGTCACCGGATCGGTCGGCGTGGTCTTGGCGCGCACCGCGCTCGCGTCTGATCCTGCGCCGCCGCCGAATACCTCGACACGCCGCCGGCGCACGAACGCGGCCGCCTCGGCCGCGAGCGTTTCGGCCACCGAGCGCAAATCCGCGCGCTGGGCAAGAGTTCCCTCGGCTGGGCTCACCGGTCTATCGCATCACAGAGCGGCGACTTCACAACGGGCCCATCCCGCCTCACCGCTTCGGCGCCGCGGGGTCGCTAAGGTGAGCGAACAACCCGATCTCGCCGAGGAGATTTCGATGACCAGCACCGTCCCTGCTACCGATGGCCAGCAGCGTCGTGGATTCGGCATCGACGTCGGGGGCAGTGGCATCAAGGGCGCGATCGTCGACCTGGACAGCGGGGCACTGATCGGCGACCGCATCAAGCTGCCGACCCCACAGCCGGCAACGCCCGCGGCAGTCGCCAAGACCATCGCCGAGGTCGTCGACGGATTCGGGTGGACCGGCCCACTCGGAGTGACCTATCCCGGCGTCGTCACCCACGGCATCGTGCAGACCGCCGCCAACGTGGACAAAGCCTGGATCGGAACCAATGCGCGCGACGTGATCAGCGCCGAACTCGACGGCCAGGACGTCACGATCCTCAACGACGCCGACGCGGCGGGACTCGCCGAGGAACGCTATGGGGCTGGCCAGGGCCATGCGGGTTTGGTCGTGCTGCTCACCTTCGGGACGGGGATCGGTTCGGCGGTCATCCACAACGGAAAACTCATACCCAACACCGAATTCGGTCACCTCGAGGTCGGCGGCAAGGAGGCTGAGCACCGGGCCGCGTCGTCGGTGAAGGAGAAAAACGGCTGGACCTACGAGAAGTGGACCCAACAGGTGACCCGGGTGCTGATCGCCATCGAGAACGCGATCTGGCCCGACCTGTTCATCGCCGGCGGTGGGATCAGCCGCAAGGCCGATAAATGGATGCATCTGCTGAAGAACCGGACCCCGGTCGTGGCCGCGACGTTGCAGAACACCGCCGGTATCGTGGGGGCGGCCATGGCCGCGACCGGGGACGTGACGCACTGATTTGCGGCGCTCGGCTGGTACGAGGTCCTGGTGAAGTTACAATGGTCGTCGGCGGCCGCCCAAACCGATAGCGCGCGATACTCACGCTGATATCAAACGCCGACATTCGACATAGCAGCACTTTCGGTCAAACATGCCCAGATCCACCGGAAGTGCGTCCGACCGAAGGGGTGTATGTGGCAGCGACGAAGGCTACTCCGGCGACCGATGAGCCGGTGAAACGCACAGCCACGAAGTCTCCCGCCAAACGCACGGCCGCGAAGGCCGCCAACGGCACCGCACCGGCCAAACGGGCTACCAAAACCGCCGCGTCGGACTCCGACGGCGCGGCGAGCGCGGCTCCGAAGAAGACTCGCGCCAAGGCCGCCGTGAAGGCTCCGGCTGCGCGCGGCGCCGCGAAATCCAAAGACGCCGACACCTCGTCCGACGCCGAAGTGACGTTGGAAGCTGCCGAGGAACTCGACACCGACATCGACGTCGAGCCCGGCGAAGATCTCGAAATCGATGCCGCCGATCTCGCTCTCGAGGACCTCGAGGACGACGAGACACCCGACGCCGAGGACGCCGACATCGATGCGGCCGACACCGAAGCCGACGCCGAAGACAGCGAGCCCGCCGCGGCCACCGAGTCCAGCGGGGCTGCCGGCGAGGACGAAGAGGAGATCGCCGAGCCCACCGAAAAGGACAAGGCCTCCGGCGATTTCGTCTGGGACGAGGACGAGTCCGAGGCGTTGCGGCAGGCACGCAAGGACGCCGAGCTCACCGCATCGGCCGACTCGGTGCGTGCCTACCTCAAGCAGATCGGCAAGGTGGCGCTGCTCAACGCCGAGGAAGAGGTCGAGCTGGCCAAGCGGATCGAGGCGGGCCTCTACGCGACGCAGCTGATGCTGGAACTGACCGACCGGGGCGAGAAGCTGCCCGCCGCGCAGCGCCGCGACATGATGTGGATCTGCCGCGACGGCGATCGCGCCAAGAACCATCTGCTGGAGGCCAACCTGCGTCTGGTGGTGTCGCTGGCCAAGCGCTACACCGGCCGCGGCATGGCGTTCCTGGACCTCATCCAGGAAGGCAACCTGGGCCTGATCCGCGCCGTGGAGAAGTTCGACTACACCAAGGGCTACAAGTTCTCCACCTACGCCACGTGGTGGATCCGGCAGGCCATCACCCGGGCGATGGCCGACCAGGCGCGCACCATCCGTATCCCGGTGCACATGGTCGAGGTCATCAACAAGCTCGGCCGCATCCAGCGCGAGCTGCTGCAGGACCTGGGCCGCGAGCCGACCCCGGAAGAGCTCGCCAAGGAAATGGACATCACCCCGGAGAAGGTGCTGGAGATCCAGCAGTACGCCCGGGAGCCGATCTCGCTGGACCAGACCATCGGCGACGAGGGCGACAGTCAGCTCGGTGACTTCATCGAGGACAGCGAGGCCGTGGTGGCCGTCGACGCCGTCTCATTCACGCTGTTGCAGGACCAGCTTCAGTCGGTGCTGGACACCCTGTCCGAGCGCGAAGCCGGCGTAGTGCGGTTGCGCTTCGGTCTGACCGACGGCCAGCCGCGCACTTTGGACGAGATCGGCCAGGTCTACGGCGTTACCCGCGAGCGGATCCGGCAGATCGAGTCCAAGACCATGTCCAAGCTGCGCCACCCCAGCCGCTCGCAGGTGCTGCGCGACTACCTGGACTAACCGGGAAAGTGCTCTGATCAGCGCATCGCACAGCGCTATCAGTCAAGATATCGGGGAAAGTCCGGTGCCCGGACTGAATGAGCCGAGGAGTCGTCATGGCTGCTGTGAACACCCCGTACGAACTGAGACTGAGCTGGAGCCCAGTCGGCAGGATGCCGGCGGTGGCAACCGGGGTGCACGGCTCGTATCACGTGATTGGAAACGGCCCCTACGAAGTGTTCTACCGGACCCGGCGCGGCCAGCAAGACTTGTCCGAGAAGATCGGCGCCCGCCTGAACGCCAGCGACGCCTACCAACTCTGCGTTGCCCACAATAAGGCCACTCTGCGCGTCCTGAGTCCGGTTGAGGCGCGCGCGCAGCGCCATGAACAACCTTGCACCGACTGCGGTCTCGTGCATGCCGGTGAGTGCTGACGCCTGGCGTAGAACTGGTGCGGGGCTTGGCCCGCAACCAGCGGAGCTAACCACCTGAAAGCCGAATTGCCAAGGGCTGCAATAAAACTCGTGCACATGTCGCCACCAGCACAAATACCGGAACCGGTCGGTGCGCGGTGATATGTGCCGTCGCTTCCGCACCCGGTCCTCTCGACTGCCGATGTTGAGCGCATCCTCGTGTCTCTTGCCGGTAAAGCATTGGTCCAGCCCACGGGACCGTCAGTACGTACTGTGACCAGATGGCAGCCACCCGCCGCAATGTTGCTTCCGAGTCCGACTTCGAATCGGTCGTCGGTTATTCGCGAGCGGTGCGCGTGGGCCAGCATGTCGCGGTTGCGGGGACGACGGGCAGTGGAGCCGGCGTGGCCGATCAAACCCGAGATGCGTTGCGTCGCATCGAGATTGCACTGCAACAGGCCGGTGCGACATTGGCCGACGTCGTCCGCACCCGCATTTATGTCACCGACATCTCCCGTTGGCGCGAAGTCGGCGACGTGCACGCACAGATCTTCGGCGAGGTCCAGCCGGCGGCCACCATGGTCGAGGTATCTGCGCTGATCGCGCCAGATCTGCTGGTGGAGATCGAGGCGGACGCCTACATCGAGCCATCGCCGGCGCCTAGCGGCGCAAACGAGCCGTCGGCACCTGGCCGGTAATCCTCGACCTTGAGCACCGCCGCGACCGGCAGCGGACCGTACAGATGGGGAAACAGCATCGACTCCGGGTCACTCGGCACGCCGGGCTCCCAGCGGACCGGCGAGTCCAGGGCGGCGGCGTCGAGGTAGAGCAGCACCAAGTCACGGCGACCGCTATATAGACGGTTCGCCGGCAGGTGCACCTGCGCCGCGGTCGACAAATGAACGAAGCCCTCCGCGGGCTCCGGAAGGATCGCGCCGTGCTCGCGGGCGGCCGCCCACTCCTGTTCGGAACACAAACGCACCAACAGTTTGTCGGAGTTTTCCAACATGACGATTACCCTGCCCGAATTCGGGGCAAATATGCGTGAGAAACGACACACCCAATAACGGTCGGGGAACAAGGCAAAAACTCCGAACGTCTGACAGAGTGAAATTACCGCCAGAACGGAGGAGCCATGAACGCAACTCTGACCAGCCCCGAGCTCACTCGCGCAGACCGCTGCGATCGCTGCGGTGCCGCGGCCCGGGTCCGCGCCAAGCTGCCTTCGGGAGCTGAGCTCCTCTTCTGCCAGCACCACGCCAACAAGCACGAAGCGAAGTTGGCCGAACTGGCGGCCGTGCTCGAAGTCAGCAGCCAGTAATTGCCGAGGAACTCGCCCGGCCCAATGTCGACCGGGCGAGGCCCTATCGGTAATGCTGGACGGGTATGAGCGACCAGGCCGCAAAACCGTCCCGCCACCACATCTGGCAAATCAGCCGTAGGACACTGTCCAAAGCCTGGGACGATTCGATATTTTCCGAATCAGCCGAAGCCGGCTTTTGGACCTGTCTCTCCACGCCGCCGCTGCTGTTGGGGATTCTGGGGACTTTGGCTTGGGTGGCGCCGCTTTTCGGCCCCGACACGTTGTCCTCCATCATCAAGAGCCTTCTGTCCACGGCCCGAAACTTCTTCTCCCCCAACGTCGTAGACCAGATCATCCAGCCGACCATCCGCGACATCACCGGAATCGCCGGGGGTGAGGTGGCATCGCTGGGATTCCTGATTTCGCTGTGGGCGGGCTCCTCGGCGATTTCGTCCTTCGTCGACGCGATCGTGGAAGCACACGACCAGACCCCGTTACGCCATCCCGTCCGGCAGCGCCTCTTTGCGCTGTTTATCTACATCGTGATGCTGCTGTTCGTCGTGGCGACTGCGCCCGTCGCGGTGGTCGGCCCCCGCAAGGTCAGCGAGCACATTCCCGAGGGCACGCAGAACCTGCTGCACTACGGCTACTACCCGGCGCTGATCCTCGGTCTGATGGCCGGAGTGACCGTGTTGTACCGAGTGGCGCTTCCGGTGCCGCTGCCCACCCACCGGCTGATACCCGGCACGGTGCTGGCCACGGTGGTGTTCGCGGTCGCGACCCTGGGACTGCGGTTCTACCTGAAGTGGATCGGCAGCACCGGCTACACCTACGGCGCCCTGGCCACACCGATCGCTTTCCTGCTGTTCGCGTTCTTCGGCGGGTTCTCCATCATGATCGGCGCCGAACTCAACGCGGCAATTCAGGAAGAGTGGCCGGCGCCGGCCACGCACGCGCACCGGCTGCGCACGTGGTTGGTCCGTCGCGGTTCCGCTATCGCCGGAAAGGACGAACCGGAACTGCCCAAGCCGAGCGCCGACCCGGATCCGGCTTCCGCGGAGACAAAAGCCTGATCAGCCCTTCTTGAGCCGGTCGTAGATCTGCTTGCAGTCCGGGCAGACCGGCGAACCCGGCTTAGCCGCCTTTGTCACGGGAAACACCTCTCCGCACAAGGCAACAACGTGATTACCCATGACCGCGCTCTCGGCGATCTTGTCCTTCTTGACGTAATGGAAGTACTTGGGTGTGTCGCTGCCGGTCCCGTCATCGGCGCGTTCGTCGGCGTCGGTGCGCTCAATCGTCTGGGTCTGCATGTCCTACATTCTGCCTCGCGGCCGGCGGCACCACACCGGAGAACCACTATCGGATTTCATGTGCCACAGTGGAGTGATGAAGCGCGGCCCCGAGCTGAGTTTCGACGACTTCGACGAACACGGTCGCCCGGTACTGATCACTGCTGCTGCACCCTCCTACGAGGTGCAGCACCGGGCGCGGGTGCGCAAATACCTGACGCTCATGTCGTTTCGGATCCCGGCGCTGATCCTGGCCGCAATCGCCTACGGGACCTGGCACAACGGCCTGATCTCACTTCTCATCGTGGCGGCGTCGATCCCGTTGCCATGGATGGCCGTGCTGATCGCCAACGACCGACCGCCGCGCAGCCCCGACGAGCCGCGACGCTTCGAAGGCACCGGGCGCCGGACACCGTTGTTCCCGACGGCCGAGCGGCCGGCACTGGAGCCTCGGCCGCACCCGGTGCGGCAACCGGAATGGCAGACGATCGACCCGGACAGTTCCGACTGAGCGCCTCCGCGGCGCCACTTCTCAGGACATTCTCAGGTCACCGCCGTATTCCCGCACGTCACAGCGTGTGAGATGGCTACCTCGTGGGAACTCTCGGTGCGGGCTTCTCGTTACAACACATGACAAGACAAGCCAATCGGGAGGGCGCAATGGCACATGCCACCACAGGCCGGTTTGACGGCGATTTGGATGCTCAGAGCCCAGCTGCAGACCTGGTGCGCGTATATCTGAACGGCATCGGCAAGACGGCGTTGCTCAACGCCGCCGACGAAGTCGAGTTGGCCAAGCGCATCGAGGCCGGGCTGTACGCCGAGCACCTGCTGGCAACCCGGAAGCGCCTCGGCGAGAACCGAAAACGCGATCTGGCAACCGTCGTTCGCGACGGGCAGGCGGCGCGCCGGCACCTGCTGGAAGCGAACCTGCGCCTGGTGGTTTCGCTGGCCAAGCGCTACACCGGTCGCGGTATGCCGTTGCTGGACCTCATCCAGGAAGGCAACCTGGGTCTCATCCGAGCGATGGAAAAGTTCGACTACACAAAGGGTTTCAAGTTCTCCACCTACGCCACCTGGTGGATCCGACAGGCGATCACCCGCGGCATGGCCGACCAGAGCCGCACCATCCGGCTGCCGGTCCACCTCGTGGAGCAGGTCAACAAGCTGGCGCGGATCAAGCGTGAGATGCACCAGAACCTGGGCCGTGAGGCCACCGACGAGGAACTCGCCGAAGAATCGGGCATCCCGGTCGAAAAGATCAACGACTTGCTGGAACACAGCCGCGACCCGGTCAGCCTGGACATGCCGGTCGGTTCGGAAGAGGAAGCGCCGCTTGGTGATTTCATCGAAGACGCCGAGGCGATGTCGGCCGAGAATGCGGTGATCGCCGAGCTGCTGCACACCGACATCCGCAGTGTGCTGGCCACTCTCGACGAGCGTGAGCATCAGGTGATCCGGCTGCGGTTCGGCTTGGACGACGGTCAGCCGCGCACGCTCGACCAGATCGGCAAGCTGTTCGGTCTGTCCCGGGAACGGGTCCGGCAGATCGAGCGCGACGTCATGTGCAAGCTGCGACACGGCGAGCGGGCCGACCGGTTACGGTCTTACGCCAGCTGAGGTGCGAATAGGCTAGCCAGACAAGCTTCACCGGAGACGGTGTGCCCGCCGCGAAATCGCGGCGGGCATACTGCTGCCGTGGGGCGTTTTGGACGAACCACTCGCAGGGCTGGCGAAGTAGACTCGGCGGCAACGGAGGATGGGCGAATGAACGACTTGGTTGACACCACCGAGATGTACCTGCGGACGATCTACGACCTCGAAGAAGAGGGCGTGACGCCGCTGCGTGCCCGGATCGCCGAACGCCTCGAACAAAGCGGTCCCACCGTCAGCCAGACCGTCTCCCGGATGGAACGCGACGGGCTGCTGCGGGTGGCCGGCGACCGTCATCTCGAACTCACCGACAAGGGCCGCGCACTGGCCGTCGCGGTGATGCGCAAGCACCGTCTGGCCGAGCGCCTGCTGGTGGACGTGATCGGGTTGCCGTGGGAAGAGGTGCACGCCGAAGCCTGCCGGTGGGAGCACGTGATGAGTGAGGACGTCGAACGTCGGCTGGTCCAGGTGCTCAACAATCCGACGACGTCCCCGTTCGGCAACCCCATCCCGGGACTTCTGGACCTCGGTGTCGGTCCCGAGTTCGGCGCCGAGGGCGCCAACCTGGTCCGGCTGACCGAACTGCCCGCCGGTTCGCCGGTCGCGGTCGTCGTCCGCCAGCTCACCGAGCATGTCCAGGGTGACATCGACCTGATCACCCGGCTCAAGGACGCCGGCGTGGTGCCCAACGCGCGCGTCACCGTCGAGACCGGTGTCGGAGGCGGCGTGACCATCGTCATCCCCGGCCACGAAAACGTCACCCTCCCGCACGAGATGGCGCACGCGGTCAAGGTCGAGAAGGTCTGACCCCCGTCACCCCGCGCGGCGGCCAAGCGGCTGGCGCGGTGGCAGCCGGACGCCGAGTCGCTCAGCCAGCCGGTAACCCGTACTCGCCAGTCGCTGAATGTCTTTGGGACGCAACCCCGACTGCAACGCCCTGTCCAGCATGCTCGCCATGCGATGGCTCGGGTCGCAGCGCAGCGCGGCGTCCAGCGATACCCCCGCCAGGGGTCCGTCGCCGCGCACGTAGGCGCTGAAAGCCAGCAGCACCAACGCCTCCACGCGCCACGGTTCGGGCAGCACCCGCGCCAGCACCGACCACAACGACTCGGCGGCATCAGCGCTCTCGGCGACAGCCAAGCCATACAGCGTGTCGCGGACCTGTACGTCGCTCAACGCGCAGCCCAGTTGCGCCACCTCGGCGTCCGACAGCGACTTACCGTCGGCGACGCGGGCCGCGGCGGCCATCGCGTTCTCCACGTCGCGTCGACAACAGCCGGTTGGGTCACTGTCGTGCGCTTCCGCGCGGGTGAGTGCCGCCTGCTCGACCGCGGGCACCAGAGCCGCGCTGCGCACGGGATCGGCCGCGATCACCGCCTGCAGGTCGGCCCGCCGCGGGTAGAGCCGCCGGCCATCCACCACCGCCGCGGCAGCCAGTGGTGAAGCCGACGGATCGTCGATCTCCCCACTCTCGCCGCAGAGCTCGACGCAGTGCCAGCGCCCACCGCGCACGATCTCGTCGACGACATGTGCCGAACGACGCTCGATGCCGTGCCGGCCCAACGCGTCGGTCAGCGCGTCGCACAGCCGGCGGTATCCGTCGTTGCACACCGAACAATGCGCGCCTTCCTGATCGACGACCACCAAGATCGCCCCGTCCGGCTCCGCCGCCGCCGCAACCTGCGCGAGGTGATCCACCTCGTCGATCAGGTCGTCGGACAGGTCGGCCCGTATCACCGAGCCGAGCCCGCCGCCCTCCAGGGAGACCAGCACCAGCGATTTTTCGGGCACGAACCCGAGGATGGCCGGCAGCGCCGCGATCAGGGCGGCGGGGCGAGTGAGCTGAAAGTTTTCTCGATGTTTCGTCATGCGGTCCACGCTGACGACCGGCACCGTCAGTTCGTGCTCGCGCAGCGTGATTCAGCCGCGTGCTTGTGGAGAAAGTCTCGACTGTGGGCTTTATCGTCTACTCATGACTTCGATGCGCGAGTACGACCTGGTCGTCATCGGCTCCGGTCCCGGCGGTCAAAAGGCCGCCATCGCCGCGGCCAAGCTGGGCAAGTCGGTGGCGATCGTCGAGCGCGGGCGCATGGTCGGCGGGGTCTGCGTGAACACCGGCACGATCCCGTCGAAAACACTGCGCGAGGCCGTCGTCTATCTCACCGGGATGAGCCAGCGCGAGCTGTACGGCGCCAGCTACCGGGTCAAGGACAAGATCACCCCGGCCGACCTGTTGGCGCGGACCCAGCACGTGATCGGCAAACAGGTCGACGTGGTGCGTTCGCAGCTGATGCGCAACCGGATCGACCTGGTCCTGGGCCATGGCCGCTTCGTGGACCCGCACACCGTCCTGGTGGAGGAGGACGCCCAGGGCGAGCGGGTGACGGTCAGCGGGGATTACATCGTCATCGCCACCGGCACCAAGCCGGTGCGCCCGTCTGGCGTGGAGTTCGACGAGCGACGGGTACTGGATTCCGACGGCATCCTCGATCTGCGGACGCTGCCGGCGTCCATGGTCGTCGTTGGTGCCGGCGTGATCGGCATCGAGTACGCCTCGATGTTCGCCGCCCTCGGCACCAAGGTCACCGTGGTGGAGAAGCGCGACACGATGCTGGACTTCTGCGACCCCGAGATCGTCGAAGCGCTGAAGTTCCATCTGCGCGACCTGGCGGTGACGTTCCGGTTCGGCGAGGAAGTGACAGCCGTCGACGTCGGCGCTTCGGGCACCGTCACCACGCTGGGCAGCGGCAAGCAGATCCCCGCCGAGACGGTGATGTACTCCGCCGGCCGGGAGGGCCAGACCGCGGACCTGGGCCTGGAGAACTCCGGACTCGAAACCGACAATCGCGGAAGGATTTTCGTCGACGACCAGTTCCAGACCAAAGTCGAACACATCTACGCGGTCGGAGACGTGATCGGCTTTCCGGCGCTGGCGGCGACCTCGATGGATCAGGGCCGGCTGGCCGCCTACCACGCGTTCGGTGAACCGACCGATGGCATCACCGCGCTGCAGCCCATCGGGATCTACTCGATACCGGAGATCTCCTATGTCGGCGCGACCGAGGTGGAACTGACCAAGAACTCGATCCCCTACGAGGTGGGTGTGTGCCGGTACCGCGAGCTGGCCCGCGGTCAGATAGCCGGCGACTCCTACGGCATGCTCAAGCTGCTGGTGTCCACTCGCGACCGCACGCTGCTCGGCGCGCACATCTTCGGCACCAGCGCCACCGAGATGGTGCACATCGGACAGGCCGTGATGGGTTGCGGCGGAACCGTGGACTACCTGGTCGACGCCGTGTTCAACTACCCCACGTTCTCGGAGGCCTACAAGGTCGCCGCGCTGGACGTGACCAACAAGATGCGGGCCCTCAGCCAGTTCCTGCGCTGATCAGCACCCGTCGTCGTAATCGGTCGGCGCCGTGTCACCGGCCCCGCCGGCCTCGGCACGGGCCAGCAACTGCGCGGTGCGTTCGTCGAACGGCGACGAGTACGACAGGTCTGCGGTGCAGCCCCCGCCTTCGAAACCGCCGACCACGCCGACGACCATAGAGCCGTGGACCCAGGGCGCGCCGCTGGTGCCACCGACCAGCCCCGCGCACGGCAGCGACGGGAAACCGCTCCCGGTGCGGCCCGAAGTGCCCTGGCAACCGACGGGCTCACCACCGGTCCCGGCGGGATAGCCGGTGACGCTTACCCCGGTGCCCGGGGCGGGGTCACTGCCCAAAGTCAGCGCGGCACCGGCCCGGCCTTCCAGCGTGCCGCGGGTGCCGCTTACCCGGGCGAAGGCGTAATCCGCGCGCGGGTCCCGACTGTCGAGCCAGCGCTCGTCGAAGTACACCGCCTCGACCGTCCAGGTGTCGGCGGGCCCGGCCGAACCGCGAAAACCCGGAACGAACGTCGTCTTCGCAGGCCCGAGCAGGCAGTGCGCGGCTGTCAACACAAGGTCACCGCCTTTGGCATGCACCACCGCACCGGTGCAGGTGTGCACGTTGCTGTCGCCCCGGAAAACGGCGCCGACGCGCGGGTCCGGTGTTACGGCTTCGTGGGCAGCGCACGACGCCGAGACCACCGCCAGGCCGACCACGACCGTCACTGCGCGCATGGCGTCCCATCATGCCCGATCGGATTTCCCAGCAAGCGAATAGAAAACCGTCCCAATGCGTTGATGGATGTGCCAGCAAATTGTGGCAGTCACGTCCGCACTTTCTACGGTGGGTGCGGTGTCGATTAGGCGAGACTGGTTAGGGCACCCTAGAGAGACCCATGAGCCCCCCGAAAGGAGGCACACTCATGTCCGATCATCCCGGCGAAGCTCAGGAATACCACCGCGGACAGCCAGGCATGTACGAGCTTGAGTTCCCCGCGCCGCAATTGTCGGCATCCGATGGCCGCGGCCCGGTTCTGGTGCACGCCTTGGAGGGTTTCTCCGACGCCGGTCACGCGATCCGGCTGGCCGCCGCTCACCTGAAGGCGGCGCTGGACACCGAGCTGGTCGCGTCCTTCGCGATAGACGAACTCCTGGACTACCGGTCCCGGCGGCCGCTGATGACGTTCAAGACCGACCACTTCACCAAGTACGACGATCCCGAACTGAACCTGTATGCGTTGCGCGACAGCGTCGGAACGCCGTTCCTGCTGTTGGCCGGGTTGGAACCGGACCTGAAGTGGGAACGTTTCATCAACGCGGTACGCCTGCTGGCCGAGCGACTCGGGGTGCGGCAGACGATCGGCCTGGGCACCGTCCCGATGGCCGTTCCGCACACCCGGCCCGTCACGATGACGGCGCACTCCAACAACGCCGAATTGATCGCCGACTTCACGCCGTGGATCTCCGAGATCCAGGTACCGGGCAGCGCGTCGAACCTGCTGGAGTACCGGATGGCGCAACACGGTCACGAGGTGGTCGGATTCACGGTCCACGTCCCGCACTACCTGACCCAGACCGATTACCCCGCCGCGGCGCAGGCCCTGCTGGAGCAGGTGGCCAAGACCGGATCGCTGGACCTGCCGGTGACGGCGCTGACCGAAGCGGCCGCGGAGATCCGGACCAAGATCGACGAACAGGTTCAGGCGAGCGCGGAGGTCGCTCAAGTGGTGAGCGCGCTTGAGCGCCAGTACGATGCGTTCATCGACGCTCAGGAAAACAGATCCCTGCTCGCCCGTGACGAGGATCTGCCCAGCGGAGACGAGCTCGGTGCGGAGTTCGAGCGCTTCCTGGCCCAGCAGGCCGAGAAAAAGCATGACGATCACGACCCTGGTTAGCCCCGGACGCCTTTGCAAGGCTCGATGACAAGGTTGGCGACATGACCGTGCGGACGCGCAATCTTCGCCCGGTGCGGGAAGTGACATCCCCGTCGCTGCAGTACCGCACCATCCACGGCTATAAGCGGGCGTTCCGCATCGCCGGGTCCGGTCCGGCGATCCTGCTGATCCACGGCATCGGTGACAACTCCACGACCTGGACCGGTGTCCACGCCAAGCTCGCCCAGCGGTTCACGGTCATCGCGCCGGATCTGTTGGGGCACGGCAAGTCTGACAAGCCGCGTGCCGACTACTCGGCGGCGGCGTACGCCAACGGCATGCGTGACCTGCTCAGCGTGCTGGACGTCGAGCGGGTCACCATCATCGGTCATTCCCTCGGTGGCGGGGTGGCGATGCAGTTCGCCTATCAGTTCCCCCACCTGGTCGAGCGACTGGTCCTGGTCGGCGCCGGCGGCGTCACCAAGGACGTCAACATCGCGCTGCGGTTCGCCTCGTTGCCGATGGGTGCCGAAGCGCTGGCGTTATTGCGGCTGCCCTTGGTGCTGCCCGCGGTCCAGTTGCTGGGCCGGGTGGCCGGTTTGGCCATCGGTTCGACGGCCATCGGCCGGGATCTGCCCAACATGCTGCGGATCCTGGACGACTTGCCGGAACCAACAGCCTCGTCGGCGTTCACCCGCACCCTGCGTGCGGTCGTGGACTGGCGCGGTCAGATCGTCACCATGCTGGACCGATGTTATTTGACCCAGGCCGTCCCGGTGCTGATCATCTGGGGCCGCAGAGATTCGGTCATCCCCGTGCGGCACGCCTACCTGGCGCACGCCGCCATGCCGGGCTCCCAACTCGAAATCTTCGAGGACGCAGCCCATTTCCCGTTTCACGACGACCCGGCTCGGTTCCTCGATCTCGTGCAGAGCTTCATCGACACCACCGCACCCCCCGACCACGACCAGGCCGCGCTGCGCGAACTACTCCGCAGCGGTGGCGGCGAAGCGACGGTCTCCGGGCCCGCCGACACCCGGCTGGCCGTGCTAAACGCCATAGGGGCCGACGAACGCAGCGCCACCTGAATCACGGCCGTCGACGTTGAGGTCTCAGGACTGTCGGCGCAACGTCGCGGACAGGTGGTGCTGGAGGCGTTGGCCGACAGCGGCCATGCGCAGCGAGTAGGACAGCTCGTTGCCGTCGACCCGGACCGACCGGGCCAGTGCCGACACTTCTTTGGCAGTCGGGGTCATTCCGACATCGGTTGTGGCCAAGTCGATTTCGACGACGCCGTCGCGCACCGAGTAGCTGCCGCCTTCGATCTCGGTGATGCCGCTGGGATGGGCAACCACCAGTTCCAGGTGGCCCTGTCGCGGCACTCGAAGATAGCCCGTCTCGGCGTGCAGCGGTTTGCCGTCGGCGACGGCTTTCGTTTTCTGTCCATAGCTCAGGAAAGGCTTGCCCACGTGGGAGAAGACGACCTCTTCGAAGTATTCGAACGACTCGATGGTCGGGTACTCCCCCGCCCCACGCCCCGCCCAGGTACCCAGCAGCGGCGCCAGCGCAGCGACGTCGGGATGAAGTTGGGCGGCCATCGGTCGGAAGACGCCGTTCAGCCCGGGGCCGATACGTTGCGGTGCGCGCGCAGCGCCTCGATCTCGCGTTCGAAATCGTCGGCTGAGGAAAAGGACCGGTACACCGAGGCGAAGCGCAGGTAGGCGACTTCGTCGAGTTCGCGCAACGGACCCAGGATGGCCAGCCCGACCTCATGGCTGGGGACCTCCGGCCCGGCGGCCCGCACCGCGTCTTCCACCTGTTGGGCGAGCAGGTTCAGCGCGTCGTCGTCGACCTGGCGCCCCTGGCAGGCGCGGCGCACACCACTGATCACTTTCTCCCGGCTGAACGGCTCGGTGACGCCGCTGCGCTTGACCACTGCGAGCACCGCGGTCTCGACGGTGGTGAAGCGGCGTCCGCATTCCGGACACGACCGGCGACGGCGAATTGCCTGGCCTTCATCGGTTTCCCGGGAGTCAATGACCCGGGAATCGGGATGCCGGCAGAAAGGGCAGTGCAATGGCCGCTCCTTTGCCACGCCGTGACGTCCGGATAACAGAACACCCCGAGAGTACCCGCGCGACCTGCCGAGCCCGGGTTGCGGCCGGTCAGCCGACCGGTGCGATCAGGGTCTGGCCTGCGGTCACCGCGCTGGAGTCCAGCGCGTTGAGGTCACGGATGCGTTCGACGACGTCGCGCACGGGTGCGCCCGGCGCCACGCGGACCGCGAGATCCTGCAGAGACTCGCCCGGCTCGACCCGCACCACCGCCAGCGCGGCGGGCACCTGCGGCGCCGCCTCGACCGATTCGCCGTGGACCATGCTGCCGAAGTTGGCCATCAGCCCTAACCAGAGGGTGATGACACCGGCGGCCAGGGCCAGCCCGATCGTGGTTGCCACACTGACCGGCCGTCTGCGGTGGACAACGGTCGACCTCGCGACACCGGTGCCGTAGTAGCGCATCGGCGCGCCCGCCGGGCGCGACGGGCCCGGCCTGTTCGACCGTGGCTGACCGGACCGATAGGAGGGAAACTCGCGAATCGGCCTGTTCAGAGGCCTGTTCAACGGGCTCTGCGCGTTGCTGGCGCGATGCGGACCCGCGTAGATGAGTGTCATGCCGTTTCCCTCCGGTCGACTACTTATCGCTCGTGTGTTCGACACTAGTCGCTCATGTGTTCGACAACCGAACATTTGAGCGAGCGTGTCGCACGAGCAAAACCGTAGACCTCACCACCGACAAGTTTTTTGTCGGTGCAACCAGCTGGTGACTTTCAGATACCCGGTACGCGCCGAAGTTACACACTTGTGATTCATTTTGTTTCCGCAGATCGGCGGCCCTCGACGGCGCGACGACACGCCGGTCGAACACATGTTTGATTCTTGGACGGAGTGGGGTTACATTCAGTGCCATGAGCGACAGCAACGACACCCCGGCCGATGCGACGCTGACTGACCGACAGCGAACAATCCTGGACGTCATCCGCGCGTCGGTGACCACCCGCGGATATCCGCCGAGCATCCGGGAGATCGGTGATGCCGTCGGTCTGACGTCGACGTCCTCGGTGGCACACCAACTGCGCACCCTGGAGCGCAAGGGCTACTTGCGGCGGGACCCGAACCGCCCGCGTGCTGTCGACGTGCGCAGCGCCGACGACACGGTGACGCCTCCGCTCACCGATGTAGCGGGTTCGGATGCGTTGCCGGAGCCGACTTTCGTCCCAGTGCTGGGACGCATCGCCGCCGGCGGGCCGATCCTGGCCGAGGAGGCCGTCGAGGACGTCTTCCCCCTACCCCGCGAGCTGGTCGGCGAAGGGACGCTGTTCCTGCTCAAGGTCGTCGGTGAGTCCATGGTCGAAGCCGCCATCTGCGATGGGGACTGGGTGGTGGTGCGCCAGCAGAACGTCGCCGACAACGGCGACATCGTCGCGGCGATGATCGACGGCGAGGCCACCGTCAAGACATTCAAGCGGGCCGGCGGTCAGGTGTGGCTGATGCCGCACAACCCGGCATTCGACCCGATTCCCGGCAACGACGCGATCGTGCTGGGCAAGGTGGTCACCGTCATCCGCAAGGTGTAGCCGCCGGCGTCAGTCGGCCCGGACGAAACCGTTGGCGCGCGCGGCGTCCTCGTTGGCGAACCAGATCTCGGCCAGTGTGTCGTGATAGAGCGCGCTGTTGGGCGTGTAATACAGACCGAACCGGGCGCTGGCCTTGATCGGATAGCCGTCCGGGGCCCGGTAGGGGTCGTCGTCGAGCGGCAGGTGGATCGTCGGACGCACCGCGGCGCTGCCGGCCGGTGCCGCCGCCGGCGCCTCGGCCTGCGGAGCCGCTCCGAACGGCGTGCCGGCTTCGGCGGCGTAGCCGGCCGGGTCCGCGGCCGCATGCCGTCCCGTTCTCGCCTCGGGCACCGGATCGGTGTCCGGTGGCGACGCCAGGTCGGGTGACTCGCCTTCCGCGTCGTCCCTGAGTTCGTCTTGCGGGTAGCGGGCCCCCGCATATTCGTCGAGGTATGGCTCGTCCGGCTCGATTTCCGGGATCTCCGGAACTTCCGGGATTTCCGGCTCTTCCCGGGAGTGCGGCACTTCGGGGACGTCCGCGTCCGGCACGTACGTCGGTGGCGCCGAGAGTTCGGGCACGTAGTCCTCCGGCCCTACCCGTTCCGGAACCCGCGGCTCCTCCTCGAAAGGTTCCCCGTAGCCCTCGTGCGACACCACCGGGATGGGCGTGGTGCCCACCGCGTCGGGGTCCTCGTCGTACTCCTCATACGAGGACGAGTCGTAGCTCTCGTCGGCATCGTGGGTGAATTCGTCGTCGTCGGCGTCCTGCTCGACCGGGAGGACCGCCGTCGCCCCACCCCGGGACCAGCTGACCCGGGCTCCCGAGCCGGCGTCGGGATGGTCCTCGACGTGCTGGTCGTGCTCGTCGGCCGGGGGGAACCGCTCAGAACCGTAATCGATGTCCTCGCGCGGCCAGCGCCCTTCCGCGCCGGGGTCATAGTCCACACCGGCGTTGCGGTCCGGGTCCGGGTCGAAGACGGGTGCATCGGGACCCGCGGCGCGGCGCCTGCGCAGACCCAACACCACCAACACGCACATCAGGACCAGCAACAGCACCGGCACGGCCGCGATCAGCCACCACCAGTGGAAGGTGAACTTCTTGCCCGCCGGGGGTGAGGCCGAATTGCTGGGCTGATTCTGTCCCGAAACCTGGAGTCCGGACAGCAGCGGCGCCAGATTCGCCGGATCGGTGCTGAAGGTGTTCTTGGCGCGGTTCCAGGAGATCTTGCCGCCGGTGAACTTCTGCGACACCACGTCACCGTCCACCGTCTGGTCAGCCACCGGCGCACCGAGTTTGCCGGTGGCGCCCTTGAGCTTGTCCCACGCGGCCTTCATGGCCCCGCGCACGACGAAGGCGCCGTGGTCGGGGGTCCAGAAGATCACCGGCTTGTCCGCCGCGGAGAACGTCGCGACGCGGCTGGCTGGAGTGATCCCGCCGTCTGCCTCGTTGGCGACGGGGAAGCCCAGATCGCTGCTGACCGGCCCGCCCAGCGCCTCATACTTCTGCAGGATCGGTCCCTCGACGGCGTTGGCGCCGGTCGCCGGGCTGAAGAAGATCTTGCCGCCGTTGAAGTCCTGAGCGACGCCGTCGCCGCCGATCGGGTACTGGTTGCCCTTCTTGGCGCCCAGCGGCCCGTTGGCGCCGCCGGCGGCACGCCAGGACATGTTGATGGCGGCGGTGGGGTCGATCGCCACCTGCAGCCCCTTGAGCTGCTCGGCCAGGCCCGGCGGATTGGTGCTGAACTCCTTGGTCTTGCGGTTCCAGGACACCTCACCACCGGTGAACTTCTGCGAAGTCACCTCGGCGTCATAGGTCTCGTCGCCGATCGGGGCGCCCAGCACCCCGCCCGAGCTGCCCAGCTTGTCCCAGGCGGCGTTGAGCGCGCCACGCACCACGAACGCGCCGTGGTCGGGCGTCCAGAAGATCACCGGGTTGTCGCTGGCTGCGAACGTGCTGACGCGGCTGTCCGGTCCGGCGAGGCCCGGAACTTCGTTGATGGACGGAAATCCCAGGTCGCTGCCCGCCGGTCCGCCCAAAGATTCGTACTTGTCCAGAATGGGGCCGAACATGAACTTGGCGCCGGTAGCCGGCGTGAAGTACATCTTGCCGCCGTCGAAGTCCAGCGCGAATCCGTCGCCCACGGGATAGACGTCGCCCTTCCGGGCGCCCAGCGTGGACGTGTCGCCGCCGGCCTTCTCCCACGCGGCCATCATGGCCGCCTCGGCGTCGCCGATCGGAGACGCCGACGCTGTCGGCGCCAGCAGCGTGACGGCCAACGCGCCAGCCGCCAAGCCCAGCAGCGCCCGCCCGACCAGCTTGCTCAAATGACCTCTCCGCCCGTTCACCAAGCCTCCCAGCTGATGCCCTGCCCACCCGGCGAGCCGGCGGATCCACCGCCGTGGGCCGTTCCCCAGCTACGAATCGCATCGCGGCCGGGCTCGCATAACTTTGCTCTAGCGAACGAGAAATGCGAAGTCAAATTGTAGATATTACGGAAACGGATATCGACCCGATGTCGAAATGATGCGGTGCTGCGTCCGTGTCGCGAGAAATCCCGGAGCCGGCTGAGGGTCCTGCGGATCGTCGCCGACGGTCCGGCAAATTCTCTACCGTAGCGGGACAAAGCCCAGCTCACGACGGCCCTGCACACCGGGCAACGGAATGCACCTCGTCCCCGTCAACGCACGCGCTACGCACGCACCGACGTTACGTCAGGACTCGATCCCGTCAACGTTGTGCATCGGGTCCGTACGCGATGTGTCCGGCGGACGAACAACGCGAGGCGGCCTCGGTCAGACGCCCAGGCTGCGGCCGATGATCTCCTTCATGATCTCGGTCGTCCCGCCGTAGATGGTCTGCACCCGAGCGTCCAGATAGGCACGCGCGACGTTGTATTCGCGCATGTAGCCGTATCCGCCGTGCAGCTGCAGGCAGCGGTCGATCAGGTGGACCTGCTTCTCGGTGGAGTACCACTTGGCCATCGCGGCCTGCTCGGCGGTCAACTTGCCTTCCAGGTGCAGCGCCAGGAACTGGTCGACCATGATGCGCACCACGGTGGCCTCGGTGGCCAGCTCGGCCAGCAGGAAGCGGCTGTTCTGGAAGCTGCCGATCGGTTTGCGGAATGCCTTGCGCTCCTTGGTGTACTGCAAGGTCTCTTCCAGCACGGTCTCCATCGCCGTGGCGGCCATGACGGCGATGTTGATCCGCTCCTGCGGCAGGTTCTGCATCAGGTAGATGAACCCCATGCCTTCTTCGCCGAGCAGGTTCTCCGCCGGCACCTTGACGTCGGTGAACGACAGCTCGGCGGTGTCCTGGGCGTCCAGGCCGATCTTGTCCAGGTGGCGGCCCCGCTCGAAGCCCTCCATGCCCCGTTCGACGACCAGCAAGCTGAACCCCTGAGCACCCTTGTCGGGGTCGGTCTGGGCCACCACGATCACCAGGTCGGAGTTGATCCCGTTGGTGATGAACGTCTTCGCGCCGTTCAGTACGTAGTGATCGCCTTCTTTGACCGCTCGGGTCTTGATGCCCTGCAGGTCGCTGCCCGTTCCCGGCTCGGTCATCGCGATCGCGGTGATCAGTTCGCCGCTGCAGAACTTGGGCAACCAGCGCTGCTTCTGCTCGTCGGTGGCCAGGTGCAACAGGTAGGGCGCGATGATGTCGTTGTGCAGGCCGAACCCGATGCCGCTGTAGCGGCCGCGGGTGGTTTCCTCGGTGACGATCGTGTTGTACCGGAAGTCGGGATTGCCCCCGCCGCCGTACTCCTCGGGCACCGCCATGCCGAGGAACCCTTGTTTGCCGGCCTCCAGCCACACCCCGCGGTCGACGATCTTGGCCTTCTCCCACTCCTCGTGGTAGGGCGCGACGTGACGATCCAGGAAGGTCCGGTAGGACTCCCGGAACAGATCGTGCTCGGGTTCGAACAGTGTGCGCTGGTATTTGACGGCACTACCCATGGATTACCTCCGGCGATGAAGTCTCTCCGCCCCAAGATATACCAACCGGGTGGTTGGTCGGCACGGGGACGCCGCTAGGCGCGCGGCGCGAACTCCTGCAGCGCGGCGGCCAGTGCGAACGGGACTCTGGCTTGGATCCGGGTGCCGTCCGCCTGGTGCTCGGCCTGCTGCACCCGTCCGTCGGAGTGCAGCCGGGCCACCAGATCACCGCGGTCGTAGGGGATCACCACGTCGATCGCGGTGTCGGTCGGCGCCGCGAGTTCGGCCATCCGCCGGCGCAGCGCGTCGATCCCCTCCCCGGTGCGAGCGGAGACGAAAACCGCGCCGGGCAGTTCGTGACGCAGCCTGGCCAGCATCAAATCGTCCGCCGCGTCGATCTTGTTCACCACCAGCAGTTCCGGCGCGGCATCGCCGTGATGATCCGCGATCACCTCCGAAACGACCTGCCGCACCGCGCTGATCTGCGCGAACGGGTTGACGTCGGAACCGTCGACCACGTGCACCAGCAGGTCGGCGTCCACCACCTCTTCCAACGTGGACCGGAACGCCTCCACCAGTTGGGTCGGCAGGTGCCGGACGAAGCCGACGGTGTCGGTGAGCACGAACGCCCGGCCGTCGTCCCATTCGGCGCGCCGGGTGGTGGGTTCCAGGGTGGCGAACAGCGCGTCCTGCACCAGGACGCCGGCTCCGGTCAGCGCGTTGAGCACGCTGGATTTCCCGGCGTTGGTGTAGCCGACGATGGCGATCGAGGGCATGTCGGCCTGCAACCGGCGACTGCGCTGAGTGTCGCGGACCTGCTTCATCGCCTTGATGTCACGACGCAGCTTGGCCATCCGCTCGCGGATGCGGCGCCGGTCGGTCTCGATCTTGGTCTCACCCGGACCGCGCAGGCCCACCCCGCCGCCGCTGCCGCCGGCGCGGCCACCGGCCTGGCGCGACATCGACTCACCCCAACCGCGCAGCCGCGGAAGCATGTACTCCATCTGCGCGAGCGCCACCTGCGCCTTGCCTTCCCGGCTGGTGGCGTGCTGGGCGAAGATGTCCAGAATCAGCGCGGTGCGGTCGATGACCTTGACCTTGACCGCCTTCTCCAACGCGGTCAACTGCGCCGGGGACAGCTCGCCGTCGCAGATCACCGTGTCGGCGCCGGTGGCCACCACCACTTCGCGCAGCTCCTGGGCCTTGCCCGAGCCGATGTAGGTGGACGGGTCGGGCCGGTCGCGGCGCTGGATGAGCCCTTCGAGCACCTCGGAGCCGGCGGTCTCGGCCAGGGCGGCCAGCTCGGCCATGCTGGCCTGGTTGTCGGACGCGCTGCCCTCGGTCCACACCCCGACCAGCACCACCCGTTCCAGCCGCAGCTGTCGGTACTCGACCTCGGAGACGTCGGTGAGTTCGGTCGACAGTCCGGCGACCCGGCGCAGCGCGGATCGATCCTCGAGGGCCAGCTCACCGACGCTGGGCAAGGATTCCGGTAGGCCCGTCTCGGGCGAATCTGGATAATTCATAAGCAATTTCGATGGTGGCACGTCGCGACGGCCGACGCACCCGAATATCAGGCTTGTGACGCCCACCAGCCGTCGTCGAGTTCCCCGCGCGCCACCAGTACCGAGGGCCCGCGCAGGAAGCTGGTCGCGTCTGTGACGGTGACGACGACGTCGCCGCCGGGCACCCGCACGGTGACTGTCCCGGTCTCGGCGTGCTCGGTGGCCAACGCCGCGACCGCGGCGGCCACCGTCCCGGTTCCGCAGGAGCGGGTCTCCCCCACCCCGCGTTCGTGCACCCGCATGCACACCACGCCCTGCGCGGGTGCGGTGAGAACCTCGACGTTGACGCCTTCGGGAAACTGCCGGCGGTCGAAGCTGACCGGCGCCGCGACGTCCAGCGCCGCCAGTTCCGCGGGGGTCAGCTGCGGGTCGACGCAGGCCAGGTGCGGGTTGCCCACGTCGACGGCCACGCCGGTGAATCGCCTGCCGCCCACCACCGCTTCGCCGCTGCCGAGCCGGTTGGCCTTGCCCATGTCGACGGTGACGTCGGCGTTGGACGCATCGACGCTGTGCATGGTGACCTGCCGCGGTCCGGCGAGTGACCCGACGACGAACTCGTTGCGCGACTCCAGCCCGCTGGCCCGCAGGTAGTGAGCGAAAACCCGCACACCGTTGCCGCACATCTGCGCGGTGGATCCGTCGGCGTTGCGGTAGTCCATGTACCAGTCGTCGGCGCGTACCCCGTCGGGCATCCGATCGAGCGCGCCGACGGTCAGCGCTGCTCCGGCTGTGGTGACCCGCAGGACTCCGTCGGCTCCCAAGCCCCGGCGCCGGTCGCATAACGCGGCGACCCGGGCAGCGGACAGGTCGGTCTCGGCCCGGACGTCGGGCAGCAGCACGAAGTCGTTCTGGGTGCCGTGGCCCTTGGCGAAGTGCACCCGATCAGGGTACGTGCCGCCATGCCCGCACCGCCTCGTCCACGGCGTCGGAGGCGGACCCGTCGATCCAGCGCACCCGATGATCGCGGCGGAACCAGGATCGCTGCCGTCGCACATACCGGCGGGTACCGACGAAGGTCTGTTGCTGCGCGTCTTCCAGCAACGCCGGCGTTGCGCCGGCATCCAGCGCCGCGATCACCTGCGCGTACCCCAGCGCGCGGCATGCGGTGACGCCCTCGCGCAGGCCGCGGGTGAGCAACCCGCGCACCTCCTCGACCAGGCCGTCGGCGAACATCGTTTCGGTGCGTCGCGCCAGCCGCTCGTCGAGAACCGTTGTCTCGCAGTCCAATCCGACGATCATCGTGTCCCAGCGCGGGGCTCCGATGCGCGGTGCCGACGCGGCGAACGGTTGGCCGGTGAGTTCGATGACCTCCAGTGCGCGCACCGTGCGGCGACCGTCGGTGGGCAGGATCGTCGCGGCCGCGGCGGGATCCCGGCGGGCCAGTTCGGCGTGCAACTCGCCGACACCGATTTCGGCGAGGCGGCGTTCCCACCGGGCCCGCACGGCGGGGTCGGTCGCCGGAAACGACCAGTCGTCCAGCAGCGACTGAAGGTAGAGCATCGACCCGCCGACCACGATCGGCACCGCTCCCCGGCCCAGGATCGCTTCGATGTCAGCCGCGGCGGCCTGCTGGTAGTTGGCCACGGTCGCGGTCTCGGTGACGTCCAGCACGTCGAGTTGGTGATGCGGGATGCCGCGGCGCTGCGCGGCGGGCAACTTGGCGGTCCCGATATCCATGCCGCGGTAGAGCTGCATCGCGTCGGCGTTCACTATCTCCGCCCGACTGCCGAGCCTCTCGGCGACGTCAAGTGCCAGTTGCGACTTGCCGGTGCCGGTTGGACCGACGATTGCCAGCGGTCTCACGGCTGCCAGACACCGACGAAATAGCCGACACCGCAAGGGAATCCGCGGTACAGCTCCTTGACGGTACGGGGGCCGGGCTCGGCCACGCCGGCCAGCACCGCGAACGCCGTACGCCCCAGGACCCGGTCCGGCAGCCGGGTCAGGGCCTCGACGTCGCCGCGGGCCAGGGCGTCATCGAGGGTGTGCTGCGCCTCGGTGCCGGCGGGGTCGTAGCCCCCGGGTGCGCGGGCGGTGAGGGTATTGGCGCCGTCGGCCACGATCAGCACGCCGACCGGTTCGGGGTCGCGGTCGATCTCGGCGCGCAGCCGGCGCCCGCAGGCCAGCGCGTCGGCGGCGTCCTGGCCGGCCTCGTACACCTGGACTCGCGCGCTGCCGCCGGGTCGGACCCGACCGCGCAGCCAAGCCGCGATGAGGGCGCACAGCGGTAGGTCCATCGGGGATCGATCCTCGTCGTGCGGTGCCAGCGCGACCCGCACGTCGACCCCGAATCCCGCGAAAGTACCCGCACTTCCGGGACCGAACACCGCATCGGTTTCGCCGATGCCCACGGCGATCCAGCGCGCGGGCAGGACGGCGGCCGCCGCGGTCACCGCCG
>NZ_JCALDY010000003.1:0-286804 GCF_059813095.1 Mycobacterium sp. NGS22
ACTAGGCTTTCGGGCCATGACGAGCATGTGGGGTGCTCCGCTGCATCGCCGGTGGCGTGGCTCCCGAATCAGGGACCCGCGCCAGGCCAATTTCCTCACCCTGGCGTCGTTGAAGTGGGTGCTGCGCAACAAGGCCTACACGCCGTGGTACCTGGTGCGATACTGGCGGCTGTTGAAGTTCAAGCTGCAGAACCCGCACATCATCACCCGCGGCATGGTGTTCCTGGGCAAAGGCGTGGAGATCCATTGCACGCCCGAGTTGGCGCAGCTGGAGATCGGCCGCTGGGTGCACATCGGCGACAAGAACACCATCCGCGCGCACGAAGGTTCGCTGCGCTTCGGCGACAAGGTGGTTCTGGGTCGCGACAACGTGATCAACTGCTACCTGGACATCGAGCTCGGCGATTCGGCGCTGATGGCCGACTGGTGCTACGTCTGCGACTTCGACCATCGCATGGACGACATCACGCTGCCGATCAAAGACCAGGGCATCATCAAGTCGCCGGTGCGGATCGGACCGGACACGTGGGTCGGGGTCAAGGTGTCGGTGCTGCGCGGCACGTCGGTCGGACGGGGTTGTGTGCTGGGCTCGCACGCCGTGGTGCGCGGCGTCATACCGGACTATTCGATCGCGGTGGGCGCCCCGGCGAAGGTGGTCAAGAACCGCAAACTGTCCTGGGAGACCTCAGCCGCCCAGCGCGCCGAACTGGCCGCCGCGCTGGCCGACATCGAACGCAAGAAGGCGGCGAACCAGTCCGGCCTCGGTTAGCCGCCCGTGTGTCGGCTGATAGTGCCACGTCACGCGGGTTTGCGGAAGCCTTCAGCTGATGTCGCTGTAGCGGCGCAGAGCCTCGGTGCGTTCGGCTGCATGGTCGACGATCGGGTCGCGATATCCGGGCGGACGGTTGCCTTTTCGTAGATGCACGTCGCTCGCCTCCCGCAGTTCAGGCACCCAGCGTCGAATGTAATCTCCTGTGGGATCGAACTTTTCGCCCTGCGTGACGGGGTTGAACACCCGGAAGTAGGGTGCCGCGTCGGTGCCGGAACCGGCGCACCACTGCCAGCCGTGCTGGTTGTTGGCCATGTCGCCGTCGACGAGTTGCTCGAGAAACCAGCCCGCCCCCCACTGCCACGGCAGGTGTAGGTCCTTGACCAGAAAAGAGGCGACGATCATCCGTACCCGGTTGTGCAGGAACCCGGTCTGGCGCAGTTGCCGCATCCCGGCGTCCACTATCGGGTATCCCGTCTGCCCGGCTTTCCACGCCTCGAAGCGGCGCGTGGCCTCGGCATCCGTGTCGGTCTCGATGGCGTCGAAGTCGCGGTTCCAGTTCCACCAGACGCTGTGCGGCCAGTGATACAACACCGCGGCGTAGAAGTCGCGAAAAGCCAACTCCCGCAGGTACACCGAGTCGCTTTTGCGCTGCGGGTCGAGATCGGCAACCAACGTGCGCGGATGGATGGTGCCGAACTTCAGGTGTGCCGACATCCGACTGGTGCCGGGCAGGTCGGGCCGGTTGCGGTCCTGCTCGTAGCGGGACAGCCCATCGTCGACGAACGTCACCCACTGCGAAACTGCCGCCGCTTCACCGGCTTTCACGTCGAGTTCGACGCCGGGGTCGGGGATCTTGCACGGCTGGACGCCGAGTTGCACCGGATCGACCCACCGTGCCGAGCCGGCGTCCGACTTGGCGGGTGCTCGCCAACCCACCTCACGCCAGCGACGAAAGTACGGTGTGAACACCTTGTAGGGGGTGTCGTCGTCCTTGGTGACACGCCCGGGTGAGACCAGATACGGAGATCCGGTCGCCACCAACGGCACTCGACCCAACGCGGTGCGCACCCGTTCGTCGCGCTTGCGGCCGTACGGCGCGAAATCTTCGGAGATGTGCACCGCCGAGGCACCAACCTGCTTGGCTAACTCCGGAATTCGCTTCTCCGGCTGCCCCCGTACCACCAGCAGACGACCGTCGAGCTCGGCGCTGAGTTGTCGCAGCGAATCACCCAGGAACTGCAACCGTCGCGGTCCTGACGACGCTTCCAGTCGCGGATCGAGCACGAAGCAGCCAAGCACCTGCCCGTCGCTCTCGGCGGCGGCGATCAACGCCGGGTGGTCGCGGACCCGAAGATCGCGCCGAAACCACAACAGGGAAGGCATGATCGACCCCTAACGGTTGAGTCGCCAGATGTGGCTCGACAGCACGGTGGCGAATGCACACCACAACGGGTAGGGCGCGAGCGCCGCGCCGGCGCGGGGGTCGGCCTCGGCCGCCCTTCTGGCCAGATCGGCGCTGCTGGCCGTGAGTGCCGCGGCGCCCAGCGCGGAGGCGCCCAGTTTGTGGTAACGGAAGAACAGCCAGCTCCAGCTTGCGTTGAGGACGAGATTGGTTCCCAATGCGGCGATGTAGCGACGCGCCTGGTCGTCGTGACCCGCGGCACGCAATTTGTCGATGACCACCGCGGAGGTGGCCGCGATGTCGGTGTACAGGGTGGTCCAGGCCACCGGGAATGCGGCGCTGGGCGGCTGATAGGGCGGCTTGCGGATGCGCGCGTACCAGAGCGGGGTGCGGCCCGGGTTGGCGGCACCTCCGGCGACGGCGGTGGCGGCGACGGCCAGACCGGTGCCTGCCAGGGTTGATTTGTTCACGTTGACTCCGTTCGGTTTTGCACGGTGGACGCCGCGGTGGACAGTCGACTGGGCCACCAGATGCGATCACCGATCACGGCGAACAGCGCGGGAATGACCAGTGTCCGCACCACGAAAGTGTCCAACAAAATACCCAGGCCCACGATGATGCCCAGTTGAGTCATCACGATCAGGGGCAGCACGCCGAGAACGCAGAAGACCGCGGCCAGAACGATTCCCGCACTTGTGATCACTCCACCGGTGGCCGAAACCGCGCGGATCATTCCGTCCCGCGCACCATGATCGGCGGACTCTTCACGCGCCCGGGTGACCAGGAAGATGGTGTAGTCCACGCCCAGTGCGGCCAGGAACAGGAAGGCGTAGAGCGGGGTGGAATTGTCCAGGGCGGGGAAACCGAACACGTGGTTGCTGGCCCAGCCGCCAAGACCTAACGCGGCCAGCGCACCCAGGATCGTCGCCGCCAGCAGCGTGGGCGGTGCCAACGCGGATCGCAACAGCACCGCCAGGACGACCAGGATGACCGCGAGGATCGCCGGGATCAACAGCGTCCGGTCACGCACGGCGGCGTCGCGCACATCCAGCGCCTGTGCGTCGGGTCCGCCGACCAGAGCCTCGAGTGTGGCGGCCTTGGTCGAAAGACGTAACGCATCAACGGTATTGAATGCCTGCGGGGACGACGGTGCGGCATCGATGACCACCGACCACTTGGTGAGTCCCGACGACGAAGTGCCTGCGGGGTTCGCCGACACGACACCGGGTGTCGAGATGATGGCCTGTTGTACCTGCGCTGCGTGGGTGGTGGGGGCGACCACTTCGGTCGGGTTCGCCGAACCGGCGGGAAAATGGGCGGCCACGATCTCGAACCCGGTCACCGAATCTGCCTTGACCCGAAACTGTTCCGTCTGCGACAGCCCGATCCGGACACCGAGCAGGCCGGTCGCCAGGGCCGCCAACAACACGATCGTGACCGACGCGACGACCGCTGGGCGCCGTGCCACGCGTTCGGCGATGGAGTGCCAGAGGCCGGTCTTGATGGTCTGGGTGTCGTCCGGTTGTGGGACGAACGGCCAGAACAACCGTCGTCCGAACAAAGCCAGCAGCGGCGGCAACAGCACCAGCACCGACAGTGCGGCGACGATCAGTCCGCACGCCGCAAGCGCGCCCAGGCTGCGGGTGCTGGGAGTGGACGCGAAGATCAGCGTCAGCAGCGCCAAGACCACGGTCGCGTTACTGGCAACGATTGCGGGCCCGGCCATCCGGACGGCTTGGCGCAGCGCGTCACGGTGCTCGCGGTGCAGTCGAAGTTCTTGGCGGTAGCGCGAAATCAGCAGGAGCGCATAGTTGGTGCCCGCGCCGAACACCAACACGCTGGTGATGCCCGAAGTCGCGCCGTCGAAGCTCAGGCCGGTCAACGAGGCCACCGCGGTACCCACCGAGGCCGCTACCCGGTCGGCGAATCCGATCACCACCAGCGGAACCAGCCACAGCACCGGCGAACGGTAGGTGGCGATCAGCAGCAGCGCCACCACCGACGCGGTCACTATCAGCAAGGTGACGTTGGCGTCACTGAACGCGTTCGCGATATCGGCGCCGAATGCCGGTCCGCCGGTCACATGCGCCGAAAGGCCGTCCGGCAAGCCGGAGCCCGCGGCATCGCGCAGTGCGGCAACGGCGTCGTGCAACGCCAGACCGGACAGTTCACCACTGATCGGTACCACCCCGATCCCGGCCCTGCCGTCGGCCGAGACGAAGACGGGCCCCGGCCCAGATCCCCGTTGCGCGATGGCCTGCATGCGATCTCGGGCCTGTTCGGTTGCGCGTTGGAGCGCGGCGGCGTCGACGTCCGCCCCGCCGCTACTGCTGACAACGACGATCAGGGGGTTGAGGTCGCCACCGGGAAATTGGGCGGACAGCTGCTGCACCTTCGCTGAATCGGCATCCGTCGGCACCGACAACGGCGCCTGGCTTGCGGCTGCGTTCCCACCGATCAACGTCATGAAACCGGTCCCCAGCAGAAAAACTCCCAGAGCAAGAACCCACGAGCGCCGGGCGCTGAGCCTCGCGGCGAATCCCTCCCACACAGTGCAAGCATTTCAGTCGTTTAACCATTAATCAACTGAAATGACCGCGGATCAGCGATATGCTGCGAATCACAATGGATCCTGAGCAGCAGGGCGCGGGCCGCGATGCGCTGGAGTCGCAGATCTCTGCCGATCTGCGGGAGTTGTCCACTGCGTCCGACCAGATCGGCCGGCATTTCGCCGTGTCCCAAGACGTGCGGCCCACCGACTTTCGTGCGCTGTTGCACATCATGGTCGCCGAAACCGCTGGGCAACCGATGACATCGGGCGATCTGAGTCAGCGGATGGGTCTGTCGGGTGCGGCGATCACCTATCTGGTGGACCGGTTGATCGACTCCGGTCACATCCGTCGTGACTCCCATCCGGCCGACCGGCGAAAGGTCATCCTGCGTTACTCCGATCCCGGACTGGCGACCGCCCGGTCGTTCTTTACTCCGCTGCGCCAACACACCACCTCTGCGCTCCGTGATCTCCCCGACGCTGATCTGGCCGCTGCCCACCGGGTTTTCACCGCGCTGATTGCCGCTATGCGCCACTATCAGACGGAACTGGGCAGCGCCGAGCCCTGAGGTCGCGGTCATGCCGTCGCCTTGTCGACTCTTTCGATCGGTTGCCGATGGCCCGTCGATGCCCTCGGCCATGGTGCGATGGAGAACGGAATCGACTGCAGCGCAACCGGATCCGTGAGTTCAGCCGGTGCGGGCGGTCGTGGGATCACCGCTGGCTGGAACTATCTCGCGAGGCGCAGCAGCAGTTGCCGGCGGCCCACCAGCGCGTCTTCGACGAGCTGAAGGGCTTCCGGCACCGACTTGACCAGCGGGAGGCCGTGATCGGTGACGATGCGCAGCAGCGGACGCATGGCGCTGCCGGTGACGATTCCGCAGTACAGTCCCGCGGTGTGCTGCCGGTGGTGTAGCGCGAGCAGTTCCTGGAAACCGTCGATGCCGAGAAACTTCAAGTGGGTCAGGTCGATTATGAGTGGAGTTCCCACCTTGGTGAATCGGCCGAGCTCCGCGGCGACGCGCCCGGCGTTTGCCGCGTCGATTTCCCCGTCTATCCGCAAGACGGTGGCCAGGCTGCGGGCATAGACGAAAATGTGCGCCTTACCGCAGTCGATGACGTAGCGGTAGCGGGGGTGGGTCTGGTCAGGTGAATCTACAGCGTGCATCACAACGTGGCCTATCAAGTGGTTCTGAAGCGGGGCGAAGAACGACCTTTCTCGTGTCGCTTCGCTGAGATGGCAGCTGGCTACTCAACTGATGCATAGCCTAGCCGGATAAGCCCAGCTGGGCGCAGGGAAAAAATCAGCGTGGTCGCGTACCGTCCGGAAACAGCGGTCCAGCGTGCAAAGTTTTCGTTTCGCGGATAGGCCGCCTCGGCCGAACGGACGCCACGGAACGGGGAGACGCCCGCCGCGGCAGAAAGTCGGGGAACGGTGCCGCGGCGGACGTCTCGGATTCACCGAGCGCTCGACGGTTGGACTCCCGGCCGCTGCGGTCATGCTCTAGTTTAGCTTAATCACTTTAATCATTCAGAAAGTTAACAACACTGTCCGTCTCGCGTAGGCTGACAGGAAGTGGACCCGCGTCGCGGGCGCCGTGATCGTGCCTGTTTGTTCCTGGAGTGGGTACTACCAGACGATGGATCGAGAGAGATCGTGACCATGCCCGGCAAGACCGTCGATAGTCTCGGTTCGGTGGTGGGCTACCGCGAAATCGCCGTTCCTGTCAGCCCCGGCGCCGGACGGTCCGCACACCCATGACCGGTGACCGGGCCGAAATGACCACGCGCAAAAGGCGTCACATCGACGTGTGCCTGGACGGGGACGTGAACTTTCACGGCGTCAGTACCGGACTCGAGCGCTACCGCCTGCCCTACAACGCACTCACCCAGACGAATCTCGGCGATGTGGACCTGTCCGTCGAATTCCTCGGCAAGCAACTGCGTGCGCCGGTCCTGGTGGGCGCGATGACCGGGGGAGCGGAGCTATCGGGAACGATCAACCGAAACCTGGCCACCGCCGCGCAGCGGCTCGGGATCGGCATGATGCTCGGCTCGCAGCGGGTGATGCTGGACAGCGCGCTGGGCGAGCGCGCCGCCGCCAGCTTCGCCGTACGCGAGCTAGCACCCGACGTGTTGTTGTTCGGCAACATCGGCTTGTCCCAGTTCACCAAGGACGCGGTGCCGGACATCACCCGGGTGCTAGACCGGGTAGGAGCCGATGTGCTTGCGGTACATACCAATCCGCTGCAGGAGGCCATGCAGCAGCATGGGGACACCGACTTTTCCGGGTCGCTCGACCGTCTGCACGACGTAGTCCCGATGCTCGATCATCCGGTGCTGCTCAAGGAGGTGGGGCACGGCATCGGTGGCGCGGCCGTCGCCGAGCTGCTGCGATTGACAGGCGCGCCACCGGTGGCGGCTATCGACGTCGCCGGCGCCGGCGGCACGTCATGGTCGCGCGTCGAGCAGCTGGTCCGTCACGGCGAGCTTCGCTATCCGGATCTGGCCGACTGGGGAATTCCTACCGCGCAGGCACTTTCGGAGGTTCGCGCGCAGCTGCCGGCGTTCCCGCTGGTCGCTTCCGGCGGAATCCGGACCGGCATGGACGCGGCCAAGGCACTCGCCCTGGGCGCTGACGTGGTGGCGGTTGCGCGCCCGTTGCTTGCCGCCGCGATCGAATCCGCCGACGCCGCAACGGCCTGGCTGCAACGCTTCGTCGACGAGCTTCGCATCTGCCTGCACGGATGCGGTGCCGCAGATCTGCCCGCGCTGCGTGGACTCGGCGTGGCATCTGTCAGCTAGAGCTATGGCGGTAATTCTCGCTTACGGCGCACCGGCGCTGGGTCATGTCTACCCGTTGGGCGCACTGCTCGTGGAGTTGGTCGCGCGCGGTCACCGGGTGCACCTGCGCACGATGGCGAGCGAGGTCGACACCATGCGGCAGGTCGGTGTCACCGCCGAGGCGGTCGACCCGCGCATCGAGGCCATCGTCGGTGACGACTGTTCTGCGCGTGGGGCTTTCGGTGTACTGAACAGGTCGATAGACGTACTGTGCCGCCGGGCGGTGATCGAGGTCGACGACCTGCGGCGCGCGGTCGCCCAGGTACAGCCCGACGCAATCATCGTCGACGCGAATTGTTGGGGCGCGATCTCGGCCGCTGAGGCGGACGGCATTGGCTGGTCGGTGTTTTCGCCGTTCACCCCGTACCTGCGCTCCCGCGGGACGCCGCCGTTCGGCCCGGGTATGCGGCCGCTTCCGGGTGTCGCGGGCGCGGTGCGTGACGCCGGGCTGCGAGCCGTGGTTCGCTATCTGTTCGACCGCCCGATGTTGCCCCGCGTCAACGCCCTTCGCGCAGAACTCGGCGTACCCGCCGTCAACTCCGTGGATGAGTTGATGCGCCGGGCGCCGCTGTTGTTGGCGGTCGGCGGCGAGCCCTTCGAGTACCCGCACCCGGACTGGAGCGATGTGGTGCACTTCATCGGAGCGTGTGTCTTCGAGCGGCCCGACACGCGAGCCCCGCACTGGCTGGACGAAATCGACCGGCCGGTGGTGCTGGTCAACACGTCCTCTATCGCGCAAGGCGACGCCAAGCTGGGAGAGATGGCGTTGCGCGCGTTGGCCGATGAACCGGTACACGTCGTCGCGACCTTCCCGGCCGGTGTGCCTGCCGGTTTGCCGCGGACTTCCAACGCGACGGTGTGCCGGTTTCTGCCGCACGGACCGGTGCTCGATCGCGCGGTCTGTGTCATCACCCACGGCGGAATGGGAACGACGGTCAAGGCTCTCGACCGCGGTGTCCCGGTGTGCGTCGTGCCGTTTGCCCGCGATCAAGCCGAAGTGGCGCGCCGGGTGCAGGTCGCCGACTGCGGGGTTCGGCTACCGTCCCGCAAGCTGAACCCGGCACGGTTGCGCCGATGTGTGCTTGAAGCAGCGACCAAGGTGCCGGCAGCCCGCCGGGTGGCCGCCGGTTTCGCCGCTACCGGTGGGGTGACGCGAGGGGCGGAACTGATCGAAGCCCGCGTCGTCAACTTCGCGAGGCGTTCGACCGAGATGATCCCTGACGCCGTCGCGGCGCCTGTGCGCCTCGCTCCGGCTTCGCCGACGCAGCCGAAGGACGGTTGACCAACTCCTCTTCGAAGGTCGACATGGCCCCGATCATGGTTTGAAAAACCCGGTGCGCGGCCGCGAGATCTTTATCGGTCAGGCTGGCCATCGCGTCGCTCAGATGGGTTCCGAGTGGGCTGAAGAACGAATGCGCCAAGTCCATGCCCTGATCCTCGTAACGCAACAGCCACTTGCGTCGATCTTCGGGGTCGGGCTCGCGGCGTATATGGCCGGCCTCGATCATCCGGTCGACGAGATAGGTGATGGCCGGCGGCGAAACGTCCATGCGATGGCGCAATTGGGCCAACGTCAGAGGTCCTCCGGCCGTTTCGGCCACCATGATGTGCAGCAGGGCGTGAAAGTCGCTGCTGCTCACCTTGTTCACGCGCGCGAAATGCCGTCCGATCCGATCCGATCTCGCCGTGATCGCGCGCATATCGGCCGACAGCAGCTTTTCCAGCTCTGCCCGTCCATGCGCGGGTTCACTAGCGCGGCGTCTGCTCACTACCCGGTACCTCCATCAGATGCAGGGTACGCGTTCAGAAAGGGGGCGCGAGCGCAACGTCCGGTTTCGGCAACGCTTTACGCCTTGGCCGGGTCGTGACCCCAGTTCATCAGCGAATAGCGCCACGAGGTGTTCTCGATGTCGCCTTCGGGGCGCTGAGCGAGGTGCCGTTTGGCGTAGCCGAGCACCTTGCGCATGTGCTTGTAGTCGTCGTCGTCCAGGTCCGCCCGTTTGGTTCTGAGGATATCGACAATGCGCCGACCGCTGGCGTGTCCCGTCGATTCCTTGCCGCCGCGCTTTTGGCCGACGCCTCGCGATTCGTCTGTCGCGAGCCACTTCTCGAGTTCGCGCGCGGTCATGTTGACCGTGTTCTTGAATTCTCTCCAGGTCGCGTCGCTGTCGGTCTTGGGCATCTATCAGTCCTCTTCACTTGCCGGTGCGCTTCAACGCGCTCGGTTTGTGTACCGCGTCTTTCCCGGTCTTGTCGCTTCGCACCTTGTACTGCGGTTCGTCTTTGGATGCCTTGACCTTTCGACCGGCCGTCTCGGTGTCGGAGGTGATCTTCTTCTCGACCTTCCCTTTCACGGTTTGGCCGTGGCTCTTCCACTCCACGCTGTCGCCTTTACGTAATTCCTTGTCGCTCAATTCGGTTCACCTTCCTCGTGACATCCGGCCCCAGGGTCGGGGACCCGGCTGCGGTCCAGCGCAAAACACCTACCGGTCCCGAATTCGCTGGACAGCCAGCGCAACCCACGACACTGCGGCGGCGATGAAGGCGAGAAGTTGCGCGGTGCCGGTACGGTCGGCCGGGTACACCACGCCGGCGACATAACGGCCGACGAAACCGTCGTTCGGCAGAGGTTCCATCCCGGCTCGCGCGCGGGCCCACGCTTCCAGACTGGTCAGCGGGCACGGCAGCTTCAGGGTGACGACGCCGATTCCCCAGCACACGGTCGGCACGTGCAGCCACAATGTGCGCCGCCACCGCAGCGCCAGAAAGCCGCCGCTCGGCAGGTAGACCAGATACGCCAGATGAGCGACCACGCTGGCGACGACGACGGCGAAACATGGTTTCCTCATCGCAGATTCAGCGTAGAAGATGTGCTTCGACGGCGCACCGGCCGGCTGTTGATCACGTCCCGCTTCCGTGGCGCAACTTATAGCGTCGTTCGGCGTAGGCCAGGTCGTCGCGCCACAACCGGTTCGCGGCATGGCGCATCAACGGCGCGATCAGAGGCGCGACGTTGAGCGCCGCCTTGAACCCGGGACGCTGAGACTGCGCGACGATGGCTTCGATCACCGCGACCGTCGGCCTGCCGTCCGGACCCGGACCGATTGGGGTGGCATGGGTTTCGACGACGCTGCCGGCGCCCTCGCCCTCCACGATGCGCATCACGATGGTGCGTGCGTCCGGACAGGTGAACTCCGCGATCGTCGGTACCCCCAAGCGGCCGATCCGGAAGGTGACCGAGACCAGGAACCGGTCATCATCTTCGGTCGGTGTGGTGAGTACCTCGAGGCGGGTGAAGGAATACGGGTGAAACCAGTTGCCATGCCAGGGGTCCAGACGGTTGGCGAGGATGTCGCACGGCTCGCAGACGCCGACCAGCCGGGTGACGGCCGGCAACGTGTCTCCGGTTGGTCGCTCGGCCAGCACCGGCATGTCCAGCGGCGGCTCCCCGCCGACCTGATCGAGTCGCACCCAGGCCAGCACACCGTCGTCGTAGCTGGGCAGGGGCGCCCAACCGAGCTTGCAACCGGTGCCGTCGAGCGCCAGTCCATGCCAGCGGCAGAACAACACGCCATCGGAAACGGTCCCGGTGGCCAGATCGGCACCGAGGTGCGGGCAACTGCCCGGGCCGACGCGTAGCAGACCGAGCCGGTCGCGCCAGGCGACGAGTTCGACGCCGGCGACGCGCGTGCCGAAAGGACGTCCGCCGCGCACGGCACGACTGGCGGCGAAGGCGTACCAGTTGCCGGTGGGCCGGCGCTGCGACCGGGCCAGCGCTTCATCGATGATGCTCGGCTGGGCCTGGCCGTAGGTCGGGCGTTGCCGCGTCCACGGCACGGGTGGAACAACTTGCAGCGGCCAGTCTTTCGGCCATCGACGGCGGAGCCGGTCACCGGCGCTCATGGCAGATTGCGCCTCTGTCGAAGCGCCAGCGAACGCAGTAGCGCGGATCGTCCGCGGACGGGAACGGTGCGTAGCTCGTGGCCGTGCAGACCCCACTGGGCCAGCAAGAGGTTGGCAGCCATCCAGCCGGTGGTGGCCGCGCGCTCCATCAACGCCACCGGCAGGTCTACCCGGATCCCGTCACCGGCCAGCGCCAGTCCGGGCTGTGGAGTCGCAACCGTCGGGCGCCGCGTGTAAGTGCCGGGGGTGAACAGCGGGCAATCGGCGCGGCGCAGTACGCGTTGATGCACCACGTTCGCCGACGCGGTTTCCGGGTAAAGCTGGTGCAGTTGCCGGATGGCATCCTCCACGCCGAACGCGGAATCCATTGCATAGCAATGCAATTCGACGACGGATCCGCCGTGCCGCGTCGCCCAGTCAGCCGCTTCGCTTTCATAACGCTCGAGCACGCTGATGTTGTCGAGCGGCGGGTGTCCGGCGGTGCCCAGGAAGGGCGGTCGCTCGGCGTTGACCGGCCGGTCCAGCCAAAGGCGATGGACGACGAACGGGGGAGCGGTGCGCAGCCGCCGGATCTGGCTGCGCCACAGGTCGCTGCCCAGACCGCTCGATTCGGCAACGATGTGTTGCAGCCCGCCTACGTCGACGGCCAGCACCACGGCGTCCGCGTCGAGCGGGTCACCCGAATCGACATGCACGCGAAATGCATTCGGGCCGTCGGTGTCGATGCGGTGCACCTGTGTGCCGGTTCGGAACCGCACTCCACGTTCGTCCAGATAGTCACGCATCGGATTCCACAGCGCCGCATCGAAGTTCGCGTTCGCGACGTCGAAGATCAGCCCCTCACTGGAGCCCAGGAAGTAGATATGGAACATGGTCGCCAACTCACCGGCCGAGAGCTGCGATGGTTCGGCGAAGAAGCTGCGGGAGAAGACCTCGAACGCGAGGTGGCGCGCCGATTCGGGGAAATTGATGCTCTTCAAGAAGGTTTCGGCGTCGATGTGATCCAGCTGGTGGTAGATGTCGGGCACCGACACGGCTGCCAGCGGCGCCGCCGCGCGCGCGTCGATGCGCACCAGGTCGGCGAGCCGGAACGTGGGACTGCGCAGCGCGAACAACAACGCATTCCACGGTGGCGTGCGGGGCAACCCCCGGAAGCTGTCGCGCCGGCCGGCGCCGTCGATCAGCGGGTAGTCCTCGACCGGCGTCAGCATCCGCAACTGGGGATCGACACGACGCAACAACTCCCGCAAGTTGTAGTACTGGCGGAAGAAGGCGTGGAAGCCACGATTCAGCGCGAAGTCGGTGCCGTCATGCGTTTCGGTCCACCCCCCGACGCGCCCGCCGAGGTAGTGCTCTTTTTCCACCACCTCGACGGCGATGCCGCGCTCGGCCAGCCCGGTGGCGGCGGTGAGCCCGGCGATGCCGGCACCGACGACCACCGCGCGCGGCTGCGACGACAGCGCGCCGGCGTCGGGCAACCCGGGCGACGCGGGATGGATGTGCTGGCGGCGGTCGGTCATTGCGGCGCCGTCCCCAGGAAGGTGTGGACGATGTCGCGTTCCCACCCCGGCATGGTTTCACTGCGTACGCCGCGCAAGCCGGCGTCGGACATCCGTTGCCGCAACCCCGCCGCGCCGTCGAAGGTCAGCACGCTGCGCCACAGGTGGCGGTAAAGCGTGGTGTTGCGGGTCCGCCACCACCCGGCGGGAATGATGATGCCCCAGCAGACCGCGTGCCAGATGCGGGTGGCCGCGGCCGAGTCCCGCACCGAATACTCGTGCAGCGCCAGGGTTGCACCGGGCCGCAACAACGTCGCGAAGGTGCGCAGCTGGCTGTCCGGATCGGTCAGATTGCGCAACAAATAGGCGGCGAAGATGGCATCGAACGGTCCGGTGATGCCGTGCTCGCCGAGGTCTTCGATGCGCGAGTGCACGAACCGGACCGTGGCGGGCCACGACTTGGCCAGTGCCGCATCCAGCATGCCGCGCGACGCGTCGACAGCGACGATCTCGGCCTCCGGCGCCGCGCTGAGCAGTGCGGCCGTCGAGGCGCCCGTGCCGCAACCCGCATCGAGTAGCCGCAACCCCCGTCCGCGGTCCGGCAGGCCCATCCGGCGCGCCGACCGTCGCAGGTTGCTGTGATAGCCGGGGTTGGCGCCCACCAGCCGGTCATAGGCCGCTGCGCCCTCGTCGAATGCCGCTGGAACGTCGCCGCGCGCCAAGCCCGTCCTATTCATGGCTGCCACGCTCTGGTTGGAACTCCCACAACAACAGCACCCCGGTCACCAGCGCGAAGCCGAACAGGAAGTCCTCGACCGGAATGTCGAACGGAAACCGCAGCCCACTGGTGTGCCGCTCGTCGTAGCTGACGATCGGTGCACTGAGCTTGGTCAACCAGCCGTCCACCGGAACCTGAAAGCCCAGCACGATCACCATCGACAGCCAGTAGGCGGGCCGGCGAAACAGGCCGGTGCGCAACAACATCAGCTCCAGCGCGCACACGCCCAACACCGCGACCACGGCCGGCAGTGTGTAGCCCAGACCGGTCATCGGCGCCTGCTCCACGCCAGAATCGTGGACACCGCGTTATACGTCAGCAATCCGCACAACGGAATCACCAGGAAGAACAGCACTTCCTCGATCGGGATGCGCGGCGGGATCTCGATGCCGGTGAGGTACTTGCCGTCGTACCACCACACCCCAGCCGCTATGGCCACCGCATCCCACACCAGGAACACCGCCGCGACCGGCGCCACCGCGCGGACGAGACGGCGGGCTTGACGGTAGACGCCGCTGCCGAACAATTCCAGTGGCGCTGTGATCAGCAGGCACAAGCCGAGCACAATCAAATACTGCCAGCGATCGCTCACGCCGCACCAGGCTTTCGGTGCTGGGCCCCTCCGGCGGGATGCGAGAAACGAACCCGCCACGACTGCAGCAGGGCACCACCGGCGACCTGTATCCGGCGGGTGGTACCAACCGTGGCGCGGTGACTGAAGACGGAGAAGTCGCTGTCCTCAATGCAATCCAGGATTTCGGAGTACAACGTCAAGGCCGTCGCCACGCAGGGCTGTGACCGCCGCGCCAGCATCGGGATCCCGCCGGCGGCGAATCGATAGATCTCCCGGGTGATTTCGTGTTGGGCCTGCAACGCGCTGCGCACCCGTTCATCGGTGCGACGATGATGGTGGCACCACATCAACAACTCGCGATCCACCCCGTGTGCGGCGAGTTCGTCGGCCGGCAGATAGATCCGGTCACGCATCAGATCTTCGTCGACGTCGCGCAGGAAGTTCGTCAACTGGAACGCCTGCCCCAGTGCGGCGGCGTACGGTGTGGCCTCGTCGGTGTCGCGGGTGCCCAGTACCGGAAGCATCTGCAGCCCAATGACTTCCGCCGAGCCGCGCATGTAGCGGTTGAGCGCGGGCCGGTCGGGATAGTCGGTGACGGTGAGGTCCATCCGCATCGACGCGAGGAAGTCCTCGAACAGATCCGCCGGAATGCGGTAGCGGCGGACGGTGTCGTCGACGGCGGCAAGAATCGGTTCGTCCGGGCGGGCTCCACCGGCGAAGAACTTGTCGGACAGGCACTGCAAGCGGTCGGCGCGGGCGCAGACGTCGAGATCCGGATTGAACTCGTCGAGGATGTCATCGGCGTGGCGGGCAAAGGCATAGAGCGCATGAACAGCCGGTCGCTGGTCGGGAGCAAGCAACCGGGTGGCTAGAAAATAGGTGCGACCATGCGCGGCGGCGATCTGCCGGCACAGGCGATACGCGGCGCGCAGCGCAGGGCTGTCGATACCGGCGGCGTCTAATTCGGTGCGAATCACGGCAATCGGGCTCTCACAATGGATGTGGGGGAGCGGTCGAGGACCCCGGTGATGCGGTCGGCGGCAAGCCGTCCACTGATCAGGGTCGTCGGCACACCCACACCAGGTACGGTCGACGATCCGGCCAGCACCGCGTTCTCGATTCCGCGCACCAGGTTGGCCGGACGGAACGGGCCGGTCTGGGCAAAGGTGTGGGCGAGGGCGAACGGCGTCCCGGCCGTCATCCCTTGGCGGGCCCAGTCGGCGGGGGTGTCGAGATGCAACAATTCGGCCCCGTCGCCCACCTCCGGCAACAGTCGCTCTGCGACCGCGTCCAGCATGTTCTCCGCATAGGGCTTCGCCGCCGTGGACCAGTCGACCCGGCGCCGGGACAGGTTGGGCGCCGGAGCCAGCACATACAGCAGATCTCGCCCGGCCGGCGCCAGACTGGCGTCGCTGGCCGTCGGGCGGGTCACCAGCAGCGAAGGATCCCGCATCAGTCGGCCGTCGCGGATGATGTCGGTGAAGGTGTGCTCCCAGGCGTCACCGAAAAGGATGGTGTGGTGTGCCGTCTGGGCGGGTGTGGCGCGGCAGCCCACATGCATGACCACCGCCGAGGGTGCCGCGCGCAGTGGCAGTAGCCGTCTCGGCTTCCGACCCAGGAGGCGGTAGGTGAGCGGCAGTTCGGTGGTCAACACCACCGCGTCGCAAGGGATGCGTTCGCCGCCCTCGGTGAGCACCGAGGTGACCCGGTCGCCGCTGCGTTCGAGCTCGGTAACCGTTGAGCTGTAACGGAATTGGACGCCGCCTTGTTCGGCAACCGCTGCCAGTGCGTCCGGGAGCGCACGCACGCCGCCGCGGGGGAAGAACACCCCCGAGATGGTGTCCATGTAGGCGATCACCGCATACACCGCCAGCGCGTGCTGCGGGGCGACCCCGGCGTAGAGCGACTGGAAGGTGAATACCCTTCGCAGCAGGGGGTTGCTGATGTGCCGCTCGACCATCGTCTCCCACCGCCGGAACCCGCCGATGGCAGCCAGCTTGGCCAATTGGGGAGTCAGCATGGACAGCGGTGAGTCGAAATTCGCGTCGATGAAGCCGGCGAACTCGGTGCGGTACAAGCCCTCCAGCCAGTCGCGCAACGCGCGGTAGCCCGCGGCTTCGCGGGGGCCGCCGAACTCTTCGACCGCGGCGGCCATCCGGTCTGCATCGCTGTGCACGTCGATGGTGCTGCCGTCGGCGAACATCGCCCGGTAGCAGGGCTCGACCGGCATCAGCTCCACGTGCCGCGCGCTCGATTCACCGACCGCGGCGAACACCTCGTCGATGATGTCGGGCATGGTGAGCACGGTCGGGCCGGTGTCGATCGAGTAACCGTCGATGTCGCGGCGGCCCGCGCGCCCGCCCGGCCACGGCTCGCGTTCCACGACCGTGACTTCCCGACCGCGGCCGGCCAGGTGCAGCGCCGCGGACAATCCGGCAAATCCCGCACCAATGACGACAACGCGTTCCGTCCGTCCTCGGACCGTGTGCATCAGCGCTCCCGGGAGATCATGCGGCGCGCTGCGTGCACACGCCGGCCATGTCGGTCAAGGCGACCTTGAGTAAGCCGTCGATTCCGCTGCGATCCAACGAGTCCAGTGCATCTTTGACCCGCTTGGCAATCAGCTCCTCGACCCATTGCACCGCTCCGGTGGCAGAGATCAGGTTGCGCCAGTAGTCGACCGCGGCTTCGTCGAGCTGATCGACGTTCATCAATTCACCGAATTCTCGGCGGGTGGAGATGTCGGCCATCTCGTAGGCCGCGACGACGACGCTGGTGGCCTTGCGCTCCAACAGATCTCCGCCATTGGGTTTGCCGGTGCTGGCGGGCGATCCGAAGATGCCGAGTATGTCGTCGCGCAGTTGAAAGGCTTCGCCGACGGCGTATCCGTATTGACCGAGCCTGGTCAGGGTCTGGTCGTCACAGCCGGCCATTGCCGCGCCGATCTCCAGCGGGCGGCGCACCGTGTAGTTGCCGGATTTGCGCCGGGCCACTCCCAGCACCGAGTCGATGTTCGGGATTTTACGCAAATCCATTGCCAGATCAGCGAATTGACCGACTGCGAGCTCGGTCCGCATGGCATCGTAGCGGGGCCAGGCACGCTGCAGATGATGCTGGTCAAGACCGGAGTCGCGTAACATCTGCTCCGCCCAGATCAGGCACATGTCGCCGAGCAGCGTCGCGGCCGACTCGCCGAACCGGCGCGACGACCCGGACATTCCCCGCTTGCGATGCCAGTCGGAGAACTGCACATGAGCAGCGGGTCGGCCTCGACGGGCAGGCGAGTCGTCCATCACGTCGTCCTGCAGCAGAGCGAATGCGTGCAGCAGTTCCAGGCTCGCCGTGGCCGACAGAGCAGCTTCGCTGGGCGGGGCCCCGCACAGCCAGCCCAGGTACATGAACGTCGACCGCAGACACTTCCCGCCCTTGACGAACTCGAGCAGGATGTTGCCGGCGACGTCGACTCCGCAGTCACCCAACTCCTGGGCGCAACGCGCGCCGACGAACGCGGCAACCTCGTCGAGGACCTGCCGGCGCAGATCCGTTCGCCAGACGTCGAATTGGTCCACCGTGGGCAGGCTCGCCGCGCTCGCTGAAGCTACTTCGGCGAGACGCACCCGCGGAAATTCACGCACACCTCCCACCGAAGCCTCCTTTGCAACGTCGACGAGTCGCTGACCAGAACGGCTCAGATTCACGCGTGGTACCCCCTGACCGAGAAAACAAACCGGTGTCCGGCCCCAGACTTACGGGCGGTGCGGTCGGCCGGCGACTATCTTCATTAGTTTAATCGTTAACTTAATGAATGATCGACCGGCGCGCCAGTCCTGAGTGGAAGCGATTGCGACGATCCCGCGGGTGCGGCTGTCAGACTGCGTCTTTCAGTCCTCGCTGGAGGTTTCTCGGGGTTCGGCGGCGTGGTCCGGGCTTCCGGAGGTACGCCGGCTCTCCTTCATCTCGGCTTCGAACACATGCCGGTTGCCGCCGGTCAGCTGGTGCCGCACCAGCTTCTCCATGTCCTGGAAACAGCGGTAGTAGCCGTCGTCATAGTCTTCGATGACCTGGAAGCTCCATCTGCCGGGCAACACATTTCGCCCGATCAGTTCCCGGCTGATGGAATCGGCCAGCTCAGCGTGCCCGTTCTCGCGTAGCAGCTCCACGGCGGTGTCGAGTTGCAGATCAGCATGCCCGGTCAGTTGGTGGAACGAGTACAAGTGACCGCGCGCCCGCTCGATGGTCTCGAGCGCTTCGGATACCTTTCCTGCGGCCTCCACGGCGGCATCGTCGGTACCCGGCGGCCGGCGATCACACAGACTCATCGGTTACCTCCCCGTCGCGGCTTTAGATCGACAGTAATTGCCGAGTCGGCCGCCGCAACTGTCGGTTTCACCGGAGAGGGGCGGGGAACCCTGCGCGGATGGACATCACAGATCGCCTCTCCGTGCCGTTTCGATGGGGGGCCGCCTTGCGGGGTCGCAAGGTTTTCCACCCCACCGGGGTGCTGGCCGAAGGCTCGCTCGAGCGTGTCGCTCCGGCGGATCAGGGACTGCCGGTGCCGACCTCGCCGGTGATTGCACGGTTCTCCAAAGGCGCGGGTATGCCCGGCTCTGTGCCGGACGCCATCGGTCTGGCGTTGCGGATCCCGCCGCAACTCGAATCCGACCGGGCGTGGGACGTGCTGCTGGTGTCCGCCGGCTCCGGGGCGCTGACCCGCATCGTGGGACTGCGGCCCGTCACCTCGTGGTCGGCACAGACGATGACCAGTCTGATGCCGCTGCGCTATCACGGCACGAGCTGGTGGTTGCGGGCATGCATCGACACCGAAATCACCGGAAAAGGATTGTCACTCGAAGACGTGCGCGACACGATCCGCAGCGGCGGGATCGAACTGCGACTCGATCAAGCGCGCGGGACGGGAGATTTCGCTCCACTTGGTCGCCTGGTGTTGAACGAGATCCTCGAGACCGAATCGGAGCGCGACTTCTCGTTCGACCCGGTGCGCAACACCGCACCCGGCGTCGCCCTGTATCCCGGGTGGTTGGCGGGTCTGCGCAAAAGCGCCTACGCCCGCAGCCGGGAAGGCCGAGACGCTGACTGAAACCTGATGCACGACAAAAGACCCAGCCGCTTGGCTGGGTCTTTTGCGTTGATCGTGCTACTGGTTGGCCTTTTGCCGGCTTTCCGCGGCCTTGGCGCCGCCGCGTGCGCTTTCGGCAGCGGCTTCCTTCTTGGCCGCTTCGCGCTGAGCATCAGCCTTGTCCTGCTGAGCCTTGGCCTCCTTGGCGAGCCTCTCGTTACCGAAGACCAAGCCGATGACCTGCTTGATCAGGCCCTTGACGCCCTCGACGACGCCACTGAAAGCTTCCATCGGTCCACTCTTAGCCATGTCCACCCCTCGGTGTTTTCGGGTACATACTGCGCGGCACTTACCGCGTTGGAAGAAGAGTTCCCGATGCCGCCGTCGAGCAACCACGGCAAACAGGTCGATGCTTGATGCGGACACCGCTACAAGGCCGTGAGCAGTCTGAACGCAGTTGCGAAGTGACCGAAATCTCAGTATCGGCAACGTGCCTGCGAGCGACTGGCGGTGTTTCGACCGGCTTGGTGAGGGTATAGGGGTGTCTGTGAACTCAACCTTGCGCCGCATCCGAAGCGGGGAGCAACAAGTGGTGCGTCTGCAGCGGCGCCTGTGGCTGGCGCAGCTGCTGTTCTGGCCCACCACCCTCGTCGTCGCGATTGCGACGGTTGCAACGGCATGGTCGCTGTGGCAGCGCAGAGCTAGGCAGGGCCGTCCGAGTGACCAAGCGCCGCCGAACACCCCTGTCGAGGTACCCGACCGAGTCGACCCATCATCCGGTGTCGGGCAACTGAACTGACCCGAAAAGCATTGTTTGGTCCGGTTGCGAGCGGGTAACCGCGGCTCATCGGACGGCAGCTGCGCTGAGAGAAACTCTCCGCGAAGCCGCCACTGAACGAATTCGGGTTGGTGGCCCAATGGGATTGGCAAGACGCACTGGCGGGTTTGCAATCGCAATCTTTTTGGCGCTGTGCACTTTTCAGTCACCGGTCACCGCAGCGGGCGACCCAGGGGTGACCGTGCACCCGGGTATGCAGGTTCGCCAAGGTGACAGTGCCTGCGTGATCGGGTTCGTCGAGCCTCAGCTGCGCATCGCGTTGACCGGCGTGCAGTGCGACGACACCCCGCTGGTCACCGACACCCGCGGCCAGCTGGTAGGCACCGTCGTCCTGGTCCGCCGCAACTCGGTCCGACCCGCCGACGGATCGTCCGGGCCGCAGTTCAAAGTCATCAAGCTCGCCGATCAGGCGACCGCCAGCGAGCTGCTACCCGGTGGACGTCGACTGCAGGCGACGCCGCAGCTACGGGCCCAACCGGGCTTACCGGTCTGCCTTTTCGGAACATCGACCGGACAGTCCTGCGGGCATGTCGCCAACCTGGCCGAAAACGGTTTCGACATAAGCGATGTCAAAGCGGACCGGCGCGATCTCGGTGGGCCCGTCTACACGCTGACCGACAACCACGCGGTGATCGTGGGGTTGCTCGGGGGCATGGCCGGGTCGGCGCCGCAGGTGGAGTCGTGGCAAGCGATCATGCGACAGCTCTATCTGGAAAGCCGTGCGCCGGACTCGACCGAGTCGACTGTCGGCGTGCGCATGATCGGTCGTGCGACGCAGTCCAGTGTCGTGGTCCGCTGACGCCCGCCGTGGCCTTCGGCTCAAGAACGTCCCAGCAGATGCCGCAACGCGGCATCGAGGCCGGGCTGACGAAATGCGTGACCGGCCTGAAGTAGGCGGGTGGGGGTCACCCGTTGGCTGGCCAGCGCGAGTTCGCGGGCCCCCTGGGCGCCGAGCAGTACCCGGGGACCTAGCGGCGGCACCGGTAACAGTGCGGGCCGGTGCAACACCTCGGCAAGGGTGCGGGTGTATTCCTCGTTTTGAACCGGTTGTGGCGCAACAGCGTTCACCGCGCCGGACAGACCCGTGTCCCAGAGCGAGCGGTGGTAGATGTCGACCAGATCGTCGATACCGATCCAGGACAGCCATTGCCGACCGTTCCCGAGCCGGCCGCCCAGTCCGGCGCTGAACAACGGTCGCATCAATCGCAACGTGCCGCCGCGCGGTGATTGCACGATGCCGGTGCGGACGAGCACCACCCGCGCGCCGTCCTGCTCGGCGGACTTTGTGGCGTTCTCCCAGTCGGCGACCACATCGGCCAGGAACCCGTCGCCGCGCTCACTGTCCTCGGTGAGGAACTCGTCACCGCGGTCGTAGCCGTAATAGCCGATCGCCGAGGCCGAAATCAGCACCTTCGGACCGTCGGTGGTGCGCGCCATCAGCTCCGCCAACCGGCGTGTCGGCCCGATCCTGCTGTCGTAGACGGCTTTTCGGTGCTTCGCGGAGAACCTTCCGGCGATCGAAGCGCCGGCCAGGTGGATGACGGCGTCCACCCCGGTCAACAGGTCCGCATCGGGTTCTTCGGGGTCCCACCGTCGCTCGCCGGGACCTTGTGCACTGCCGCGGACCAGCCGAATGACGCGATGGCCACCGGTGCTGAGCAACGCCGCCAACGCGGTGCCGACCAACCCGGACGCGCCGGTGACGGCCACAGTCACCGAGCCCAGATTCTGCTCGGCCGCCCGCGCGTGGGCGGCGAGGTCGTCGGCCAACTGGCGGTGCCGGTAGACGAACATCGAACGCAACAGCGAGGCCGGGACCGGGGTGTCCACCGTGTCGACAACCCGGGTCGCGGACGCGTCGACCTCTTCGAAGTCATGGGTGTGCCGCCACCGCCCGATGATCCGCGGCGGCAACGAGGCGGGGCCGTCGCTGGTCAACTCATCGACGAAACGTCTTGGCGGATCGTAGGAATCACCCCGGTGCTGGGCGATCCACCGCAGCCCGCCGGGCAGGCCGAGGATGGCGCGCCCGTCCTCGACCGAGTCGGCCTCGGCGATCAGCCGCATCGGCGACCAGGGCGGCGAAAGTCGGGTGAACGCACCGGGTCGGGTGTGCCAGGCGAACACCTCGTCGCGCGGCACGTTGATCACACTCGAATAAGTGAGGCCCATCTCACGAAGCTACCCGGGAGTTTGCCGGTATGAGGAAGCCGTTTGCGGGAACAGAACTGCATGGACGTTCTCGGTGGTGTGCGGGGCATGTTGGACACCGCCATGGACCGGACGGTCGTCCCGGGATACACCAATGTCGGGTACCGCCTGCGCAACCTGCATTGGGCGGACGACCCTCAGCCGCAGGCGCTGCGGGGGCGGACCGCGTTGGTGACCGGAGCGAATCGCGGTATCGGCAAGGCAATCTCGTCGGGTCTGGCGGCGCTGGGCGCCACCGTCTTGCTGACCGTGCGCGACCGAGAACGCGGTGAGCGGGCCCGCGCCGAAATCCTCGAGGACCATCCCGGGGCCGACATCGCGGTCGAGGTGTGCGACGTGTCCGACCTGACGGCGGTGCACGCCTTTGCCGCCAAACTGGTTGAGCGCGGCTCTGCGCTGGATGTGCTGATCCACAATGCCGGGGTGCTGCCCGCGACGCGCACCGAAACCTCCGATGGGCACGAGCTCACCCTGGCAACCCATGTGCTGGGCCCGGTGCTGCTCACCGAGTGCCTGGGTCCGGCGCTTGCTGCGTCCGGTGACCCGCGGGTGATCCTGATGTCCTCGGGCGGGATGTACACCCAGCCGCTGGCCGCCGATGACCCCGAATACCTGCACGGCAGATACCGCGGTGCGATCGCATATGCCCGGACCAAGCGGATGCAGGTCGCGCTCACTCCCATCCTGGCTCGGCGGTGGGCCGGAATCCGTGTCTACGCAATGCATCCCGGCTGGGCCGACACTCCCGGAGTGGCCGAGGCGCTACCGGGTTTCCGACGGGTCACCGGCCCGCTGCTGAGGTCACCGCAGCAGGGCGCCGATACGGCCGTGTGGCTGGCAGCGACCCGGCCGGCACCGCCGACCGGACGCTTCTGGCATGACCGGCGGTCCCGGCCGCAGCACTATCTGCTGGCGACCCGCTATCCGGACGGCGCGCGAGAACGGTTGTGGGACTACTGCTCTGAAGCCATCGGCTTGCGGGCGAAAGAAGCGGGATAGCCGGCACCGAGACTGGATCCTGGCAGGCCGGCAGATTTTGAATCTCGGCGGTCGGCCAGCGCTACCGATCCGGCAGAGCGTGCTCGACGATGGGTAACCGGGGCTGCGGTTGTCGTTCGGCACGCTTGGCAGCCATGTAGACCTGGGCGGTCCGGGTGGCCACGGTCTGCCAATCGAAGTCGGAAGTGAGGCGTTCGCGCGCGGCGCGGGCACGTCGTTGCGCGGCGGCGGGATCGTCGAGCACGGTGCGCACCGCCGTGGCCAGTCCGGCAACGTCGCGGGGCGGACACGACACCCCCGTGACACCGTCGATCACCGCTTCACCCAACCCGCCGATATTCGACGTCACCAACGGGGTGCCGGCCGCCGCCGCCTCCAGCGCAGCCAGCCCGAACGGTTCGTAGTGGCTGGGCAGCACCGCCGCGTCGGCGCGATGTAACAGCTCCATCAGCTCGGTGTGCTCGCAGTGCCCGGCGAAGTGGACGGGCTTGCGCACCTTGTACTTTCGAGTCTGCTCGACCAGCCAGTCCTGCTGGGTGCCGTCCCCGGCGATGGTCAGCGTGGTACCGGGGTGGGTACGTCTGATCCGGGGCAGCGCGGCAATGGCGTCGTGCACACCCTTTTCGTATTCCAGGCGTCCGACGTAGAGCAGTTCGGCCGGACCGGTGCGCGGGCGCCGCGCGGCGAACGGCCAACGCGCCGCGTCGATCCCGTTGGGGATGACCGAGATCTCAGCCAGCCCGGGCCCGAACAGTTCGGTGATCTCCTCACTCATCGACGCCGAACAGGTGATGAGCGAATCGGATTCGCGCACCAGCCAGGACTCCACGGCATGCACCTGGCGGCTGATGGATCCGCTGACCCAGCCGGAGTGCCGACCCGCTTCGGTCGCATGCATCGTGGAAACGACTGGCACGTCATAGAATTGGGCGAGTGCGATGGCCGGGTGCGCCACCAGCCAGTCGTGCGCGTGCACCACGTCGGGACGCCAGGGGCGGTCGGTGCCGTATCGCTTCAGCGACAGCCCGGCGCGGACCATGGCGTGGCCCATCGCCAGCGTCCAGGCCATCATGTCGGTGCTGAAGCTGAACTCGTGTGGGTCGTGTGCGGCGGCGATCACCCGCACACCCTCGCTGATCTCGTCCGAGGACGGGTGGGTGCTGGGATCGGTGCCGGTGGGTCGGCGGGACAAGACGACGACCTCGTGGCCCGCGGCGGCCAGCGTCGTCGACAGGTGATGGACGTGCCGGCCCAGGCCGCCGATCACCACCGGCGGGTACTCCCACGAGATCATCAGGATCTTCATGCGAAGCGTCCGTCCCGGCGCGAGCGTCCGGAAAATGACACCTGAAGCGGCGTGTCGCCGTACATATGGGGCCGCTCGCGCGGCCGGTGGGAGCTCATCGCGGCAGCCTGCGGGCGTCCAGCGCGCCGAAGAGGCCGTCGGCGAGGTTCCAGCCGTCGGCCAGGCGCTGCGCGGCGTCCCGACGTCCCGACGCCAGCGCCCCGGCGATCTCCCGGGTGGCGTGGGCATGCAGGTGGGCGCGGTAGCGGGCGTAGTCGGCGGCGGAGTCCTTGCTGACCATGAACGGCCAGTCGCTGGACACGGTCAGCAGCGTCTCCCGCAGGATCTGGTCTGCTACCTGATCGCGAGGGATCGGCCCGTCCAGCGACGCTGTCTGCGCCAGCGCCTTGTCCACCGTGGTCAGGGCGGTGTCGACGACCTCGGCGTTGAGCTGGACCAGATCGGCCACCTGCTCGCCGTTCCACACCTGCCAGTCTTTGCCGGAACCCCAAGAGCTGGGCGGTAATTCGACCGGCCCGCCGACGAATCCATCGTTGATGGCGTCGCGCAGCGTGCCCACCCGCACACCGGCGTCCGGCAACGCGCGCAGCACCCGCGCCAACCAGGTCGGGCCCTCGTACCACCAGTGACCGAACAACTCGGTGTCGAAGGCGGCGATGACGTGGGCGGGCCGGCCGATGCGCTGCGACTCGGTCTGCAACCGGTTGCGCACCACGTCGACGAAGTCGGCGACGTGGCCGTCCACGGCGCGGTCGGCGCGCTCCGGGTCGTAGGGCGCCTTGTCCTGCGAGCCGACGTGACGGCCGGTGACCCGGGCCGGTTTGAGGCCGGTGAGGTGGTCGTAGGTGTGGAAATCGCGGTACGCGGCGTGGCCCGGGTAGCCGGACTTGGGCGACCAGACCCGGTAGCTGACCTGCAGATCCCGGCCGAAAGCCACCACGTCGCTGTGCCCGACCGGACGGCCCAGCGCGGTGTCGCCGTGCAGCGACGGCCCGTCGACCATGAAATGACTGACCCCGGCGGCCGCATAGTCGTCTTCCATGCCCGGGGCGTAGGCGCATTCGGGCGCCCAGATCCCGGTCGGGTTGTGCTGCAGTCGCAGTCGCGCGTCGGCCAGGCCTTCGCGCAGCGCGAACTCGCGCAGTCGTGGCGCCAGCAGCGGCTGGAACGGGTGGGCCAGCGGACCGCCGAGCAGCTCCACCGTGCCGGCATCGATCAGGCCGCGCAGCAGCGGGCTGCCCCCGTGCCGCCACAGTGACGCAAAATCCTCCAGAGCCTGGTCGGCCTCCGCTGACTCGCGAATACCGAAGGCGCGCAACGCTTCTGGCGTGCACGACTGGTAGTTGGCCGACTTAGACGCCGGGATGGTCCGCACGCTGGCGGCCTCGGCCGCGCGCAGCTGCCAGTTGGCCAGCCAGTGGTACATCCCGTCCAGGCAGTACGGGTCGTCGAGCTGTGCGTTGACCACCGGCGTCATACCGAGCGTGATCAGGCCGCGACGGTCCTCGTCGGCCAGTGCGCGCAGCACCCGGAACAGCGGCAGGTAGGCCGCCGACCACGACTGGTAGAGCCACTCCTCGCCGACCGGCCAACGCCCGTGGTGCGCCAACCACGGCAGGTGGGTGTGCAGCACCAGGGTGAACATGCCCGGCACCCGGTGCTGCGGCCCCGTCAAGGGCGCACCGCGATTGCGATCAGGTCCAGGCTTGCGTCGATGTCGCGTTGCTGTCGGTCGACGAGCTCGAAGTCAGTTGTCGCTACGGCGGCGACGTCGGCCACCAGCTCGGGGGACCAGGGGGCGTCGGCCACCGCCCGCTCGATCTGCGCGTCGATGATGGATCCGCCGTGACGTGCATCCATCTCGAGCAGCCGCGGGCCATGAAACAGGCCCAGCAGAGCCACCTCTTCGAACCCGCCGTCCATGAGCAACTCGGTGAGCTCGTCGGCGTTGAGTTCGCGGGTGTGGAAAGGGTTGACCGGGGTGTCGCGGCCGGGGGAGAAGGTGATCCGGTTCGGCGTCGACATCATCAGCAGTCCGGATGGCTGCAGCACCCGCGCGCACTCGCGCACGAACTGGCCCTGGTCCCACAGATGCTCGATGACCTGAAAATTGACCACGACATCAACCGAATCGTCGGGTAGCGGCAACTCGGTCAGGTTGGCCTGCAGCACCTCGACCCGGGGGTAGCGAGTGCGGACGTGGGCCACCGCGGCCTCGTCGTAATCCACCGCCACCACCCGCCGGGCGACACGTGCGATCAAATCCGCACCGTAACCTTCGCCACATCCCGCTTCCAGGACGTCGCGGCCGGCGCAACGCGGTGCCAGCCGCTCGTAGACCACCTCGTGGCGACGGAACCAATAGTTCTCAATGTCCAGGTCGGGGATGGTTCGCTCGCCGGTCAGGGTCAACACGGCGTCCAGCGCCGCCGGGTCGTCGGCGTGCGTCTGCGGGGGTCCGCCGGGGACGAATGCGCTCATTGCTAAGGCAGGCTAATGCCTAGCAGCCGATTCGCGAACCATGTACCGGATCCAGGCGAAAGAATGCCCAGCACTACCCGCTATGGTGTTTGAGCAGACCGCAAAAAGTTACCGCCGAGTAACATGCCTGTGCGGTCGCAATAACGCAAAGTCCTGCAGTCGACCGCTGCGGACTCCTTCTAGGAGGACAAACCACACTCATGACGAACATCGTGGTCCTGATCAAGCAGGTCCCAGACACCTGGTCGGAGCGCAAGCTGTCCGACAGCGATTACACGCTGGACCGCGAGGCCGCCGACGCGGTCCTGGACGAGATCAACGAGCGTGCCGTGGAAGAAGCCCTGCAGATCCGCGAGCGCGAGGGCGGCGAAGGAACGGTGACCGTGCTGACCGCCGGTCCCGAACGCGCCACCGAAGCGATCCGCAAGGCGTTGTCCATGGGCGCCGACAAGGCCGTCCACCTCAAGGACGACGGCCTCAAGGGATCCTGCGTCGTGCAGACCGCGTGGGCGCTGGCCCGTGCGCTGGGCACCATCGAAGGCACCGAGCTGGTGATCGCCGGCAACGAAGCCACCGACGGCACCGGTGGTGCGGTGCCCGCCGTCATCGCCGAGTACCTGGGTCTGCCGCAGCTCACCCACGTGCGCAAGCTGTCCGTCGAGGACGGCAAGGTGACCGCCGAGCGCGAGACCGACGACGGCGTGTTCGCCCTCGAGGCCACACTGCCGGCAGTGGTGAGCGTCAACGAGAAGATCAACGAACCCCGCTTCCCGTCCTTCAAAGGCATCATGGCCGCCAAGAAGAAGGAAGTCACCGTGCTGACGCTGGGCGAGATCGGCGTCGAGGGTGACGAGGTAGGCCTGGAGAACGCCGGGTCGACCGTGCTGTCCTCGACCCCGAAGCCGCCGAAAACCGCCGGCGAGAAGGTCACCGACGAGGGCGAGGGCGGCAACGAGATCGTCAAGTACCTGGTCGGTCAGAAGATCATCTGAGCACTTCGAAGAGACGAGAGAGCGAAATAACTCATGGCTGAAGTATTGGTGCTTGTCGAGCAAGCCGAGGGTGCGCTGAAGAAGGTCACCTCCGAATTGATCACCGCCGCACGTGCATTGGGCGAGCCGGCCGCCGTCGTCATCGGTGCGCCCGGCACGGCCGAGCCGCTCATCGAGGGACTGAAGTCCGCCGGTGCGGCCAAGATCTACGTTGCCGAGTCCGATGTGGTCGACAACTACCTGATCACCCCCTATGTCGACGTGCTGGCTGCGCTGGCCGAGTCCTCGGCGCCGGCCGCGGTGCTGGTGTCCAGCAATGCCGATGGCAAGGAGATCGCCGGACGGCTCGCGGCGCGGATCGGGTCGGGTCTGCTGGTCGACGTGGTGGGCGTGCAGGAGGGTGGCAAGGGGGTGCACTCGATCTTCGGTGGCGCCTACACCGTCAAGTCGCAGGCCAACGGTGACACTCCGGTGATCTCGGTGCGCGCCGGTTCCATCGACGCCGAGCCGTCCGACGGCGCCGGTGAAGTGGTGAACGTCGACGTGCCCGAACCCGCCGAGAACGCCACCAAGATCACCTCACGCGAGCCCGCGGTGGCCGGCGACCGGCCCGAACTCACCGAGGCCAGCGTGGTGGTGTCCGGTGGCCGCGGTGTCGGCAGCGAAGAGAACTTCAAGGTCGTCGAGGAGCTGGCCGACTCGCTGGGTGCTGCCGTGGGTGCTTCGCGCGCCGCGGTCGACTCCGGCTACTACCCGGGCCAGTTCCAGGTGGGCCAGACCGGCAAGACGGTCTCGCCGCAGCTGTACATCGCCCTGGGCATCTCCGGCGCCATCCAGCACCGGGCCGGCATGCAGACGTCCAAGACCATCGTCGCGGTGAACAAGGACGAAGAGGCGCCGATTTTCGAGATCGCCGACTACGGCGTCGTGGGCGACCTGTTCAAGGTGGCTCCGCAGCTGACCGAGGGGATCAAGGCCCGCAAAGGCTGAGTTTGTCTGCGCGAGCAGACGTAATAGCCCCCATTTCCTGCGGAAATGAGGGGCTTTTGCGTCTGCTCGGCCAACTGGTCACCTGGCGTGCACCGACATGTCAGGGCGTTGATGCCGATTAGCTGACCGGCTGCGCCACGTTGGGGGCATGAGCATCGCTTCTGTCCTCATACCCAGCGACAAACCGCGTGGTCCCTCGACACAGTCGTCCGTTGGACCGCACTACTCCCTGCTGCTCTCCAGCGACGCCGCCCTGATCGAGGCCGCCCAGCGGCTGCGCTACGACGTATTCAGCGGCACACCCGGATTCACCCTGCCTTCGAACGGCGATGGCCGCGACACCGACCGCTTCGACGAGTACTGCGACCACCTGCTGGTCCGCGACGACGACACCGGGCAGCTGGTGGGTTGCTACCCTATGCTGCCGCCGGCCGGTGCGATCGCGGCCGGGGGACTATACACCGCAACGGAATTCGACGTTCGCGCCTTCGACCCGCTGCGGCCTTCGCTGGTCGAGATGGGCCGTGCCGCGGTGCGCGACGGTCACCGCAACGGCGCGGTAGTGCTGCTGATGTGGGCAGGCATTCTGGCCTACCTGGATCGCTTCGACTACGACCACGTGACCGGCTGCGTGTCGGTGCCGGTCCAAACCGACGGCGACGCACCCGGTAGCCAGCTGCGCGGCATACGCGACTTCGTGCTGCAGCGCCACGCCGCCGGCCGGCGGGTCCGGCCCTACCGGCCGGTGCGCGTCGACGGCAGAGGCCTCGACGACATCGCGCCACCGGCGCGGCCGTCGGTCCCGCCGTTGCTGCGGGGTTACCTGCGCCTTGGTGCGCGGGTTTGCGGGGAACCCGCCCACGACCCCGACTTCGGTGTCGGGGATTTCTGCGTGCTGTTGAGCAAGAGCGACGCTGATACCCGCTATCTCAAGCGTCTGCGCTCGGTTTCGGCCGTCGCGCAGATCGGCAGTGAGACCGGCAGGTGACCGGATTGGCCGGCCACGCCTGGTTGCCGCGCACATCGTGCGACGTCAGCTGTACGGGTCCAGACGGCGCGGTTGCGCTGCGGTCGACCCGAGTGCTGCTGCGGGTCATGCTACGGCTCACGTTGCTGATCCTCCTGGCCCCCGGGCTAACGCTGCTCGCAATGCCGCTGCCCGGCCGGACCCAGCTCCAGCGCACCTACTGCCGGTTGGCGCTGCGCAGCCTCGGGGTGCGAATCATCGTGTCAGGCAACCCCATTCGTAATCTGCGCGGGGTGCTGGTGGTCAGCAGTCACATGTCCTGGCTGGACATCTTCGCCGTCGGCGCCGTCCTGCCCGGATCGTTCGTCGCCCGTGCCGACATGTTCACCGGACCGGCGACCGGGCTGGTGGCACGCCTGCTGCGAATCATCCCGATCGAACGGACGAGTCTGCGACGCCTGCCCGCAGTGGTGGACGCCGTCGCGCGCCGGTTACGCGCCGGCCACACGGTGGTGGCGTTCCCGGAGGGCACCACCTGGTGCGGTCTGGCCTACGGGAACTTCTACCCGGCAATGTTCCAGGCCGCGATCGACGCCGCCCGGCCGGTGCAGCCGCTGCGGCTGACCTATCACCACGTCGACGGCAGCGTGTCGACGGCGCCGGCCTACGTCGGCGGGGACACGTTGCTGCGCTCGGTGTCCCGCGTGGTCCGGGTGCGCCGCACCGTGGCCAAGGTGCACGTCGAGTCCCTGATGTTGCCGGGTTCGGACCGTCGGGAGTTGGCCAGTCGGTGCCAGACCGCCGTGCGGATGGGGAAGCCGTCGACGGGGCACTTGACGGGTCACGCATTCGAGCTGACCGCATAACCCTGGTCTGAGAACCAGGCGTCGTGCCCGTGACCTGTCACAGTGGCCACAACTGTTCCGTGCGGTGGCGCATTCGTGTCGGCCCAGTTTCCGGGCTGCATCGTCGCTCGAGGGTGCCGGTATCGTAAAGCGGGTCATGGTCTACCTCGATCACGCTGCCACCACCCCGATGCACCCCGCTGCCATCGAGGCGATGACGGCCGTCCTGGGCACCGTCGGCAACGCGGCATCCCTGCACACCACGGGTCGCGCGGCACGTCGTCGGGTCGAGGAGTCCCGGGAATTGATCGCCGACAAGCTGGGCGCGCGTCCGTCGGAGGTGTTGTTCACCGCAGGCGGCACCGAAAGCGACAACCTGGCGGTCAAGGGCATCTACTGGGCCCGCCGCGACGCCGAACCGACCCGGCGGCGCATCGTCACCACCCAGGTCGAACACCACGCGGTGCTGGACTCGGTGAACTGGCTCGTCGAGCACGAAGGTGCCGAGGTGAGTTGGTTGCCCACCGCGTCCGACGGCTCGGTGTCCGCGGCCGACCTGCGCGAGGTGCTGGCGGCCCACGACGACGTGGCGCTGGTATCGGTGATGTGGGCCAACAACGAAGTCGGCACCGTGATGCCGGTCGCCGAGCTGGCCGCGGTGGCCGCGGAGTTCGGTGTTCCCATGCACAGCGACGGCGTGCAGGCGATCGGTCAGCTGCCGGTGGACTTCGCGGCGAGCAACTTGTCGGCGATGAGCGTGGCCGCGCACAAGTTCGGCGGCCCGCCGGGGATCGGTGCGCTGCTGCTGCGCCGCGACGCGGCTTGTGTGCCGCTGTTGCACGGCGGCGGGCAGGAACGCGATATCCGTTCCGGCACACCGTACGTCGCCGGTACCGTTGGCATGGCCACAGCCGCTCGACTGGCCGTCGACGGGTTGGACGCCAACAGCGCCAGGCTGCGCGGCTTGCGTGACCGCCTGGTCGACGGTGTGCTCACCGAAATCGACGATGTCCACCTCAACGGCGCTCGTGGCCCGTTACGGCTTCCGGGCAACGCGCACTTCACTTTTCGCGGTTGCGAAGGCGACGCATTGTTGATGTTGTTGGACGCCAACGGGATCGAGTGCTCGACCGGGTCGGCTTGTACCGCCGGTGTCGCGCAGCCGTCACATGTGCTGCTGGCGATGGGTGCCGATCCCGCCAGCGCGCGCGGATCGTTGCGACTGTCGTTGGGGCACAGCAGCGTCGACGCCGACGTCGACTCGGCGTTGCAGGTGCTGCCCGCCGCCGTGGCGCGAGCGCGACGCGCCGCCCTTGCCGCAGCGGGGCTTTCGTAGTGAAGGTCCTGGCCGCGATGAGCGGCGGTGTCGATTCCTCGGTCGCCGCCGCCCGCATGGTCGATGCCGGACACGACGTGGTCGGTGTGCATCTGGCACTGTCGACCGCCCCGGGCACACTGCGCACCGGTTCCCGAGGATGCTGCTCGAAAGAAGACGCCGCGGATGCGCGGCGGGTAGCCGACGTCCTCGGAATACCGTTCTATGTCTGGGATTTCGCGGAGAAGTTCAAAGCAGACGTGATCGACGATTTCGTGTCGTCCTATGCGCGCGGGGAAACCCCGAACCCGTGCGTGCGCTGCAATCAGCAGATCAAGTTCTCCGCCCTGTCGGCGCGCGCGCTGGCACTGGGCTTCGACACGGTGGTCACCGGCCACTACGCCCGGCTCTGCGACGGACGGCTGCGCCGCGCCGTCGACCGCGGCAAGGATCAGTCCTACGTGCTGGCCGTGCTGAGCGCCGCCCAGTTACGCCACGCCGCTTTCCCGATCGGGGACACCGCCAAGGAGCAGATCCGCGCGGAGGCGGCCCGGCGCGGCCTGGCGGTCGCCGACAAACCGGACAGCCACGACATCTGCTTTATCCCCTCGGGGAATACCCAGGCGTTCCTGGGCGCTCACATCGGCGTTCGTCCGGGCAGCGTGGTGGACCAGGACGGCGCGGTACTGGCCGAACACGACGGCGTCCACGGCTTCACCATCGGCCAGCGCAAGGGATTGGGTATCCCCGGGCCCGGGCCAGACGGTCGACCGCGTTACGTGACGGCGATCGATGCCGATACCGCGACCGTGCACGTCGGCGACCTGGCCGACCTCGACGTGCACGCCCTGACCGGCCGGCAGCCGATCTTCACCGCCGGTGCGGCGCCGTCCGGGCCGATCGAGTGCGAAGTCCAGGTTCGTGCGCACGGCGAAACCACCAGTGCGATAGCCGAATTGGTCGGCGACGAGCTCTCCGTGCAGTTGCGCTCCCCGCTGCGGGGCGTGGCGCGCGGTCAGACGCTGGTGCTCTACCGCGCCGACCCCGAGGGTGACGAGGTACTCGGCAGCGCGACCATCGCGGCCGCTGTCTGATACCGGAAGCTTCTCAGCGAGTCGCCGCGGGGTCTGAGTGCGGCATAGTGACGAGTTGTGTTGTCACTGCGGCACGTTGGCGGCCATGTTCGTCATCACGATCTCCGATACGGACTCGGTGAATCCGCAGAATGTGACTTCCAGCAGCGCCACCGACAACACCCGATAGTCGCGGCCGCAGTTGCCCGGTCGCATGCGCAGCGAGTCCGCGTCGGCCTCCCAGTCGCTGACCAGCAGCCAGCCCATCGAGCTGGTTGCGCACGCGTTGACCGTCGCCACCAGTGCGTCGAACGCGCTTCGGGCGGTTGCGGTGTCGTGGTAGCTCGCCGCGCCTTCGGAAATCAACCGGCCGTCGGGCGGGTCCTGAAAGGTCGTCTTGTGGAACGCCTTGACGTCAGGGCCGAACGTGGCGGTCTCGGCGAACACGAAGCGGCATTCCCGCGGCGCCGTCGACGCGAGGCTGTCGACGTCCACCGGGTACCTGCCGTCCATCGACGGAATGATGGTCAGATGCTCACCGGCGCCGGTGATCGCGCGCATCCGTGACTGGTCCAGCAGCAGCGTGCCGGCGTCGAGCACGCCGAGCGGGAGGGCGCCGAAAGCCGGGAGCGCTTCGCCGTCGATTACCCGGGTGCACGCCGCCGTCATCAACATCGCTAGCCCTAACACGGCGACCCGCTGCGCCCGCCGGGGACACCACAGCCGTCTGACCATCCGCCGCCCTTCTGCGTCGAACCTACCCGCGCGACGCGACCGTAAACACCCCTGCCGACCAGCACGCTATGCGATGTCGAATACGGTTGCCGGGTGAGTGTTTTGGCGGCGCTGCCGGTCAAGGCGACCGGGCTCGGGTCCTGGCCCGGCACCGCGGCGCGCCAGGCCGCTGAGGTCGTCGTAGGTGAACTGGCGGACGCGATGGCTCATCTGGTCGAGTTGCCCGCCAGGGGAGTAGGCGCCGACCTGCTCGGGCGCGCCGGTGCGCTACTGGTCGACGTCGCCGTCGACACGGTGCCGCGGGGCTATCGGATCGTCGCCCGTCCCGGAGCGGTGACGCGCAGAGCGATCAGCCTGCTCGACGAGGACATGGACGCGCTGGAGGAGGCGTGGGAGACGGCCGGTCTGCGCGGCGGCGGCCGGGTGGTCAAGGTGCAGGCCCCCGGACCGGTCACGCTGGCCGCGGGCCTGGAACTCGGTAACGGCCACCGCGCGATCACCGATCCGGGCGCACTGCGGGATCTGGCGGCTTCCCTAGCCGAGGGAGTCGCCGCTCATCGCGCGACGCTGTCACGTCGGCTGGACACACCGGTAGTGGTGCAGTTCGACGAACCGACCCTGCCGACCGCGTTGGGTGGCCGGCTCACCGGGGTCACCGCACTGAGTCCTGTCCGTCCGCTCGACGAGGCGCTGGCCCTCACCCTGCTGGACAGCTGCGTACAGGCCGTCGGCGGGGACGTCCTGTTGCACTGCTGTGCGCCCGACATACCCTGGAACCTGTTGCAGCGCAGCGCAATCGGTGCCGTCTCGGTGGACGCCGGGACGTTGCAGGCCGCGGACTTGGAAAGCATCGCGGCGTTCGTGGATTCCGGTCGTGCTGTCCTGCTCGGTGTGGTCCCCGCCAGCGCGCCGGAGCGGCCGGTGTCGGTCGAAGAGGTGGCCACCTCGTTGGTCGCGGTGACCGATCGGCTCGGCTTCGCACGCTCGGCGCTGCGCGGCCGCGTCGGGGTCACCCCGGCGTGCGGTCTGGCCGGCGCCACGCCCTCATGGGCTCGCACGGCGATCGAACTCGCCCGCAAGGCGGCCGAAGCATTTGCCGACGACCCCGACCAGATCTGACCCGGCAAGCGACGACGCCAGGACCTGGTCTCGACATCGTCCGGTGCCGAATCCGGGATTTACCGACGGCCCGAGCGCGGCTTGACCGGCATCAGGACCGGCAACAGCACATTGCGCGCGATTTCGCGCAGGTAGTGGTCGTCCATCCCGGTGTTGGGCGGGGCATTGGAAAACGAGTGCGCCAGCCGGATCATGGCCGTCGCCACCGCGTCCACGCTTGCCGCCGTGTACTCAGACGAATCGGGTGCGCGCCGCAATGCCTCGCGCGTGATCTTGGTCGCGTATTCCAGCAGCAGGCCCGCCTCCGGACCCACGAGGTATCCCATCGCCGCGGTCGGGTCGCGCTTGAGCAACGCGTCCAGAATGTGCTGTTCGCGGCGGCGGGCTACCCCGGCCACGAAGCCCTCCTCGACACCCGAGCGCAGGTCACCGCCGGTGATGCTCTGACCCACGCTGTCCAGATAACGCTTCGCCTCGCGCAGCATCACTGCCTTGGCCAGTGCATCCTTTTCGAATCTCCGCGAGACGACCCACGGGTCGACACCGAGCCGTCTGGCCACGCTGTCGATACTCGACCGCTGGATACCGTGATCCATGAACTCCGCCAGCGCCGCATCGAGGATGCGGTCGGTGAGCTCGTCTTGTTGCGTCAGCTGAGGCAACGAATGTCGCGGTGCCATCGTCAAACTGTAATCGCAACCCAGGGCGGCGGGTCTGCGCTTTCGTCGCTTTGCTGGGCGGCAGAGCCGCTGAGGTGTCGGCGCGCTCGGCTAGCCTGCCAGAGTGAGCTCCCCTGCAGCCGATCACACCGCCCCGGAAATTCTGCGGCAATGGCAGGACCTGGCCGAGGAGGTCCGCGAACACCAGTTCCGCTACTACGTGCGGGACGCGCCGATCATCACCGATGCCGAATTCGACGTGATGCTGCGCAGGCTGGAGGCGCTCGAAGCCGAGCATCCCGAGCTGCGCACCCCGGATTCGCCCACCCAGCTGGTCGGCGGTGCGGGGTTTGCGACGGACTTCGAGCCGGCCGAGCACCTGGAGCGGATGCTCAGCCTGGACAACGCGTTCAGCAGCGACGAACTGTCCGCCTGGGCGGCCCGGGTGCACGCCGAGGTCGGCGACTCCGCGCACTACCTGTGCGAACTGAAGATCGACGGCGTCGCGTTGTCCCTGGTGTATCGGGACGGCCGACTCACTCGTGCGGCGACCCGAGGCGACGGCCGCACCGGCGAGGACGTCACGAACAACGCCCGCACCATCGACGACATCCCGCACCGGCTCACTGCCGCCGACGAGTATCCGCTGCCCGACGTGCTCGAAGTCCGGGGCGAGGTCTTCTTCCAAGTGGCCGATTTCCAGGCGCTCAACGCCAGCCTGGTCGAGGACGGAAAGTCGCCGTTCGCCAACCCGCGCAACAGCGCTGCCGGCTCGCTGCGCCAGAAGGACCCGGCCGTCACCGCGCGGCGCAAACTGCGGATGATCTGCCACGGCCTGGGGCATACCGAAGGTGTTCGTCCGGTGACCCAGCACGATGCATACATGGCGCTCAAAGCGTGGGGACTGCCGGTTTCCCAGCACACCACCCTGGTCGACGACCTGGCCGGCGTGCAGGAGCGCGTCGACTACTGGGGTGAGCACCGGCACGAAGTCGCTCACGAGATCGACGGAGTTGTCGTCAAGGTCGACGAGGTGGCGTTGCAACGGCGGCTGGGCTCCACCTCGCGGGCGCCGCGCTGGGCTATCGCCTACAAGTACCCGCCCGAGGAAGCTCAGACCGAACTGCTCGACATCCGGGTCAACGTGGGACGCACCGGCCGGGTCACCCCGTTCGCGTGGATGACACCGGTGAAGGTGGCCGGTTCCACGGTGTCGCAAGCAACGCTGCACAACGCCTCGGAGGTCAAGCGCAAGGGCGTGCTGATCGGCGACACCGTGGTGATCCGCAAGGCCGGCGACGTCATCCCCGAGGTGCTGGGACCCGTGGTCGACCTGCGCGACGGGTCCGAACGCGAATTCGTCATGCCCACAACATGTCCCGAGTGCGGAACCACCTTGGCGCCGGCGAAGGAAGGCGACGCCGACATTCGTTGCCCCAACACCAAGCGGTGTCCGGCGCAGCTGCGGGAGCGGGTTTTCCACGTCGCCAGCCGCAACGCGCTGGACATCGAGGGCCTGGGTTACGAGGCCGGCGTGGCGTTGTTGCAGGCCCAGGTGATCGACAGCGAAGGTGATCTGTTCGATCTCACCGAAGACGACCTGTTACGCACCGAGTTGTTCCGGACCAAAGCCGGCACCTTGTCGGCCAACGGCAAACGGCTGCTCGCCAACCTCGACAAAGCCAAGGCCAAGCCGTTGTGGCGGGTATTGGTGGCGTTGTCGATCCGCCATGTCGGGCCGACCGCGGCCCGGGCACTAGCCACCGAATTCGGCAGCCTCGATGCGATTGTGGCGGCATCCACCGAGGAGTTGGCCGCGGTCGAGGGCGTGGGAGCCACCATCGCCGCCGCCGTCACCGAGTGGTTCACCGTCGACTGGCACCGCGAGATCGTCGAAAAGTGGCGCGCGGCCGGGGTGCGGTTGGTCGATGAGCGCGACGAGGGCGTGCCGCGCAACCTGACCGGGCTCACCATCGTGGTCACCGGTTCGCTGGCCGGTTTCTCCCGCGACGAGGCCAAGGAAGCCATCGTGTCCCGGGGCGGCAAAGCGGCCGGCTCGGTGTCGAAGAAGACGTCCTACGTGGTGGCCGGCGACGCGCCCGGATCCAAGTACGACAAGGCCGTCGAACTCGGCGTGCCGATCCTGGACGAGGACGGATTCCGGGACCTGCTGGCCGAGGGTCCCGCGACGCCGGCAGATGGCGCAGACTAGGACGATGCCGTTCTATCAGTGCCTGGTCCCGGCCGGATCGCTCAGCGTCGACGCCCGGTCGAAGCTGGCCGAGGCGATCACCGGAATTCACTGTGCCGTGACAGGCGCGCCCCGCGGATTCGTCAACGTGTTGTTCGTCGAATACGAACCCGGGATGTACTTCACCGCCGGCAAACCCAACAACGCCGCGGTGATCAACGGCAATATCCGAGCCGGCCGGGACCGCGAGACGAGGGCGCGGCTGCTGACTGAACTCTCCACGGCTTGGGTGTCGATCACCGGCCAGGACCCACGCTCACTGCTGATCGGGCTCAACGACGTCGATCCCACCTCGATCATGGAGGCCGGGCTGATCATGCCTGCCCCCGGCGAGGAACACGAATGGCTAGAGCGCAACCAGCAGGTGCTGGGGGAGTTGCTGGCCAGCCAATAGGTTCTATGGTTGGCGCTATGACCCAGACCGCCGACCCGTCCGCGGACGTCTCGCCGTGGTCGCCGCGCGAGGCCGAGTTACTGGCAGTGACGTTGCAGCTGCTACAGGAACACGGCTACGACGGGTTGACCGTGGACGCCGTCGCCAACACCGCCCGCGCCAGCAAGTCGACGGTGTACCGCCGCTGGCCCTCCAAGGCCGAGTTGGTGTTGGCCGCGTTCATCGAAGGCGTCCGTCAGGTCGCGGTGCCGCCGAACACCGGCACACTGCGCGGCGACCTGTTGCACCTCGGCGAGACCATCTGCCGGCAAGGCAGCCAGCTCGCCAGCACGATCCGCGCGGTGCTGGTGGAGGTGTCGCGCCACCCCGCCCTCAACGACGCGTTGCAACAGCAGTTTCTGGAGCAACGCAAAGCAGTGTTCCAGCACGTCCTGCAACAGGCCGTCGACCGGGGAGAGATCACCCAAGCCGCCATCACCGACGAGTTATGGGACCTGTTGCCGCACTACCTGATCTTTCGCAGCATCGTTCCCGGAAGTCCGCCGACCCGCCGCACCGTGCAATTGCTCGTCGACAACTTCATCATCCCGGGCCTCACCCGGCCCACCGGATGAGAGGCCCGGCGATCAAACCGTCGACCGGAACGCCCGCGTCTATTGTGCAGTACGGTCCAGTACCGTACTGTGCTGACCAGGACGCCGCGCGGGGCGCCCTGCTCGGGGCGACCCCCCGGAGTCGAAAGGTCAACGGGTGAAAGTGTTTTCACTCTCGAGCCTGGTCAGGCGGGGCTGGATGGCGATCGTCGCCGTCCTCGTGGTCGCGATCGCCGGGTTCGCCATTTACCGGCTGCATGGACTCTTCGGTGCCCACCGCAACGAGGCGGCCAACAACGGCATCTCGAACCAGATCGTCCCGTTCAATCCCAAGAACGTGGTGCTCGAGGTCTTCGGTGCACCCGGAGCCACGGCGACCATCAACTACCTTGATGTGCACGCCCAGCCGCAGCAGGTCCGCGACGCACCGTTGCCTTGGTCGCTGACGATCACCACCACCGAACCCGCGGTGCTGGGAAACGTTGTCGCACAGGGCGATGGCGGTGTCCTGGGCTGCCGGATCACCGTGGACGGCAAGGTTAAAGACGAACGCACCGTCACCACCAAGGACGCCTACACCTTCTGCCTGGACAAGTCCGGATGAGCGATCGGGAACCGCCGCGCCTGGCTCATACCATCCGGCGGCTGTCGGTGCCGATCCTGCTGCTGTGGATCGCGCTCGCCGCGATCACGAATGCGTCGGTCCCGCAGCTGGAGGAAGTCGGCAAGACCCACAACGTGGCGTTGAGTTCACCCGACATGGCCTCGTTGCAGGCGACCAAGCGCATCGGTCAGGTGTTCAAAGAATTCGACACCGACAGCACGGCCATGGTGGTGCTCGAGGGTGACAAGCCGCTGGGTGCAGAGGCGCACCGGTACTACGACACGTTGATCCACAAGATCGGGCAGGACCGCAAGCACGTCCAGCACGTCCAGGACTTCTGGGGCGACACCCTGACGGCGGCGGGATCGCAGAGTACCGACGGCAAGGCCGCCTACGTGCAACTCAACCTTGCCGGCAACCAGGGCTCGGCGTTGGCGAACGAGTCGGTGGGCGCGGTTCGCGACGTCGTCGAACACACCCCGGCGCCGGCCGGGATCAGGGCCTATGTCACCGGCGCGGCGCCGATTATCTCCGATCAGTTCGACGTGGGCAGTAAGGGCACCGCCAAGGTCACCTCGATCACCGTCGGTGTGATCGCGTTGATGTTGCTGTTCGTCTACCGGTCGTTTCTCACCATGCTGCTCGTCTTGGTAACGGTACTGATCGAAATGGCCGCCGCCCGTGGCATCGTCGCGGTTCTCGGCAATGCTGGAATCATCGGACTGTCCACCTATGCGACGAACCTGCTGACGTTGTTGGTGATCGCCGCCGGAACCGACTACGCGATCTTCGTCGTCGGCCGCTATCAAGAGGCGCGCAGCGTGGGCGAGGACCGAGAAGCCGCTTACTACACCATGTTTCGCGGCACCGCGCACATTGTGCTGGGTTCGGGGCTGACCGTGGCCGGGGCGGTGTTCTGTCTGAGTTTCACACGGTTGCCGTATTTCCAGAGCCTGGGCATTCCAGCGGCGCTGGGCATCCTGGTCGCTCTTGCGGCCGCGCTCACCCTCGCGCCCGCTGTGTTGACCCTGGGTGCCGCCGTCGGGATGTTCGAACCCAAACGCAAGATGCGCACCCGCGGCTGGCGGCGCATCGGCACCGCCGTCGTCCGCTGGCCGGGCCCCGTACTCACCGTGGCGTGCGCGCTGGCCTTCGTCGGCCTGCTCACCCTGCCCGGGTACAAGACCAGCTACGACACCCGTCCCTATATGCCGGCCAGCGCCCCAGCCAACGTCGGGTACGCCGCCGCCGAGCGGCACTTCTCCCGAGCCCGGCTGGAACCCGAGCTGCTGATGATGGAAGCCGACCGCGACCTGCGCAATCCGGCCGACATGCTGGTCGTGGACCGGGTAGCCAAGGCGGTGTTCCACACAGCCGGAATCGCCCAGGTGCAGACCATCACCCGGCCGCTGGGGACCCCGCTCGACCACACCTCGCTGGCGTTCCAGATGAGTGCGCAAAGCGCAAACCAGATCGAAAACCTTGGGTATCAACGTGATCGCGCCAACGACATGCTGCGCCAAGCGGGTGAGTTGTCGAACTCGATCGACCTCTTGCATCGCCAGTACACGCTGCAGCAGGAGCTCGCGGCCACCACGCACAGCGAGGCGCAGAGCTTCCGCGACACCATCGCCACCATCAACGACTTGCGGAACAAGATAGCGAACTTCGACGACTTCTTCCGGCCGCTGCGCAGCTACTTCTATTGGGAGAAGCATTGTTTCGATATTCCGGTCTGTTTCGCGATCAGGTCGGTACTCGACGCGTTGGACGGGATCGACCAGCTCAGCGCGCGTTTCGAGGATCTGACGGCGACGCTGGACAAACTCGACGCGCTGCAGCCGAAGTTGGTGGCGCTGATACCCGAGCAGATCGCCAGTCAACAGACCAACCATGACCTGACGATGACGAATTACGCGACGCTGTCCGGGATCTACGCGCAGACCGCCGCCGCGATCGAGAATGCCACAGCGCTCGGACGGGCCTTCGACGAAGCCAAGAACGACGACACCTTCTACCTGCCGCCGGAAGTGTTCACCAACCCCGAATTCCAACGCGGCCTCAAGTTGTTCCTCTCACCCGACGGCAAGGCCGTCCGGATGATCGTCACCCACGACGGTGATCCGGCCACCACCGAAGGCATCTCGCATATCGAGCCGATCAAGAAGGCGGCGCACGAGGCGGTCAAGGGAACCCCCTTGGCCGAATCGAAGTTCTATCTCGGCGGCACCGCGGCCACCTACTCCGACATCCAGGACGCCTCGAAATACGACCTGATGATCGCCGGAATCGCGGCGCTGAGCCTGATTCTGCTGATCATGATGCTGTTGACCCGAAGCCTGGTCGCCGCGCTGGTAATCGTTGGCACCGTGGCGCTTTCGTTGGGGGCGTCGTTCGGATTGTCGGTGCTGGTGTGGCAGTACATGTTCGGCATCAAGCTGTACTGGGTCGTGCTGGCGCTCGCCGTGATCCTGCTGCTGGCGGTGGGTTCTGACTACAACCTGTTGTTGATATCCCGGTTCCGCGAGGAGATCGGCGCGGGGTTGAAGACCGGGGTCATCCGCGCGATGGCCGGGACCGGTTCGGTGGTGACGTCCGCGGGTCTCGTCTTCGCAATCACCATGTGCGCGTTCTTGTTCAGCGGTTTCCAGGTACTCGGCCAGATCGGCACCACAATCGGACTCGGGCTGTTGTTCGACACGCTGATCGTGCGCTCGTTCATGACGCCGTCGATCGCGACGCTGCTCGGACGATGGTTCTGGTGGCCACAACGGGTGCGCCCGCGCCCGGCCAGCACCATGCTGCGGCCGTACGGCCCGCGCCCGGCGGTCCGGCAGCTGCTGCTGTGGGAAGATGACGACCCAGTGGTGGCGTCCGAATCTCGTTCGCGCGCTTAGATATTGGTTGAGACGGAGCCCACGGTCAGTAGTCGTCGAGTGGCCGCGGCGGTCATCGGGCGACAGAACAAGAAGCCCTGCGCGCGAAAACATCCCTCGTCGAGCAGCGAACGGGCCGCCCCTGGCGTCTCGACGCCCTCGGCGACGACGTTGAGATCAAGGGCGTCGGCCAGGCCTATGACGGCCCGCACGATCGCCAGATCATCACTGCTGTGCTCCAGATCGCGGACGAACCCGCGGTCGATCTTCAACGTGCTCACCGGCAAAGTCCGCAACAGACCCATCCCGCTGAAACCGGTGCCGAAATCGTCGATGGCGATGTCGACGCCCATGTCGGTGAGTCCGCTCAGCACGGTCCTGGTGCTGACCAGATCCCTGATCAACATGCTCTCGGTGATCTCGAGACCCATTGCGCTGCCGTCGAGTCCGAACCTGTCCAGCACGCGGCTCACCGTGCCCACCAAATCGTGGGCCACCAGTTGTGCCGGAGACACATTCACGCGCAACATGGTGCCGGTCCCCACGCCGCCCGCCCGCCAGCTGGCCATGTCGGCGCATGCCGCGTTGAGCACCCACTCCCCGAGTTGCCCTGCCAGATTGAGGGATTCCGCGACGGGGATGAACAGGTCCGGCAGCAACAGTCCGCGGGTCGGGTGCTGCCAACGCACCAACGCTTCTACGGCCAGCACGTTGCCGGTCACCATGTCGATCTCGGGAAGGTAGACGACGGTGAGGGCGTCGGCTTCGATGGCGTGCTGCAGATGCAGTTCCATCTCGGCGTGGATCTCGCGCCGGCCGCGCATCTCGCTGGAGAAGACGCTGATCCGTTCTGCCCCCGAGGTTTTCGCCGCCAGCAGCGCTTCGTCGGCGTGCCGCAGCACGTCCAGGCCGGAGTCCCGGCCGGGATTTCCGATCGCGACGCCGATGCTGACGGTGCGGGTGAGCATCTCCCCGTCGATCTGCACCAGGTCGGTGAGTCGCTGGCCGAGACTCTCGGCCAGTCGTCGTGCCTCCCCGGAGTCCATCGCCGCGGCGGGCACCACGACGAAGTCGTCGCCACCCACTCGGGCGATCAGTCCCTGACCCGCCAGCGCGGCCCGGGTTTCGGTGGCAAAGTCACGCAGGAACTCATCTCCGGCGGCATGGCCGAGATAGTCATTGATGGCTTTGAGCCGATCGAGGTTGAAGGACAACACCGGCACCGGCCCGTCGTCGGCGGCCAGTCGCTCGTCGAGGTGCGCCAGCAGGGTACGGCGGTTAGGCAGGGCGGTCAGATCGTCGTACCCGGCTTGATAACTCAACTGGTCCTCGACCTGGATACGTGCCTGAACCTGGGAAAACATGGTGGCCACGACCGTCAGCGCGTTGATCTCGTCGTCGTCCCATTCCCGATCGCCGAATTTGACGAAACCGAGGACCCCGGTGGTGACCTCGCCGGATACCAGCGGGACACATGCCATCGAGATGGCCGGTGCGCCGCTCGCCTCGGCGATGGTTCGGCGATATTCCCCGCTCTGGGCTTCGGGTCGCAGAATGACCGGTTCTCGGGCGTTCTCGGCCATCGCGAACACCGGGTCGGCGTCGGCGAAGTAGATCGTGTGCAGCGGGTCCGGGTCCGGCACATCGAGCCGCGGTGGCCACTCGGCCACCAACACCGTCGCCTGGGTCCGGTGGTCGTTGTGCCTTAGAAAGCTGACATCGACCCCCAGAAAGCCCACCAGATCGGAAAGCACCTCGGTGCTGACAGTCGCGGCATTGCGGGCGGTGACCCCCATGAGTTTGGTCGCCACGGCGGTGACGATCGAATTCAAACCAGCGGGGGAAGTGGAGCTCTCCATTCAGTCGTGCCGCGTTTCCTGTCGAAAGTTCGCGGTGCCTGCTTGACGATTCCGAACCGGTCCGGTCCGGAACCGCAACAGCAAAATGTCGCTCCGCCCGAGTGGGACCCTCAATATAACGCGACGAATTCGAAGAAGACGAGTTGAGCCACGGGTCGTCAGCGCAACATGGTCGCGGCAATGCCGGCCAGGTAACCCAGCCGAGCTACCTCCGACGGGCGAAATTCCGGGCCCGGACGGCCCAGCACCATCGCAGTATGTGGGTCGCCCAGTGGGGCCGCGACCATCGTGGTGTCCATGTCACGCCAGGCCGGCGGGACCCATTCGGCAGCACTGTCCAACGTCGCGGCACGTTCGATCGGCAGCCACGGCGCCGAATCGGCGCGCGTTTCCGGCGCGCCCGGACTGCCGGCGAGTCGCTGCACCTTGCCCTGCGCGCTGTGCAGCACGGTGCACCAGCTAACCCGCAGGATCCTGGGCGCCTGATCGACCAGCACCTGCAGCTTCGCCGCCCGATCTGCGGCCGCGGCGACGAGGTCCAGTAGTTCCAGCTCACGGTGGGCCTCGAGCAGTCCGGTATGCGGACGGACGCTGTCGACTCGAACGCCGGACAGCGCTTCGGCGGCAGTGATCAGGGTGTCGGGCATCGATCCCGGCGGCAGCTCGATCACCAGGTCGTCGATGGCGTATCCCGAGGCGCGCTCGACCACGTCCAGCGAGAGGATGTCAGCCCCGACCGAGCCGAGCGCGACCGCGAGCGACCCGAGGCTACCTGGTCGGTCGACCAACTCGATGCGCAACAGATACGACGGCACGGCCAACACTGTCGCACAGCGGCGCGGATACGGCATGTCGGCTCATACCCGCACGTTGGGGTGGTGGGCGGTTCAGCCGGGTCGCGCGGCCACGACTTCGCGCAGCGCTATGGCCAGATGGCTCGCGGTGGGAATGCTGATATGCGGAGTGTCGGTGACGGCCTCGTCGATGACGGCGGCCAGCCGAGGCGGAATATCCGGATTGAGCCGACGGATCGGCCGGGCGGTCGTGGTCATCACGACGTCGACGGGATCCTGGCCGGCGGCGGCGTGCCGGGGCGCTTCCCCGGTCAGCAGGTAATACAGGCACGCCCCCATCCGCCAGGTGTCGACGTCCCGCGCCGCCCGCTCGGGTTTGAGCAGCTGGGCCAGCGGGGTGAACGCCGGGTCGGGCGGAATGGGCGTGGCGAAACCGAAGTCGGCGATCTTGGTGACCGGATCGGCTCCAGACCAGGTCAGCAGCAGGCTGGCCGGGGTGATGTTGCGGTGCATGACGCCCCGCGACCGGTCGCCGCGGGTGCAGCTGTGGGCTGCGTCGAGACCGTCCAGACACGGCAGGATCAGCGACATCGCCTGACGAACCGAGAGCCGGCCGAGCCGCCGGACCAGATCCTCGACGGTGTCGCCCGGGCAGTATTCCGAAGCGATCAGAACGAACTCGCCGACGGCCTTGGCTTCCCGAAACTGCACAATGTTGGCGTGGCGCAGGCTCGCGAGGTCAGACAACGGCTGCGGCCGGCGCATCTCGTCGGGCGCGATCGCGGCCTTGGGTGCGACCCGCAGGGCGCATATCTGTCCGGTCTGCTGGGAGCGGGCGCGGAAGACGGGCCCGGGCCCACGCCGGTCGAGCAGGTCCAGCAGGGTGTAGCCGGCGACGGTGACCGGTTCGACCGAGTCGCCCCCCACTCGTCGCACCAATTCGTGCGGGAGTCCCTGCTCTCGGCAGTTGCGGCACAACATCGCGTGCTGGCCCGCCTCGGCAATCTCGCCGCAGACCGTGCAGACCGGCGACCAGACCGGGCTGCTCACCGTCGAAATCTCCACCGTCTGAACGGGACTCGTTTGCTCCATGGTCTGGGCCGCCACCGACGCCAGTGCCCCGCGGGCAGCCGTGGCCAGCTCGCCGGCGGTCGGGTACCGCTGTTGTGGGTCGGTGGCCATGCCGCGTGCGATGACGTCGTCGAACGTGGCAGGCACCCACTCGTTGACCACGCTGGGTTTTGGTGGCTCGTCGCCGCAGTCGGGTGGCGTCCCGGTCAGGCACGCGTAGAGGATGCACGCCAGTGAGTAACGGTCCCCGGCATTGGTGCGGTCGCCGCTGTCGAGACGCTCGGGTGCGAGATAGACCTGGCCGGGCAGGTCCGAGTCGCGTCCGCCGTCCTGCAGTATCGGATCGCACAGCAGGTAGGCCATGTTGTCGTGGCCGACCAGGATCTTGTCCGGCAGTACCGCTCCGGGTATGGGCGCCGCCTTGTGTACCGCGTCGAGCACGCGCGCGATCTGACTGACGATCTGCACCGCACGTGAGGGGGTGAGCGGTCCGTAGCGCTCCAACATCGTGTCCAGGACGATCCCGTCGATGAACGGCATCTGCAGATAGAACTTCCCGTCCACCTCGCCGATGTGGTCGACGACGACGAGCTGCGGTTCACCGAGCGCTCTGAGCACTATGGCCGCCATGCTCGCGTCCCGTTTCACCCGACGGACCAGGGGATCCTCCGCGTCGCCCGTCGCGAACATTTTCAGGGTGACCCGGGCCGAGGTCGTGGCGTCCTCGGCTTCCCAGCACGGGACGTTCGTGTCGGATAGCTTGCGTAGCAACCGATACGGCCCGAACGGCACCCGCTCGTCGGCGTCCTCGGTGCCCAGCGCGTCGCGGATCGCGTTGGCCAGATGGCCCGGGCCGGCAAAGCGCTCCGCGGGATCTTTGGCCATGCCACGACTGATCGCGTCGTCGATGCCGGCCGGCAGACCTGGGCGCAGCTCGCTCGGCGGTGGCGGCGTCACGGTCAGGATCTCGGCCATGTGCTGGCGCGCGTCGGTAGCCGGATGGGGGAGCGCCCCGGTCAGGCAGGCATATGCGACTTGGGCGAGTCCGTAGACGTCGGCGCGCTCGGACCGCTCGTCGGCCGTCAACCGTTCTGGGGGCAACCCGACCAGATTGGCAAGCAGCGGCTCGGGGTCGGCCATGTCGTCGTCGCTCGACTGGCATTGCGCCAGGTAATCGCGGTAGCCGAGGCCCATCAGATGCGCCGACCCGTCGTCTGCGACGAAGACGTTCTGCGGTGCTACGCCGGAGTGGATCAGCCCTGCGTGGTGCGCAGCCTCCAGCGCGTCGGCAATCTGACAGACCAGGTCGGCCGCCTCGGAGAGACCCAGTGGACCTTCGCGATCCAACATCGTCTGCAGATCGGTGCCGCTCAGCAGCGGCATCTCCAGATAGATGCGACCGTCGATCTCACCCCATTCCTCGACCGGAACGAGGTGGGGCTCGCGTAACAGGGTCGCGACGGCCATGTCTTGCCGCAGCCGATCGCGCAGCTCGGTTGAATCGGTCCAATCCGGCAGGATCTTCAACGCGACCTGTCGTCGGCTGGTGGTGTTCTCGGCGGCGTACACGTCGCAGCGCGCCCCGGCCAGCAGCCGTAGCAAGCGGTAATGCCCGAATTCGTTGAGCACGACTATCGATCCGATGCTTGGTGTGATCCCTGCATGAGGGTAACCCCACGCGAGGTGCTAGCCGACAGGCTTTGATCGCCGACGACTAGGCTTTCCGCTCGTGTCCCAGATCTCCCGCGACGAGGTGGCCCACCTGGCCCGGCTGGCCCGGTTGGCGTTGACCGAGGCGGAGTTGGACAGCTTCGCCGGTCAACTCGACGCCATCATCAGTCACGTCAGCCAGATCCAGGCCGTCGACGTCACGGGCGTTGAAGCCACCGACAACCCGCTCAAGGACGTCTTGAAAGATCAGGTTGTCACCCGCCCGGACGAGACGCGGCCGTCGCTGCAGCAGCAGCAGGCGTTGGCCGCCGCGCCCGAGGCCGTCGACGGCCGCTTCGCCGTCCCGCAGATCCTCGGGGAGAGCCAGTGACGGACATCATCCGGCTCGACGCGGCGACGCTGGGCGCCAAGATCGCTGCCAAGGAACTGTCGTCGGCCGAGGTCACCCAGGCCTGTCTGGACCAGATCCAGGCCACCGACGACCGCTACGGAGCCTTCCTGCACGTTGCGGCCGATGAGGCGCTGGCCGCCGCGGCTGCCGTCGACCGGGCCGTTGCGGCTGGCGACCCGCTGCCGTCGCCGCTGGCCGGGGTACCGCTGGCGCTCAAGGATGTCTTCACCACCGCCGACATGCCCACCACCTGCGGCTCCAAGATCCTCGAAGGGTGGCAGGCGCCCTACGACGCCACCCTGACCGCCCGGCTGCGCGAAGCCGGCATCCCGATCCTCGGCAAGACCAATATGGACGAGTTCGCGATGGGCTCGTCCACCGAGAACTCCGCCTATGGGGTGACCCGCAACCCGTGGGACGTCGAGCGGGTTCCCGGCGGCTCCGGGGGGGGTAGCGCGGCGGCGCTGGCCGCCTTCCAGGCGCCGCTGGCCATCGGCTCGGACACCGGGGGTTCGATCCGGCAGCCGGCCGCTTTGACCGCGACCGTCGGGGTCAAACCGACGTACGGCACCGTGTCCCGCTACGGCCTGGTGGCGTGCGCGTCGTCGCTGGACCAGGGCGGGCCGTGCGCGCGCACCGTCCTGGACACCGCGCTCCTGCATCAGGTGATCGCCGGGCACGACCCGCGCGACTCCACCTCGATCGACGCCGAGGTGCCCGACGTGGTCGGCGCCGCTCGGGCCGGCGCTTCCGGTGACCTGAGCGGCGTGCGGGTGGGCGTGGTGCGCCAGCTGCACAGCGGCGAGGGCTACCAGGCCGGCGTGCTTGCCTCGTTCGAAGCCGCCGTCGAGCAGCTCAAGGCGCTGGGCGCGGTCATCAGCGAAGTCGACTGTCCGCACTTCGATTACGCGCTGCCCGCCTACTACTTGATCCTGCCTTCGGAGGTGTCGAGCAACCTGGCGCGCTTCGACGCGATGCGCTACGGGTTGCGCGTGGGTGACGACGGCACGCATAGCGCCGAGGAGGTCATGGCGATGACCCGGGCGGCCGGTTTCGGGCCAGAAGTCAAGCGCCGCATCATGATCGGCACCTACGCATTGTCCGCGGGCTACTACGACGCCTACTACAACCAGGCGCAGAAGGTGCGCACGCTGATCGCCCGCGATCTCGACGAGGCCTACCAGTCCGTGGACGTGCTGGTGTCGCCGGCGACCCCGACGACCGCATTCCGGCTGGGGGAAAAGGTCGACGACCCGCTGGCGATGTACCTGTTCGACCTGTGCACGCTGCCGCTGAACCTGGCCGGTCACTGCGGCATGTCCGTGCCGTCGGGGTTGGCTCCGGACGACGGGCTGCCGGTGGGGCTGCAGATCATGGCGCCCGCGCTGGCCGACGACCGGCTGTATCGGGTGGGCGCGGCCTACGAGGCCGCTCGCGGCGCGCTGCCCACCGCAATCTAGGCCCCGCGAGCAGACGCAGAATCGCATGAAAAGGTGACTTCTGGTGCGATTCTGCGTCTGCTCGCGAGCGGGAGGTTCCCCCTGCTCGCGAGCGGGAGGTTCCCCCAGCTCGCGCGATCGGGCGGGGCGCGGGGCAAGATGAGAGCATGCGCATCGGAGTACTCACCGGCGGCGGCGACTGCCCCGGCCTCAACGCAGTCATTCGGGCGGTAGTGCGTACCTGCGACGCCCGGTACGGCTCGTCGGTGGTCGGCTTCCAGGACGGCTGGCGCGGACTGCTGGAAAACCGCCGCATGCAACTGCGCAACGACGACCGCAACGATCGACTGCTGGCCAAGGGCGGCACCATGCTGGGCACGGCGCGCGTGCATCCCGAGAAACTGAGGGCCGGCCTGGAACAGATCAAGGAGACGTTGGACGACAACGGCATCGACGTGCTGATCCCGATCGGCGGGGAGGGCACGCTGACGGCCGCGCACTGGCTTTCCCAGGAGAACGTCCCGGTGGTCGGGGTTCCTAAGACCATCGACAACGACATCGATTGCACGGACGTCACTTTCGGGCACGACACCGCGTTGACGGTCGCCACCGACGCCATCGACCGGTTGCACAGCACCGCCGAATCCCACCAGCGGGTGATGCTGGTCGAGGTGATGGGTCGGCACGCCGGCTGGATCGCGTTGAACGCCGGTCTGGCGTCCGGCGCGCACATGACGCTCATTCCCGAGCAGCCTTTCGATGTCGAGGAGGTGTGCCGGCTCGTCAAACGCCGCTTCCAGCGAGGGGATTCGCACTTCATCTGCGTAGTGGCCGAGGGCGCGAAGCCCGTCGAAGGCTCAATTGCACTGCGCGAAGGCGGAATTGACGAATTCGGTCACGAGAAGTTCACCGGCGTGGCAGCCCAACTCGGGCTCGAAGTGGAGAAGCGCATCAACAAGGACGTGCGCGTGACGGTACTGGGTCACGTGCAGCGCGGTGGTTCCCCCACGGCCTACGACCGGGTGCTGGCCACCCGGTTCGGGGTGAACGCCGCCGACGCGGCGCACGCGGGCGAGTACGGGCAGATGGTGTCACTGCGCGGGCAGGACATCGGGCGGGTATCGCTGGCCGACGCGACGCGCCAACTCAAGCTGGTACCCGAAAGCCGGTACGACGACGCCGCCGCCTTCTTTGGTTGATGCCCGGCGTTGTTCGCCAAACGGTCGTGTCGTCTTAACCAACAGGCCGGTTTCTGGTTTATCGGCGTCGGTTATACGTCATGTATGAGCAACCGCGGTCAGGCTAGCGGAGTCCTTCAACCCCCCGCCCCACCGGTTCAGCAGCCCCCACCGAAGTGGTCGGTGGACGCCGAAACCGGACTCGTCACGGTGGCACAGCCGCCCCGCGCGCCAAGCCCGGCAAACCGGCAACCGGCCGGCTCAGCGCGTACCGCCGACGCACCGAGTACGTCCGCCCAGCAGCGGCCGCCGGTCCCACTCCAGCGGGTACCCGGCGGGTTGGCGCTGGACGCGATCGAGCAGCTCGGAGCCGACGACTTCGCCCGCAGCAACTGGCGGGATCTGGTCTCGCGCTGCGCGGGCTCCGGTAAGGGAGCGGTACGTGAAACGGCCGTACGCGGTCAGATCAACACCGCCGTCGGCGGCGCGTTCCCCATCGCCGTCCTGAACCTCAAGGGTGGCGTGGGCAAGACCGCAGTGGTCGAAGCCCTCGGCTCGACATTCGCCAGCTTGCGCGACGACCGGGTCATCGCCGTCGACCTCGATGCCGGTGACCTGGCAGATCGGCACGGTCGCCGCAACCCGCTGACCCTGGCCGACCTCCTGCTGGATCGTCGCATCGCGCGCTATGCCGACGTGCGAGCACACACGTACATGAACAGTGCGGGACTGGAAGTGCTGGGTCCGCCGGACTACGCCGAGACGCACTGGAGCCCTACCCGGCAGGATTTCGTCAAAGCCTTTTCGATCCTGCGAAACCACTACTCGGTGGTGCTGGTGGACTGCCCGAAAGCCCTCAAGGCCGAGGTGATGGGAGCGGTGCTGGCCGAGTCGCGTGCCCTGGTGGTGGTGACCAGCACGTCGCTCGACGCGATACACAAGACGAGTACGACGCTGGATTGGCTGACCAACAACGGCCACCGACGGTTGGCCGAATCGACCGTGCTGGCGGTCAACAACATCGAGCGGACAAAGCCCGAACCGCTGGCGGCCAAGCAACTCGAGCAGTTGTCTGACCGGGTGGGCGCTACCGTGGCACTGCCGTTCGACCGGCACATCCGTCAGGGCACAGAGATCGGGCTGGACCGGATGAGCAAGGACAGCAGACGCGCGTACCTGCAGATGGCAGCCGCGCTGGCCCAGATGTTTCCGGGCCGGCTGGGTGCGACGCACTCCGGAGGCCCTGTCAGTCACCACTAGGATCGGTCCCTATGACGGTTGCCAGGGCTGATCTGCTGGACTACGACGAGGTCATCGAACGATTCGACCCGGTGCTCGGTCTGGAAGTGCACGTCGAACTCTCCACCGCCACCAAGATGTTCTGTGGCTGCGCCACGACCTTCGGCGGCGAGCCCAACACCCAGGTGTGCCCGGTGTGCCTGGGGCTGCCCGGCTCGCTGCCGGTGCTCAACCAGGTCGCGGTGGAGTCGGCGATCCGCATCGGGCTGGCGCTGAACTGCGAGATCGTGCCGTGGTGCCGGTTCGCCCGCAAGAACTACTTCTATCCCGACATGCCCAAGAACTACCAAATCTCGCAATACGACGAGCCGATCGCGATCAACGGCTTCCTGGAGGCGCCGCTGGAGGACGGGACCACCTGGCGGGTGGACATCGAGCGCGCGCACATGGAAGAGGACACCGGCAAACTCACCCACATCGGCAGCGAGACGGGCCGGATCCACGGCGCCACGACCTCACTGATCGACTACAACCGGGCCGGGGTGCCGCTGATCGAGATCGTCACCAAGCCCATTGTCGGGGCTGGCGAGCGGGCACCGCAGATCGCGCGAGCCTACGTGACCGCGTTGCGGGATCTGTTGCGCTCCTTGGATGTATCCGACGTCCGGATGGACCAGGGCTCGATGCGCTGTGACGCCAACGTGTCGCTGATGCCCAAGGGGACAACGGAATTCGGCACCCGCACCGAGACCAAGAACGTCAACTCGCTGAAAAGCGTCGAGGTTGCCGTGCGTTACGAGATGCAGCGTCAGGCCGCCGTTCTGCTGGCCGGAGGCCAGATCATCCAGGAGACCAGGCACTTCCACGAAGCCGGTTACACGAGTCCGGGTCGCGCCAAGGAGACCGCGCAGGACTATCGGTATTTTCCCGAGCCCGATCTCGAGCCCGTCGCGCCCAGCCGGGAACTGGTGGAGCAACTGCGTCAGAGCATCCCGGAGCTACCGTGGTTGAGCCGCAAGCGGATTCAGGACGAGTGGGGAATCTCCGACGAAGTCATGCGCGACCTGGTCAACGCCGGCGCGGTCGAACTGGTGGCCGCGACCGTCAAGCACGGCGCGTCCAGCAAAGAGGCGCGGTCCTGGTGGGGAAACTTCCTGGTACAGAAGGCCAACGAGGCCGGCACCTCACTTGACGAATTGCCCATCACCCCGGCCCAGGTCGCGGCCGTCGTCGCGTTGGTCGAAGAAGGCAAGCTCTCCAACAAGCTGGCGCGCGAGGTCGTCGAAGGGGTGCTGGCCGGGGAAGGCGAACCGGCGCAAGTGATGTCGGCCCGCGGTTTGGAACTGGTCCGTGACGACTCGGTGACCCAGGCTGCCGTCGACGACGCCTTGGCCGCCAATCCCGAAGTGGCGGACAAGATCCGGGGCGGCAAGGTGGCCGCGGCGGGAGCGATCGTCGGTGCGGTGATGAAAGCGACCCGCGGGCAGGCCGATGCCGCGCGGGTGCGCGAACTCGTGTTGGCTGCCTGCGGCCAGGGCTGATCAGCGCTCAGTTGATATCGCGATCACTACCCGTTGAGCGGGGCGTTGATTCATGATGATCACGTGGCACAAAACTGGCTGTCGCGGCTGACCAAGACCATGAACGGCACCATGCTCGCCGTCACCACCGAAGCCGACGGTGAGAAATCCGGCTGTCTGGTGGGGTTCTCCACACAAGTCGGCATCGACCCCCCTCGATTTCTGGTCGGTTTGTCGCGCACCAATCACACGTTTGACGTGGCGCGCCGATCCGACCATCTCGCGGTCCACGTCCTGGCGCGCCGCGACCTGAGCCTGGCGCACCTGTTCGGCGGTGAAACCGACGACGAAGTCGACAAGTTCGAGCACTGCGCGTGGCACACCGGCCCGCACGGCATGCCGATCCTCGACGATGCGATCGGTTGGGTGGTGGGCAGAACGTTGGATCGCATCGAATTCGGCGACCACTTCGGCTACTTGCTCGAACCTGTCGACGGGTGGTTCGCCGACTCCGACGCCGATGCGATCCGGTTCACGGACGTGATCGATGTCGAGCCCGGCCACGACCCTTGAGCCAATCGGATATGAACTCGCCGACCATCGGGCGCGAAATGACTGCTGCAAGACCGGTTGGCAAGCATCATGGTGAAGTGATCGAGGAACCCTTCGACGGCATGATGTCCATGCTGGATGCCCCGGTGTTCGTGGTGACAACCCAGGCCGACGGTCAGCCGTCGGGCAGTCTGATCGCTTTCGCCACCCAGACGAGCGTGCAACCGCCCAGTTTCATGATCGGTATGCCGCAGGACAGCCCCACCCACGAGGTGGCGAGCCGCTCCGAGTATGTGGCGGTACACGTTCTGCCGCGACACCAGCAGGTGCTGGCCGAGATGTTCGCACGCCAAAGCGGCGACGGTGCGGACACATTCGCGCACTGCTCCTGGCGGGCCGGTCCGGCCGGGATGCCGATTCTCGACGACGCCGTGGGGTGGTTCGTCGCCCGGACACTGAGCCGCAGCGAAGTCGGTGACCATGTGGCCTACCTCCTGGACCCGGTTGCCGCCTGGGCCTCCGAGAACGGCGAGGAGCTGCTGTATCTGTCCGATCTCGACGAGGATGTCGATCCCGGTCAGGAAGCCCCGCAGCGGTTATACGAGGGCAGGCGCGCCGACGCGACGGGCCGTTACGGCATGAGGTTCACCCTCGACGTGCCCTAACCGCCCGACGGCTCAGACCTTGTCGTCGTTGTTGCGCGGGAAGCCGCCGCCCTGCGGGAACAGTGGGAACACCACGTCGTCGAGTTTCTCGGGATCGCCGGCGGTCTTGTTCACGGTGGCGCCCCAGACGTTGCCGTCCGGCGACATCCGCAGCGCCCACGCGTGCCCGTGTGTGTCCTTGCGGACGACGTCGGGTTCACCGGTGACCGCCCCCGTCTTGGCCGCGAGGCGGACCGCCACGGTCAGCTTGGTATTGATCAAGTTGACCAGCACGGTGCCGTCCATCGCCGCGCACCCGGCCACCCCGGGTTTGTCCGGCCAGCTCCACACCGTGGATACCTCGGACTTCTTCGTGATGCGTTGCAAGCGGTCCGCGCTGGGAGTGCGGTCGGCGACATACAGCGAGCCGTCGACGGGATCGATGCACAAGCCCCCGGCCGAGCCGATGCCCGACAATGCCGTCGTCGGAGGGGCCTGGCCCAGAGTCGTGGGCTGTTCGATGCGCAACACCTTGCCGGCCAACGACTTCGGGTCGGCAGCCAGCGCGGGGTTGCCGGCATCACCGGTCATCACCACCAGGGTGGTCGGGCTGGTGAAGATCAGCGCACCGGTATTGCCGGTGGTTCCTTTGGGGATGCCGGTCAGGATGTCCTTGGGGACGTCGTCTTCGGCGATGCGGATCACCCGGTTGTCGGTGGGGGTGCTGACGTAGGCGTACATCAGTCGGTCCTGGGAGAACGTGGGGGACAGCACGATGTCCATCAGGCCGCCGTCGCCGGACGGGTCGACCGGGATGACCATCTTCACCTTGGGCTCGGCGCTGACCGACACCTCTTTGACCACACCGGTGGTGCGCTCGGCGACCAGCGCGGTCTTGCTGTCACCGCCCATGATCAGGCCGCTGGTGCTCTCCAGGCAGCCCTGCATCACCCCCGGCGCGGGGCAGGCTTTCGGAAAGGGCGTGGCCGGCAAGGGGGGCGGCGGGGGAGGCGTGGAGCTGGGTTGGGGCTTGAGTTCGGGCATCGTGGTGAACGGCTGCGATTGGGCGTCGTTGAACCGTGCGCAGCCGCTCGACACCAGGGCCGCGGCGCACAGCGCAACCAGCACGCACCGAATCGACCGCCGTATCCGCATGACCGACAGGCTACGGGAATTTGCTGTCGTGGCCGCCGCCTGCTACCGGGTAGGCACTGATACCGCAGCTGGGCGCCCGATTGCCCGATGGAGCGCCGCTTACTCTCATATATTCATTTCGTGCTCGATCAGTGGCCCATGGTTGGCAGGGATCGGGAGGTCAGCGAGATAGCGCGCTCAAGGAGAGCCAGAATACGAGCCTTGCGGGCCGTCGGGGCGTATCGGCGGGCAAACTGCGGATTTGTCGGGCAAAAGCGCCTGTCAAATCCCAGCTTCCAGCGAAATTGCCCTTACCCTGACACCCGTGAGCAGTTCGAATGACGCACTTTGGCAGCGCCCGGACGATTCCCACGGGCCGATCGCGGCTCCGCCCGCCTCGGCAAGGCTGGTCGACCCGGAAGACGACCTGACCCCAGCGGCGTTTCAGCGCGAACACACCGGGACGACCACCATCATCCCGCCCTACGACCCCGGTCCTGGCATCGGCGGACCTGGCTACAGCCCGCTCGACGAACCACTGCCCTACGTCCAACCGCAGCAACCCGCCCGAGCGCACCCGGTCGCTCCGGCAGCCATCGATATCGACGACGAAGACGATCGGCTGCGTACGGCCGGACGGCGCGGCACCCAGCATCTCGGGCTGTTGATCCTGCGGCTGGGACTGGGCGCGGTCCTGATCACCCATGGGCTGCAGAAGTTGTTCGGCTGGTGGGGTGGCTCCGGGCTGCACGGGTTCCGGAATTCGCTATCCGACGTCGGCTACCAGCACGCCGACATCCTGGCTTACGTAAGTGCCGGCGGCGAGATCGTCGCGGGTGTGCTGCTGGTGCTGGGCTTGTTCACTCCGATCGCGGCGGCGGGCGCGCTGGCCTTCCTGATCAACGGACTGCTCGCGAACGCCTCGGCCCAGCCACGTTCGAACACGTTCGCCTACTTCTTGCCCGACGGGCACGAATACCAGATCAGTCTGATCGTCATGGCCGTCGCCGTGATCCTGTCCGGTCCCGGACGTTATGGCCTGGACGCGCGGCGGGGCTGGGCCAACCGGCCTTTCATCGGATCATTCGTGGCGTTGCTGGCCGGAATCGCCGCCGGTATCGCCGTGTGGGTGCTGCTCAACGGGGTCAACCCGCTGGCCTGAGCCGCATTTTTTCGCCGCTGCGGGGGCGATGACCTAGCCTGGGATGCGCCGGTGTCGGGTCGAGCATTGGGGATACTTTGAGCACACCCCGCGATTACAACCAGCCTCCTTGGCCGCCACGGCCGAATCCAGGACACGATCCGCGCCGAGCGCCCAGATACCCGCAGCAGCCCGCGAATCCATGGGCACATCAGCCGACCCAGTGGGCCCAGCCGCCCGCACCGCCGAGCCAGCGGCCCACCCACTGGGCCCAGCCGCCCGCACAATACGGACCGCCCGCTGCGCCGCCGACGACCAGCCCGCCGAAGAAGAAAAGCTCGAAAAGCAGACCGCTACTCATCGTCGGGGCCGTCGTCGCGGTGCTGGCCGTCGTGTTGGTCGTCCTGCTGGTGACGACCGCCGTCGTCAACCGCGACGTCAAGAAACTCGCCGTCGCCGACGTGCAGACCCAGGTCCAGCAAGTCCTGCTGGACCGCGTCACCGGCTATGCCTCCGGCGACATCAAGGACGTCAAGTGCAATGACGGCAAAGATCCCACGGTGGAGAAGGGCGAGAGCTTCACCTGCAACGTCAGCGTTCGCGGTAAGCCGCGCAAGCTGACGGTGAAATTCAAAGACGACGACGGGACGTACCAGGTCGGATTGCCCGAGTTGGACGGCGGCAAGTGAAGCGCGCGGGGTGGGCCAGGGCTGTCGTCGTCGGCGCGTGCGCGCTGCTGGCTTTGACCGGCTGCAGCAGCTCGTCAGGCAAGACGAGCATGATCACTGGGCGCGCTGTGTCGGGACTCTACGATCCGTCCGGGGTAGCCGGGCTGCCGTTGAATGAGGGCGCCAGCGGACCTCGTGCCAATGCGCCCCGGCCGACCGGCACCGTGAAGAACACCGACAACGGTGAGATCGACCGACTGTCGATGCTGGCGCTCAACGACCTCGAAGAGTTCTGGAAGAAGAACTGGCCCGACGACGCCAAGAAGCCCTTCAAGGCCGTCAGCGAGGTGACGTCCTACGACTCGACCGATCCGCGCAGCCCGGTTGTGTGCCGAGCCAAGACATATCAGAACGTCAACGCCTCCTATTCGTTGAATTGCAACTCCGTCAAATGGGATCGGGGACAGCTGTTCCCGGCGGCCAAAAAGTATTTCGGCGACATGGCGGTGGTCGGCATCCTCGCCCACGAGTACGGCCACGCGATACAGCACAACGGCGGGATTCTCGGTCGGACGGCGCCCACCATCGTCGGCGAGCAGCAGGCGGACTGTTTCGCCGGGGTCTATCTGCGCTGGGTCGCCGAGGGGCACTCGTCGCGCTTCACGCTGAGCACCGGTGACGCGCTGAGCCACGTGATCGCCGGGATGTTGAAGATCTCCGACCCGATCATGGGCGAGGAGGAGTACGAGGAGACCGAAGACTCCGAGCACGGCTCCGGATTCGACCGGGTCAGCGCGTTGCAGATGGGCTTCGACAGCGGGTCCGGAACGTGCGCCAAGATCGACACCGCCGAAATCAAGAAACGCCGCGAAGGTCTTCCGGTGGCGCTGCAAGAGGGCTCATCGCGCGATGCCAATGCCGGCGAAGTGGAGATCAACGAAGACACCGTGCAAACGTTGGTCGACATCCTCAACGTGGTGTTCGCCCCGAAAACGGCGCCCACGGTGGTCTTTTCGTCGACCAGCTGCTCGGACGCCAAGCCCACCAAGGGCGCTTCCTACTGCCCGTCCACCAATACCGTCGTCGCCGACCTGCCTACTTTGCAGGAGATCGGCAAGCCCGGCGGCCGTAAGGGCATGACCGACCCGCAGATGTTGCAGGGCGACAACACCGCGTTGTCGATCGTCGCTTCCCGGTATGTGCTGGCACTGCAGCGGGAGCGCGATCTGCCACTGAGCTCGGCGGTGACCGCGGTGCGCACGGCCTGTCTGACCGGCGCCGCGCAGCGTGGCATGGCTCAGCCGGTGAGCATCCCGTCCGGTAAGCAGCTGGTGCTGACCGCCGGCGACCTGGACAAGGCGGTCATCGGACTGTTGATGAACGGCATCGCCGCCAGCGACGTCAATGGCGCCAACACGCCCGCCGGCTTCACCCGGATCGTCGCTTTCCGTGGTGGCGTGCTGGACAACACCGACGAATGTTTCGACAGAATCGGCTGATCACCGATAGGGGTTCGGTACCCGCCCCGAGCTGGCTTCGGTCAGCTGCGGCAGCGTCGCGAAGGTCACCGCGGGCAACCGCAGTTCCGTGCCGCTCTTGAGTTGCGCCCGCGCCCAGTTGCCGCGGTGGAACCGCAGCCCTTCGATGTCCTCCCAGGCCACCCGCCGGCTGCCCAGCAGTGTCCGCACCGTCACGCCGTCGTCGTCGGCCACGGTGCGCAGCCGCACGATCAGCGCCGACAACAGCACCGGAATCAGCAGTACCGGCGCGCTGGGCGGCCAGGCCAGCACCGGCACCAGCAGGCACAGCGTCAGGAAACCGACGGCGAGATGGGCAATCGGGGAGACTTTGAGCACGACCGATGACTTGGTGACCACCCTCGCATCATTCCACCGCTGCCGGCGGGACCCGGATTTGACTGCTGAGCTGTGCGAAGGCTACCGTCGGACGCTATGAAGCCTGGAATGCTCGTAGTACTTAGTCGGCGCGTTGGTGCCTGACTAGCCATCGAGCACCAACGCGACCCTCGTGCAGCAGCTGAGCTGACGGGGGTTTTTTGTTGCCCCGAGACTCCACGAAGCCGAAAGATTCAAGAGGACAAAGTGAGCGCACCGACCAAGCCACCCTCACCGGCCCCGACGCCGTCGCGCCAAGGACCGGCCAACGGTGTCAAGTCCGCCCCGCCGCCGGCGAAACGCATTGCACCCCAACAAGTTACCGGCGCACAGTCCGTCATCCTGTCGTTGGAGGCGCTGGACGTCGACGTGATCTTCGGCATCCCGGGTGGCGCCGTCCTGCCGGTCTACGACCCGCTGTTCGACTCGCAGAAGCTGCGTCACGTCCTGGTGCGCCATGAGCAGGGTGCGGGTCACGCCGCCAGCGGCTACGCGCACGCCACCGGTCGGGTCGGGGTGTGCATGGCGACCTCGGGACCAGGGGCCACCAACCTGGTCACCCCGCTGGCCGACGCGCAGATGGACTCGATCCCGGTGGTCGCGATCACCGGACAGGTCGGCCGGCAGCTGATCGGCACCGATGCCTTCCAGGAAGCCGACATCTCGGGCATCACCATGCCGATCACCAAGCACAACTTCCTGGTGCGCACCGGTGACGAGATCCCGCGGGTGATGGCCGAAGCGTTCCACATCGCAGCGTCGGGGCGGCCGGGCGCGGTGCTGGTCGACATCCCCAAGGACGTGCTGCAGGGCCAGTGCACCTTCAGCTGGCCGCCGCGCATGGAGCTGCCGGGCTACAAGCCCAACACCAAGCCGCACAACCGTCAGATCCGGGAGGCGGCCAAGCTGATCGCGGCCGCGCGCAAGCCGGTGCTGTACGTCGGCGGTGGTGTCATCCGCGGCGAAGCGACTCAGGAGTTGCTGCAGTTGGCCGAGCTGACCGGCATCCCGGTGGTCACCACCCTGATGGCGCGCGGTGCGTTCCCCGACAGCCACCGGCAGAATTTCGGCATGCCGGGCATGCACGGCACGGTGGGCGCGGTGGCGGCGCTGCAGCGCAGCGACCTGCTGATCGCGCTCGGCACCCGCTTCGACGACCGGGTCACCGGGCGCCTGGACTCGTTCGCGCCCGAGGCCAAGGTTATCCACGCTGACATCGACCCGGCGGAGATCGGCAAGAACCGGCACGCCGACGTGCCGATCGTCGGCGACGTCCGCAACGTCATCACCGAGCTGATCGAGATGCTGCGCCACTACGACGTTCCGGGCAACATCGAAATGACCGACTGGTGGGCGTATTTGGAGGACGTCCGCAAGACCTACCCACTGAGCTACGACCCGCAGAGCGACGGCAGCCTGGGCCCGGAGTACGTGATCGAGAAGCTGGGCGAGCTTGCCGGTCCGGACGCCATCTACGTGGCCGGCGTCGGGCAGCACCAGATGTGGGCCGCCCAGTTCGTCAAGTATGAAAAGCCGCGCACCTGGCTGAATTCCGGCGGTCTGGGCACCATGGGCTTCGCCATCCCGGCGGCCATGGGCGCCAAGATCGCACTGCCCGACACCGAGGTGTGGGCCATCGACGGCGACGGTTGCTTCCAGATGACCAACCAGGAACTGGCCACCTGCGCCATCGAAGGCATCCCGATCAAGGTGGCGCTGATCAACAACGGCAACCTGGGCATGGTGCGTCAGTGGCAGACGCTGTTCTACGAGGAGCGCTACTCGCAGACCGACCTGGCCACCCACTCGCATCGCATCCCGGACTTCGTGAAGCTGGCCGAGGCGCTGGGGTGTGTTGGAATGCGTTGCGAGCGTGAAGAAGACGTCGCAGACATGATTCAGAAGGCGCGGGAGATCAACGACCGTCCCGTCGTCATCGACTTCATCGTCGGCGCCGACGCACAGGTCTGGCCGATGGTCGCCGCCGGCACCAGCAACGACGAGATCCAGGCCGCACGCGGCATCCGTCCGCTGTTCGACGACATCACCGAAGGGCACGCCTGATGCAGACCAAGACGCACACGCTGTCGGTGCTGGTCGAGGACAAACCCGGCGTGCTTGCCCGCGTGGCAGCGCTGTTCTCGAGGCGGGGCTTCAACATTCAGTCTCTGGCCGTCGGCGGTACCGAGCAGAAGGACATGTCGCGGATGACGATTGTGGTCTCCGCCGAGGAGACGCCGCTCGAGCAGATCACCAAGCAGCTCAACAAGCTGATCAACGTGATCAAGATCGTCGAACAGGACGACGACAATTCGGTGGATCGGGAGTTGGCGCTGATCAAGGTCCGTGCCGACGCCGGTACCCGCAGCCAGGTGATCGAGGCAGTAAACCTGTTCCGCGCCAACGTGATCGACGTATCCCCGGAGTCACTCACCGTCGAGGCCACCGGCAACCGCGGCAAGCTCGAAGCGCTGCTACGGCTGCTGGAGCCGTTCGGTATCAAAGAGATCGTCCAGTCCGGTGTGGTGTCGATGGCCCGTGGCCCGCGCAGCATCGGCACGGCCAAGTAATTTTCGATAGCCAATACAAGAAGGAGATATTCACGTGGCAGATGTGCCAGCGCAGACGTTGGAGATGTTCTACGACGACGACGCAGACCTGTCGATCATCCAGGGCCGCAAGGTCGGTGTGATCGGTTATGGCAGCCAGGGGCACGCGCACTCGCTGAGCCTGCGCGACTCCGGCGTCGAGGTTCGCGTCGGGTTGAAGGAAGGTTCGAAGTCCCGGGAGAAGGTCTCCGAGCAGGGCTTGGAGGTTGACACGCCCGCCGAGGTGGCAAAGTGGGCCGACGTGATCATGCTGCTGGCGCCGGACACCGCGCAGGCCGAGATCTTCACCAACGACATCGAACCCAACCTCAAGGACGGCGACGCCCTGTTCTTCGGCCACGGGCTCAACATCCACTTCGACCTGATCAAGCCGCCCGCAAACGTCACGATCGCGATGGTCGCGCCCAAGGGACCGGGCCACCTGGTGCGGCGCCAGTTCGTCGACGGCAAGGGTGTGCCGGCGTTGATCGCCGTCGACCAGGACCCGACCGGTGAGGGCGAGGCGCTGGCGTTGTCGTACGCCAAGGCCATCGGCGGCACCCGCGCGGGCGTCATCAAGACCACGTTCAAGGACGAGACCGAGACCGACCTGTTCGGTGAGCAGGCCGTGTTGTGCGGTGGCACAGAGGAATTGGTGAAGACCGGGTTCGACGTGATGGTCGAGGCGGGCTATCCGCCGGAGATGGCCTACTTCGAGGTGCTGCACGAGCTGAAGCTGATCGTGGACCTGATGTACGAGGGCGGGATCGCGCGGATGAACTACTCGGTGTCCGACACCGCGGAGTTCGGCGGGTATTTGTCGGGTCCCAGGGTGATTGACGCCGACACCAAGGAGCGGATGCGCGCCATCCTGCGCGACATTCAGGACGGCAGCTTCACCAAGAAGCTGGTCGCCAATGTCGAGGGCGGCAACAAGCAACTCGAGCAGCTGCGCAAGGAGAACGCCGAGCACCCGATCGAGGTGACCGGCAAGAAGCTGCGCGACTTGATGAGTTGGGTCGACCGGCCGATCACCGAGACCGCTTAGGGTTTGCGCGAGCAGACGCAAAAGCCCCAAATCCTTGCGGATTTCGGGTGCTTTTGCGTCTGCTCGCGCTCGGAAGTCGGGTGGTGCGCCGAGCGTCACGCTGGAGTGGCGCTCGGCGTCTGCCGTTGCGCTAGCGTGACGTTCGGCGAGGCGGGACGGTCGGCTAGGCGAGGTGTGCTTGGGTTTCGCGCCGAGCGTCACGCTGGAGTGGCGCTCGGCGTCTGCCGTTGCGCTAGCGTGACGTTCGGCGACCCGACGCAAGAGCAGCTGTGGGAGAGGGCTTTTCGCGCACCGGCCTCAGATTCGACGGCGGCGTTGTCGGTTATTGGCCAGCGGACTAATCAGGGGCGCCTAACCGCCCGCCGATGTAAGGCGGTCGGTCACCGCGACCACCCGCTGGGCCAAGTGGTCCAGCGCATCCGTCGTCGCGTCATCGAGCTCGTCGATGTTGTCGCGAGTGGCAATCAGACCAACACCGTAAGGGTTGCCGTCGACGAATTTCAACGGGTCGGTGTATCCGGGCGGCACGAGGATGCCGCCGAAATGCATCAGCGAGGTGTACAGGCCGATCAGCGTGGTCTCCTGCCCGCCGTGCGGGGATTGCGTCGAAGTCCATGCCGCATAGACCTTGTCGGCCAGCTTGCCCTGCGCCCACAAGCCGCCGAGCGAGTCGATGAACGTCTGGAATTGCGACGTGGTGGATGCGAAGCGGGTCGGCGAGCCGAAGATCACCGCGTCGGCCCACACGATGTCGTCGCCGGTGGCCGCCGGAAGGTCTTTGGTCGCTTCGTAATTCGCCGTCCACGCCGGATTCTCGGCGAACGAGGCCGGGTCGCGGGTTTCGGCGATGTGGCGGACCCGCACCTCGGCGCCGGCGGCCTCGGCCGCCGCAGCGACGCGCTTGGCCATGGTGGTGCCGTGCCCGGTGGCGGAGTAGTAGATGACAGCGAGTTTGGTCATGGGGCCAGCCTAGGCTCTGCTCGGACGAGTCACGTCAGGATGACGACGCGGTCCTTGACCGATATGGTCAGGCGTTCACCAATCCCAACTAACTGCGCGAGTTTCTTGTGTTCGTTGAGATACAGCGTGGCGCACCGGCCGCGCTTTCGCGAGTTCGGATTCCATTTGGCTGCAACTGTTGCACTACGCAATTCGAGCTCGACTGGGCCGCAAGTTTTTGGTAGTCGGCTGTTCGCGACTTTCGGGATGCGAATTCGGCCAGCATCTAAGTCGGCGTGCGTAATGCGGGTGGTGAACTCATCGGCGGTAGATGGTTGCGGCGCGGCGCATCGCCCTTGCGTTGCGGGAACACCAGGCCGATGCCAGGTTCGGCTTCGTTGACCAGATCTTTCGGGGATTGCAGCCCGTCGTAGGTGAGTCGCGAGAGCAGGTTGTACTCGTTGGGTGACGGCCTGCTTGCGAGCGTGGTCGTCGGCTTTGGTGGAGGCCGCGCCGGCCGTGTAGAAGCGGACGCGGACGTGGTCTTCGGTGTTCACGTGGTGGAAGGCCTGCCAGTCCTGCCAGCCGTCGCCGTCGGCGAGGGCTTCTCGTCGATGATCCAGGAGCCGACCTCACGCTGGCGGCGCGGAGCCAGACCGATCGCCTTCATCAGACCGGCGATTTGCGCGCCGTCACGTTCGCTGATCGGGTCGTGGCGGGCGGGTGCGAGCAGCCGCTCGGAGATGCCGGGCAGGCCGGTGGTCCTTTGCTTGCCGTCGAGACCGTAGAGACTGATGCGCGAGCTCTGAGATAAGTCGCAGACGAATTCGGAGGGATGCAGGAAGACCAGCTCCTGCACGTAGGGGATCCGGTCGACGGCTTGGTTGCCGCCGCGCCGGCGGATCGCGTCTTCGAGCAGCGAGGCGAAATACTGGGCTTCGCGCCGGGCCAGCAGTAGCGGTGAGTCCTCCGTGCGGCCATTGCGCTTCCACAGGTGGTCGTTGCCGGTGAGGACGCCGCGGGGCTATCGTGCTCTGTCCGTTTGATCTCGCCGCTATGCAAATCGTTTCCTTCATGTCGGAGGGGGCACATATCGTGGGTACCCGGGCGACGGGAGGAGGGCCTAGCAATGGTGGATAGCGGCAAGACACTTGTGCCCGTATGGACGCTGGCGACGCGTGACGTGTCGGTACCCTCGCTAGTCGGCGAGACCATTACCCCCGAGCGGCTATTCGACCTGCGGACTGCACTTGCGGCGATGGCCGAAGCGCCGATCGCGACGCTGGAAGCACACCCGTTGCCGAACAACATTGACCGCAGCAAAGGGTTACACCTAGAGGCCGCTAGTCCTCTGGCTACGCAACTCTCGCAGCTGATCAGTCAGACAGCGAAATCGGCACCCGCCGCGGTAGTCGAGACGGGCGGCGAGACGTTGTATCGAATGGTTGTTCCGGCGAAGGTCGCTGCCGAATTCGGCAGTGGGCTCGTCACACCGATGGTGTCCAAAGCGGCATCCGGTGGGGTTCACGGCGCTCTGATGGGGTCGTCCGGCATCGCTGCGCAGGCAACTTTCGTGCCGGTTGCTGCGGGACAAGCCGCAGCCGCGGGCGCGGCGGGTGGGTCGGCGGCCACCGTTGGTGTGGCAGCTGCCGGCGCGGGCGCTCTGACTGTCGCAGCTCCGTTGGTCCTGATGGCAGTCGCAGTTGGTGTCAGCGCCCACGCCGACCAGGAGCGTCAGCGAGCGATCGAGAACATCACTTCGCTGCTTGAGAAATTGCACGATGACAACCTGCAGCGCGAACGGACGGCGCTCAATGGCTGTAGAGCGGCCATTGATAAGGCGACTGCCATTTTGTTGGACCAAGGGCGAATTGGGGCTTCAGTGGGGTTGAGCCCCGCGGTCTACGCGATCGACACGGCCATCGCCGAGGCGGACAGTCGTCTCAAGAAATGGCAGACCGCTGTCGAAGAGTTTGGCGAGGGGCCAGTCGAAGTCGCCAAACTGCGAACGAAATTCGATGGAATCGAGAAGGATGAGGGTGGTCTTTTCCGCGCTCATCTCGATCTCGCCGAATTGGCCATCGCGCTGAAGAAGCGCGTGCTCGTGCTCCAAGCTGTGGAACATGCGCAGATGGATGCAGCGAATCCGTTCGAGAGTTTCGTGCAATCGCTTCGCGCCGATCAGCAACGGGTGGAGGAACTGGAATCCGGTATCGCTGGTGTGCTGCAGCGTCTTTCGTCGCTGCAGTTGACCCGCCCACGAGGCGTACGCGACATCATGTTTACGCGCGGCGAAGTGGACATGCTGCTCAACACCTCGTACCGCCTTCGAGACCTCGCTTCCGGCATCAACCAGGACCGCCGAAATTCCGACGTGGCGATCGACATCGCGCGAAGCGAGGATGGCTCGGTGGTGGTGTTTCCGGCGACGGCCGTGGCGTAGCAGAAACTGGGGCGATGCAAGGGTTCCGGGTCGCAGGGTATCGCCCGTGACTATCGCGGGCATGGTGAGCAGCGGCGAACCTCGCGACGTGCTGGTCGCAGAGTACGGCCTGAGCTTCGAGCAGTTCGATCAAGCAGTCACCTACACCGAAAGGTACGGGCTGAGCGCGGCATAAGGCATTTGCCGCGCCCTCTGCGCACTCGACCAGCCGAGGCAACGTCGACAATTGCGCACAAGCTCAAGGTGATTCGGTTGCATTTCCGAACGAAGCCGTCGGGGGTGATACCCAGCGGAGTAGGTCCTACCATTTCGCACGGTGTGGCGGTCACGCTGGCGTGACGCTCGGCGTCGGCAGTCACGCTAGCGTGACGTTCGCGGGGGCAACGGCCCCAGAGGAGGGACTTCCCGAATCCCAAACTCCCGCTGCAACACCGTGCGCGCCGCGTAGTACCCGCCCATGCCGTGCACCCCGGCGCCCGGCGGGGCCGCCGCCGAACAGAGATAAGCCCTGGGAATCGGTGTGCTCCAAGGATTTAGCCGCGGACTCGGGCCGGTGAGCGCTCCCAACAGCGAGTTGGCGCCCACCGAAATGTCTCCGCCGACATAGTTGGCGTTGTGCTCGGACATTCGCGCGGCGGGAACGCTGCGTGCGGCCACGACGACGTCGCGGAACCCCGGCGCGAAGCGCTCGACCACCCGGGTCACGGCTTCGGTGGGGTCGACGGGCGATCCTGCCGGTACGTGCGCGTAGGTCCAGAACGGCCGACGGCCGTCGGCATCGAGCCGGCCGGTATCGGCCAGGTGCGGAAGCGACGCAAGCACCATGGGGAACTCTGCGTGGCGACCGGCCGCGATATCCGCTTCGGCGCTCGCCATTTCCGCTCGGGTGCCGCCCAGGTGCAGGGTCGGCGCTTGCTGCAGGCGCGGGTCAGACCACGGGATGTCGTCGTTGAGCACGAAGTCGACCTTGGCCGCGCCTGCACCGAATTTGTAGCGCTGCAACACTTTTGCGTAGTGCGACGGCATCGCATCGCCGTAGATGCGCAGCAGCGCGGTCGGTGCCGTGTCATAGATCGCGACACCCTCTGGCGGTTCGGTGACTTCGACGCCGGCCGTCAATTCGCCACCGTGCGCCCGCAAATCCTCGATCAGGGCGTCCGGAATGACCTGACTGCCGCCCACCGGTAACGGCCACCCGACCGCATGGGCCAGCGTCGCCAACATCATTCCGGCACCGCTGGACGCCAGAGACGGCAGCGGCGTAATCGCGTGCGCGGCAACGCCAGTGAACAACGCGCGCGCATCCTCACCGGCCAGCGTCCCCCACGCCGGGGTGCCCTGAGCCAGCATGCGCAACCCCAACCGCGCGACGGTGAGCAACGCGCGCGGAACCGAGCGCTTGTCGCCCAGCAGGAATGCCACCACTGCATCGCTGTCTGCCGCGACCGGTCCCAGCAGACGCCGCCAGGACGCGCCGTCGTCCAACTCCGCGCAGGTGCGCTCCAGATCCCGGTAGGCGATCGCCGCGGGCCGCCCGGGTAGCGGGTTGGCGTAGGAGATCTCGGGCACGGCAAGGTTGACGCCCCGGCCGGGCAGATCGAACTCAGCGAAGAACGGCGAGGCCAGTGCCAGCGGGTGTACCGCCGAGCACACGTCGTGCAGGATCCCCGGATAGTCGATGTCGACGGCGCTGCGGGCACCGCCGCCGAAGGTCGGCTGGGCCTCGATGACCTGCACTTTCAGTTCGGCGCGGGCGAGAATGACGGCCGCGGCCAATCCGTTGGGTCCGCTGCCGACGACGGTGACATCCATCTGTGAATTACAGCCGACGACATCCTCGGCGCAAACCGGGCCTACCGGTCAGGCCGAGGTGATGCACAACACCTGGTCGAGGCTCGCGGTCGCCAACCCGGCGGCTGCGGCTCGTCGGCCCAGCTCGGCGAGCGCATCGGGGTCATCGGCACGGATACCGCCGAGGCGGTCCAGTCGTGCGGTGTCGAACATCGCCGGGCCGTGCGCCACCTGCTTGCCCAGCACGTAGCGTCCGGCACCGGGCGCCTGAGACACCATTTCGTCCGTCGCGCTGGCACCGATGAGCTGGTCCGCGTCGGTGAAGTTGACCGCCACCTGCAACACGTGGTCCGCGGCCTCCAACACGCTGGTCAGGCGGGTGATCAGGTTGTCGGCGGCATAGAACCGCCAACCCTGATCCAGATGCAGCCAGAACCGTCCGTAGATCTGGTCCCGGATCTGTGCCAACAGCCCCGCGCGGGACTCCGCGGGAGGGAACGGGCAGAACTCCAGAAACGGATACCGCTCGAGCAGTACCGCGCGGTCGGCCGCAGACAGCCCGGCATCGACCACCAGAAACAGCCCGACCCGCCAGACGTCGGTGCAGCAGTTCAGCAGTGAGTTCAGCGTCACCTCGGTGCCGGCGCGATCCGGCCCGGCGATCAGGCTGAGCGTCACCTCGGCGTGGCGGCGACCGCCCGTCAGCTGCCGCGCCAGCTCACCGGGGTACGCGGCGGCCGCGTCGATCATCCGCGTGGCACTGTTGTCGCAGTTGGCGGCGATGCGTTGCCGATCTTCTTCGGGAACGCCGGGGCGGGCCAGGATTCGCCGCCAGAGTGCGACCGCCTCAGCGTGCTCGCCGATCCACGATGCGCAGACGGCTGCCTCGTCGAGGGCACCCCAGTTGTAGGTGTCCGCGCTGACAGACAACGTGTCCTCGGCGGGAAACGCGATCTCGGCGGCATGCTTGGCGAACAGATAGCCGAGCCGGTAACGCCCGTCGAGGCGGTATCGAAATGCGATGGCGTACAACGGTTCCGCGCGGGTCGGCCGGAACTCCCAGGCCCGCAGGTAGGCGTCTTGCACCTCCGGCCAGGACGCACCCATCGACCACATCGACTCCGCGACCCGGTACATCGATAGGTAGACCTCTTCGGCCCACCCTCCCATGTCGACACGCCTCAGATACCACCTGCGGGCATTCTCGAAATCGCCCAGATCGAAATAGCTTTGCGCCAGATAGAACACCGACCGGGCATCGTCGGGATTGCGTTCGACCTCGGCGAGCAGCAGGTCACGGTCGCTCTCGTATTTCTGTTGCGGGTCGCGGTTGCGCGCTCCGAGGCGGCGAGAATCGATGTAGTAGTCGCCGTCGAGCCGGTCGTGGCTGAAATCGGAGTCCACCATCACGTACTCATGGACCACGCCTTCGTATCGGACCGGTAACCCGTCGCGGAACAGGTTCGGGCGCCAGTACACCTCGGAGCTTTCGCTTTGGCCATACCGGAGCTGGTAGAGGTCATAGCCCAGCTGGCCGAAATCGATAGTGCCCGTGACCTTGTCGTCAGCATCGAGGACCCAGATGTAGTCTCCGCGGCCCTGGGCCAGGGTCAGCGCCTCGGACCTGTTGTGTCCGAAGTTGCGCCACGGTCGCTCGTGCAACTCCCCGGGAATGCCGAGCCGGGCCATGTGATCGCGAATGAGTTCCTGGGTCCCGTCCTCGGAGCCGGTGTCCACGATCACCCAGGAGCTGATGTAGGGCGCGATGTTGTCCAGGGTCTCCTCGATGATCGCCGCCTCGTTGCGGACGATCATGTTGACGCAGATCGCCGGGCGGGTGGGGGAGGACACGGCCGGATCGTACTCAGCAGCGCCGGCGTCGTTCTGGGAATCGGCCGCAGCGATGTCTGGCCGCCGCAAGGTCGCCGCTGGGTTCGACGGCGGCGACCCGTTGCGCCCGACTCCGTCGCGCTGACGGTCGCCGCTGGGTTCGACGGCGGCGACCCGTTGCGCCCGACTCCGTCGCGCTGACGGTCGCCGCTGGCCGCGACGGCGGCGGCCCGTTGCGCCCGACTCCGTCGCGCTGACGGTCGCCGCTAGGCTGTCCGCGTGAACTTGCCTGTTGTACTGATCGCCGACAAACTGGCCGAATCGACCGTCGCTGCCCTGGGAGACCAGGTCGAGGTGCGCTGGGTCGACGGCCCGGACCGGGAGAAATTGCTGGCCGCGGTACCCGAGGCCGACGCGCTGCTGGTCCGGTCGGCCACCACCGTCGACGCCGAGGTACTCGCCGCGGCGCCCAAGCTGAAGATCGTCGCCCGTGCCGGCGTCGGCCTGGACAACGTCGACGTCGACGCCGCCACCGGGCGCGGCGTGCTGGTGGTCAACGCCCCCACGTCGAACATCCACAGCGCCGCCGAACACGCAATCGCATTGCTACTGGCCGCATCTCGCCAGATTCCGGCCGCCGACGCCACGCTGCGCGAGCACACCTGGAAGCGGTCGAAGTTCTCCGGCGTCGAGATCTTCGGCAAGACGGTAGGCGTCGTCGGGCTCGGCCGGATCGGGCAGTTGGTCGCGCAGCGGATCGCCGCGTTCGGCGCCCACATCGTCGCCTACGACCCCTACGTGTCGTCGGCCCGCGCCGCCCAGTTGGGCATCGAACTGCTCTCGCTGGACGACCTGCTGGCCCGCGCCGACTTCATCTCCGTGCACCTGCCCAAGACACCCGAGACCAAGGGCCTGATCGGCAAGGAAGCGCTGGCCAAGACCAAGCCGGGCGTCATTATCGTCAACGCCGCGCGCGGGGGATTGATCGACGAGGCCGCGCTGGCCGAGGCGATCACCAGCGGCCACGTGCGCGCCGCCGGCCTGGACGTGTTCTCCACCGAGCCGTGCACCGACAGCCCGCTGTTCGAGCTGCCGCAGGTGGTCGTCACCCCGCACCTGGGTGCTTCGACCGCCGAGGCCCAGGACCGCGCCGGCACCGACGTTGCCGAGAGTGTGCGGCTGGCGCTGGCCGGGGAGTTCGTTCCCGACGCGGTGAACGTCGGCGGCGGCGTGGTCAGCGAGGAGGTGGCTCCTTGGCTGGATCTGGCCCGCAAGCTCGGCGTGCTGGCAGCCGCGCTGTCCGACGAGTTGCCGGTAACCGTGCAGGTGCAGGTGCGCGGTGAGCTCGCCGCCGAAGAGGTCGAGGTGCTCAAGCTCTCCGCGCTGCGCGGGCTCTTCTCGGCTGTCATCGAAGAGACGGTGACGTTCGTCAATGCGCCGGCCCTGGCCGCGGACCGCGGTGTGACGGCCGAGATCAGCAAGGCCACCGAGAGCCCGAACCACCGCAGCATGGTGGACGTGCGAGCCGTCGCCGCCGACGGGTCGGTGGTCAATGTCGCCGGCACGCTGTCCGGACCGCAGTTGGTCGAGAAGGTCGTCCAGATCAACGGCCGCAACTACGACCTGCGCGCCCAGGGCATCAACCTGGTGATCAACTACGCCGACCAGCCGGGCGCGCTCGGCAAGATCGGCACGCTGCTCGGCGCGGCCGGGGTCAACATCCAGGCCGCGCAGCTGTCCGAGGACACCGAGGGCGACAGCGCGACCATCCTGTTGCGGCTGGACCAGGACGTCCCCGACGGCGTGCGCTCGGAGATCACCGAGGCGGTCGGCGCCAACAAGCTCGAAGTGGTCGACCTGTCGTGAAACGCGCCGGCGACGATGCAGAACGCAGTGATGAGGAGGAGCGGCGCAATTGAAGTTAGCGGTGATCGCCGGCGACGGGATCGGGCCTGAGGTCGTCGCCGAGGCGGTCAAGGTCCTCGACATCGTCCTGCCCGGCGTGGAGAAGACCGAGTACGACCTGGGCGCCCGCAGGTTTCACGCCACCGGGGAAGTGCTGCCGGAGTCGGTGGTGCCCGAGCTACGCGAGCACGACGCCATCCTGCTGGGAGCCATCGGCGACCCGTCGGTGCCCAGCGGCGTCCTGGAACGCGGCCTGCTGCTGCGGATGCGCTTCGAACTCGACCACCACGTGAACCTGCGCCCGGCCCGGCTGTATCCCGGCGTGCACAGTCCGCTGGCCGGGAATCCCGAGATCGACTTCGTCGTGGTTCGCGAGGGAACCGAAGGCCCCTACACCGGCAACGGCGGCGCGATCCGCGTCGGCACCCCCCACGAGGTGGCGACCGAAGTGAGCGTCAACACCGCCTTCGGGGTGCGACGGGTGGTGACCGACGCGTTCGAACGGGCCCGCAAGCGTCGCAAGCACCTGACCCTGGTGCACAAGACCAACGTGCTGACGTTCGCCGGCGGCCTGTGGTTGCGGACCGTGCAGGAGATCGGTGAGCAGTACCCCGACGTCGAGGTGGCCTACCAGCACGTCGACGCGGCCACCATCTTCCTGGCCACCGACCCGGGCCGGTTCGACGTGATCGTCACCGACAACCTGTTCGGCGACATCATCACCGACCTGGCCGCCGCGGTCTGCGGTGGTATCGGTCTGGCGGCCAGCGGCAACATCGACGCGACGCGGACCAATCCGTCCATGTTCGAACCGGTGCACGGCAGCGCGCCCGACATCGCCGGCAAGGGCATCGCCGATCCGACGGCGGCGATCATGTCGGTGGCGTTGCTGCTGGCCCATCTTGGCGAGGACGAGGCGGCGGCGCGAGTGGATCGGGCGGTCGCGACTTACCTGGCGACTCGCGGGGACGAACGGCCTGCCACCGGCGATGCCGGCGAACGGATTGCAGCCGCGCTCTAGATTCCAGACCGGGCGGCAGCACGCGGGTAGGCACCAACGGCGTCGCAACCAGCGGGAACAGCCCGCACAGCGCCCACGCCAGCGGATACGCGGCCGCGCTGATCAGCGCACCGAACATGGGCGGCCCGGCCGCGGCCATCAATCGCTGCGTGGTGTTCTGAATGCCCAGCGCACGCCCGCTCCAGTAGGGTCCGGCGAACTCGGTGATGGCGGTGGCCTCGAGTCCGTTGTCGAGCACCGCGATCACCGAGATGGCGATCATGAGCAGCACGTCGAGCCGGGAATCGAGGTGGTCGGCGAAGGCCAGCAGAAACATCGTCAAGGCGGCCGCCCCCGCGATGATCCGCACCGGTCGCATCCGGGATCCGATGCGATCCGACCAACGCCCGACCAGAATGCGGCCCGCGGCGCCGATCAGCTGGGAGATGGTGACCAGGCCACCGGCGGCGGCGATCGACCAGCCGTGGTGGTTGATCAGCCAGACCAGCATGAAGGTGACGGTGACCGTCTGCGGCATCATCAGCAATCCCGACACCGCATGTGTCCGCCATAGCATCGGCGAACCGCGATATGGGTTGGCCAATTCTTCGTCGGTGGCCGTCGCGCGGGGCTTGCGGGGCGGGTCCTTGACGCCCAGCAGGCTGGCGAGCGCGGAAACTGCACACGCGGCGGCCGGGAACATCAGCCCAACCTGGGCGCCGCGCTCGGCCAGCTCTGGAATGACCAACGCGCCCACGGCAATTCCCAGCGGTTGGGCGGTCTGGCGGATTCCCATCGCCAACCCGCGCTGCTCGGGCGGAAACCATCCGGACACCAACCGGCCGCCGGCGGTGTTGCAGCTGGCCGCCGCCATGCCGCCCAGAAAAAGGAAAACTCCCATCAGGAACAGCGAATCCGCCGAAGCAGCAGCGTAGGCCGCCACCGCGGTGAGGGCCGTGCCTGCGGTCAGCACGATGCGCTCGCCGACGCGGTCCAGCACGTATCCCCAGGCGATCAGTGTGAGCACCATGCCCCAACTCGGCATGGACGCCAGCAAACCCGCCTGGTTCAGCGGTATCGCGCGCGCGGTTTGCAACCTGGGTATCAGGAAGGCGACGCCATTGATGAACAGAAACGAGCTGGCAGTCACGAACAGTGAGACGACGACGATCGACCAACGCGCGATGGGGCCCGCCGGCTCTTCGGACATCCGCTAATGCTCGCACAGCGGCCGTCGGCGACCCGTTACTCGAGCAACCGGGCAACCTCGTCGCGAGGTCTTTGCGGTGGCCGCTCCTCCATTCCGGGCACCAGCAACCCCGTCGGGACGACCGGTACGGCCGCCAACGGGAAAAGTCCACACAACGCGAACGCCACCGGGTAGCCGAACGCGCCGATGACCGCACCGAACATCGGCGGGCCGGCCAGTGTCATCAGGCGCTGGGTGGTGTTCTGCACGCCCAGAGCGCGTCCGCTCCAGAACTGACCGGCGAATTCGGTGATGGCGGTGGCCTCCAGGCCGTTGTCCATCACCGTGACGACCGACACCGTCACCATCAGCGCTACCGCCAGCGCCGGGTAGAGGTCGTTGGTGAGCGCCAGCAGCAGCATGGTCGCGCTGGTGCACAGCGCGATCGCTCGGATCGGGCGCATCCGGGACCCGATGACGTCCGACCAACGGCCCGCCGCGATGCGGCTGATGGCGCCGAGCAGTGCGATGACGGTGACGAGCGTCCCGGCCGCTTCCACGGACCAGCCATGATCCTTGTGTAGCCAGACCAGCATGAAGGTCACGGTCATCGACTGCGGCATCACCATCAGTGCCGAGAGTGCATGGATCCGCCACAGAACGGTGGAATCGCGGTAGGGGCTGGTCAACTCTGCCGGGACGGCTTGCGGGCGCGGTTTGCGTGGCGGGTCGTGGGCGAAGACGGCGGCGACCACCGCCGAGACCGCGCACGCCAAAGCCGGAAACAGCAGTCCCGTTGCGGGCGGGCCATCTTGCGCGAGCCCCGGGATAACGAAGGCTCCCATCGCTATTCCGAGCGGTTGTGCGGTCTGGCGAACTCCCATCGCCAGACCGCGTTGCTGCGGGGGGAACCAACCGGCAACCAGCCGGCCGCAGGCGGGGTTGGCGCTGGCCGCGCCCATGCCACCGATGAACAGCAGGATTCCCATGGTTAGCAGGGAATCGACCGTCGACGCGGCGTAGGCCGCCGCCGCCGTCACCATCGCACCCAGGGTCAGCACGATGCGCTCGCCGATCAGGTCGGCCACGTAGCCCCAGGCGATCAACGTCACCACCATGCCCAGGCTCGGCATCACCGCTAACAAACCGGTTTCGGACAGCGGTGTCCCGCGCGCGGCTTCCAGCGCAGGGATCAGGAATGGGACGGCGTTGATGAAGCTGAACGCGCTGGCAGTCACCACCAGCGCGACGGCGACCATCGACCAGCGCGTGACGGCGCTGATCGCGTCCGAGGACATCAAGCCATGCTTGCACAGATGTCAGGTGGAAAGGAGGTGCTGAGCAAAGGAGTTATCGAGGTGGGCACCGGCCGTTTCCTCTTCGATGTCATCGAGGTGCGCCCGGCTACGCCGCGCTCGCGACCCTCGCGGGGCCTGATGGCGAGGGCCCGCAGCGCCCGGCTACGCCGCGCTCGCGACCCTCGCTAGGCTTTTCCGAATGCGCCTTGGTCGAATCGCCAGCCCCGACGGAGTGGCTTTCGTCAGCGTCGAAGGCCCATTGGACGATCCGGGCGGTATGACGGCCCGCGAGATCGCCGAACATCCATTCGGGACGCCGAGTTTCACCGGCCGCTCCTGGCCGCTCGCCGACGTCCGACTGTTGGCGCCGATACTGGCCAGCAAGGTCGTCTGCATCGGAAAGAATTACGCCGACCACATCGCCGAGATGGGCGGCCAGGCACCGGCGGATCCGGTGATCTTCATGAAACCCAACACCGCGATCGTCGGGCCGAACGTCCCGATCCGATTGCCCGCCAACGCATCACCCGTGCACTACGAAGGCGAGTTGGCCGTGGTGATCGGCCGGGCATGCAAGGACGTGTCGGCGGCGCAGGCCGCAGACAACATCCTCGGCTACACCATCGGTAATGATGTGTCGGCGCGCGATCAGCAGAAGTCCGACGGCCAGTGGACCCGGGCCAAGGGCCACGACACCTTCTGCCCGATCGGGCCGTGGATCGTCACCGACGTCGATCCGGCCGATCTGGAGCTGCGCACCGAGGTCAACGGCGAGGTCAAGCAGCACGCGCGTACCTCGTTGATGATCCACGACGTCGGCGCCGTCATCGAGTGGATCTCGGCGGTAATGACTTTGCTGCCAGGCGATCTCATTCTCACCGGCACACCCGCCGGGGTCGGCCCGATCGAGGACGGCGACACCGTCTCGATCACCGTCGAGGGGATCGGCACCCTCACGAATCCCGTTTTGCGAAAATCGAATCCGCTTGTGCATAAAGGAAAGTCGTGACAGTACGAGTTCGGTTCTGCCCGTCGCCCACCGGCACACCGCACGTCGGGATGGTGCGCACCGCGTTGTTCAACTGGGCCTACGCCAGGCACACCGGTGGCACCTTCGTGTTCCGCATCGAGGACACCGACGCCGAGCGGGACAGCGAGGAAAGCTATTCGGCGTTGCTCGACGCGTTGCGCTGGCTCGGACTGGACTGGGACGAAGGTCCCGAGGTCGGGGGGCCGCACGCACCGTATCGACAGTCCCAGCGCGGTGACCTCTACCGGGACGTGGTGGGCCGGCTGCTCGAAGCGGGCGAGGCCTACTACGCGTTCTCGACGCCCGACGAGGTCGAGGCACGCCACGTCGCTGCCGGCCGCAATCCGAAACTGGGATACGACAACTTCGACCGGCAACTGACCGATTCACAGCGTGGGGCGTACCTGGCCGAGGGCCGAAAGCCGGTGGTGCGGTTGCGGATGCCTGACGAGGATCTGAGTTGGGACGATCTGGTGCGTGGACCTACCACGTTCGCGGCGGGTTCGGTGCCGGACTTCGCGCTGACCCGAGCCAGCGGAGATCCGTTGTACACCTTGGTCAATCCTTGTGACGACGCGCTGATGGAGATCACCCACGTGCTGCGCGGCGAGGACCTGTTGCCGTCGACGCCGCGCCAGCTCGCCCTGTACCGAGCGCTGATCCGGATCGGGGTGGCCCAGCGTATTCCGGAATTCGCCCACTTGCCAACGGTATTGGGGGAGGGCACCAAGAAACTGTCCAAGCGCGATCCGCAGTCCAATCTCTTCGCCCACCGTGACCGGGGTTTCATCCCCGAAGGATTGCTGAATTATCTTGCGCTACTGGGTTGGTCGATCGCCGACGACCACGACCTGTTCAGTCTCGACGAGATGGTTGCGGCTTTCGACGTGGTGGACGTGAACTCCAATCCGGCCCGGTTCGATCAGAAGAAGGCCGACGCACTCAACGCCGAACACATCCGGAGGCTCACCCTCGAGGATTTCACCGGCCGGTTGCGCGATTATCTAACCACCCACGGTCAGCGGCTCGACCTGGACGAGGCTGACTTCATCACCGCGGCCGAGCTGATCCAGACTCGCATTGTGGTGCTCGGCGACGCGTGGGCCCTGCTGAGGTTCCTCAACGACGACGAGTACAGCCTGGACCCGAAGGCGGCCGCCAAGGAACTGGGCACGGACGCGGGTCCGGTACTCGATGCGGCGATCTCGGCGCTGGACACGGTGACCGAGTGGACCACTGAGCACATCGAGCAGGCGCTGAAGGGTGCGCTGATCGAAGCCCTGGCGCTCAAGCCACGCAAGGCGTTCGGTCCGATCCGGGTCGCCGCCACCGGCACCACCATCAGCCCGCCGTTGTTCGAGTCGCTGGAACTGCTGGGGCGGGACCGCAGCCTGAGCAGACTGCGTTCAGCCCGCGAGGGGATCGCGGTCTGAGTCTTTGGTAGTGTGCTCTTCGGCTTTCAAAAGGTCTTCAACGACTGATCTCAGCGGTTCCGCGACCGGGCACCAACCCGAAAACGGGCTCTGAGCAGCGGTTTTAGGCGGCCAATGGGGTATGGTGTAATTGGCAACACAGCTGATTCTGGTTCAGCCATTCTAGGTTCGAGTCCTGGTACCCCAGCAAAGCGTCACCCGATCGAATGATTAGGTAGGCTTTCCGGGTTCGGCTATGCTGACACTCCGGATCGTGTCTGGCCCCGTCGTCTAGCGGCCTAGGACGCCGCCCTCTCACGGCGGTAGCGTGGGTTCGAATCCCATCGGGGCTACAAATGCCGAGCAGACGCAAAATCCCCCTTTTCGGTGCGAAACAGGGGGATTTTGCGTCTGCTCGTCAGTCCGCGGCGGGCGCGGTCGAGCCGCCCAGCGGCATCGGGGCCATCCCCAGCTTGCGGTGGTCCCAGGATCGGGTGCGACGGCTGACGATGCGCACACAGACGCGCTTGTTCATCATCTGCTCGACGAACGGCTTCATCTCGTCGGTGTACGGGCCGGTGTAGCGCTCCCACACACTGACGCCGACCCGGTGCGAGGTCTCGGGATCGTCGACGATCTCGGCCACGCCCTCGAAGGAGACCCCGCGCAGCGTGTCGTAGGTGTCACCGTCTTCGATCAGGAAACTCACTCGCGGATCCCGCTTGAGGTTGACCGCCTTCTGCGATTTGGCTTTGGTCTCCAGCCAGATCTCACCGTCCACGACCCCGTACCACATCGCCGTCAGGTGCGGCTGGCCGTCGCGACCGATGGTGGCCAGCGTGCCGGTGCGGCTGTTGGTGACGAAGTCGGCGATTTCATCGGAGGACATGACGATGCTCGCGCGCTGATTGGTTCCCATGGGCGTCAGTGTGTCAGGTGGTCGCGGGGAGCCTGCGGCGAGCCTGCAATGAGGCCGCCGACACCGAACTGAGGGCGGATCTTTCGCGAATTACCCGCCCGGAATGCCGTTCGGCACCCACCCTCACACACGCCGCGCCAGCTCCTCGGCCGCGGCCAACAGGTCGGCCGCCCAACGCTCACCCGGTCGCCGGCCCATCCGGTCTATGGGGCCGGAGACCGAAATCGCTGCAACGACAACGCCTCGACCGTCGCGCACCGGTGCCGACACGCTGGCCACACCGGGCTCGCGTTCGGCCACGCTCTGCGCCCAGCCGCGTTTACGCACCTCGGCCAGCACCCGCTCGCTGAACTTCGCGTCCGGCAACACGGCTTTCTGGGTGGCCCCGTCGCTATGCGCCAGTAATACCTTGGCCCCCGACCCGGCCGTCATCGGTAGGCGCGCCCCGATCGGCACGGTATCGCGAAGGCCCGCAGGCGGTTCCAGCGCGGCGATACAGACCCGCGACGTACCTTCACGACGGTACAACTGCACGCTCTCACCGGTGGTTTCGCGCAACTGTGCCAGCACGACCGCGCTCGCGGCCAGCAGCGGGTCGTTGACGCGCGCAGCGAGTTCGGTCACCGCGGGTCCCAATCGCCAGCGACCTTCCTCGTCGCGTGCCAGCAACCGGTGCACCTCCAGGGCCGCCGCCAGTCGGTAGGTCGTCGCCCTGGGCAGACCCGTCCGGTCGCACAGTTCGGCCAGCCCACACGGGGATTCCGCGATCTGGTGCAGGATGCCGACGGCTTTGTCGAGGACGCCGATGCCGCTATGCTGTCTCACAGAGAGATACTAGCGTCTCGCATTGTGAGATCACCAGCCCAATGATCGGCGAGCCGCGGATGAGTGAATCGAGGTTGAGATGGCGGAGCGACCGCGCACGTTGGCGGAAAAGGTCTGGGACGACCATGTGGTCGTGTCCGGCGAAGGCACCGGGCCGGACCTGATCTACGTCGACCTGCATCTGGTGCACGAGGTCACCAGCCCACAGGCTTTCGACGGGCTGCGATTGGCCGGGCGTCCGGTACGGCGGACCGACCTGACGATCGCCACCGAGGATCACAACGTCCCGACCGTCGACATCGACAAGCCGATCGCGGATCTGGTGTCGCGGACCCAGGTGGAGACGTTGCGGCGCAACTGCGCCGAATTCGGTGTCCGCCTATACCCGATGGGCGATATCGAGCAGGGCATCGTGCACGTCGTCGGACCACAACTGGGCCTCACCCAGCCGGGCATGACGATCGTGTGTGGTGACAGTCACACGTCGACCCACGGCGCGTTCGGCTCAATTGCCATGGGCATCGGCACATCTGAGGTGGAGCACGTGCTCGCTACGCAGACGTTGCCGCTGCGGCCGTTCAAGACGATGGCGGTCAACGTCGACGGCCAGTTGCCCCCGGGGGTCAGCGCCAAGGACATCATTCTGGCGCTGATCGCCAAGATCGGAACCGGGGGCGGCCAGGGCTATGTCATCGAATACCGCGGCAGCGCCATCGAATCGCTGTCCATGGAAGGCCGGATGACGGTCTGCAACATGAGCATCGAAGCCGGTGCCCGGGCCGGCATGGTGGCTCCCGACGAGACGACCTACGAATTCCTGCGCGGCCGTCCGCACGCGCCGACGGGAGCCGACTGGGACGCCGCGCTGGCCTATTGGCAGCAGTTGCGCACCGACCCGGGTGCGGTCTTCGACACCGAGGTCTATCTCGACGCGACCTCGTTGAGCCCGTTCGTGACCTGGGGCACCAACCCGGGCCAAGGTGTGCCGCTGGCCGCGGCCGTGCCCGACCCGGAGTTGATGACCGACGACGCCGAGCGCCAGGCGGCGGAGAAAGCGTTGGCGTACATGGACCTTCGGCCCGGAACGGCCATGCGCGACATCGCGGTCGACGCGGTGTTCGTCGGGTCCTGCACCAACGGTCGCATCGAAGACCTGCGGGTCGTCGCCGAGGTGTTGCGGGAACGCAAGGTGGCGCCCGGGGTGCGCATGCTGGTGGTTCCCGGCTCGATGCGGGTACGGGCCCAAGCCGAAGCCGAAGGCCTGGGGGAGATCTTCACCGCCGCCGGTGCCGAATGGCGGCAGGCGGGCTGCTCGATGTGCTTGGGAATGAACCCCGATCAGCTTGCGCCGGGCGAACGTTGCGCCGCGACGTCCAATCGCAATTTCGAAGGGCGACAGGGCAAGGGCGGCCGCACGCACTTGGTATCTCCCGCGGTTGCCGCGGCCACCGCGGTCCGCGGCACGCTCGCCGCACCGGCCGACTTGAATTGATTTCACGCTGAGAATTAGGAAAAGACATGGAAGCCTTTCACACCCACACCGGTATCGGTGTTCCGCTGCGACGGTCGAATGTCGACACCGACCAGATCATCCCGGCGGTCTTTCTCAAACGCGTCACCCGAACTGGATTCGACGACGGTTTGTTCGCGAGTTGGCGCTCGGATCCGTCATTCGTGCTCAACCTCAGCCCCTTTGACCGCGGCTCAGTCTTGGTTGCTGGCCCCGATTTCGGCACCGGATCCTCTCGCGAACATGCGGTCTGGGCGCTCATGGACTACGGATTCCGAGTAGTTATCTCCTCCCGCTTCGGCGACATTTTTCGCGGCAACGCCGGCAAGGCGGGTCTACTGGCGGCCGAAGTCGACCAAGACGGAGTCGAACTGCTCTGGAAGCTGATCGAGCAGAGTCCGGGGCTGGAAGTCACTGTCAATCTTGAAGATCGAATTATCACCGCGGGAACGACGGTGTTGCCGTTCAGGATTGACGATTACACCGCGTGGCGACTGCTCGAAGGTCTTGACGATATAGCCCTTACGCTGCGAAAACTCGACGAAATCCAGAATTTCGAGGCGGCTCGTCCCTCCTGGAAACCAAGCACTTTGCCAGTCTCCTGACCCGGCCCCGCGACGCGGAATTGCCGCCGAGTCAGCCAGTAAGGCAAGGCAAATTCGCGCTCGCGCCACCGGTCAAGGGCGGCAATCGGATTCCGAAAATTCGGCCCCTTTGCGAAGATGCGCGACCTGAAATTGCGCGTGGCTCTTGGCAATTTGCCAGCTGAGGGTTTACCGTGTCCTCTAGTCGGTTCCTAATCGAGGACCACTGGCTTCGGAGGGTTGGATGAACAAAGCAGAGCTCATAGATGTGCTCACACAGAAATTGGGCTCAGACCGCCGGCAGGCGACCGCCGCCGTGGAGAATGTCGTCGACACGATTGTGCGTGCGGTTCACAAGGGCGAGAGCGTGACCATCACCGGCTTCGGTGTCTTCGAGCAGCGTCGCCGCGCGGCTCGCGTGGCCCGCAATCCACGCACCGGCGAGACTGTGAAGGTGAAGCCCACCTCGGTACCGGCGTTCCGTCCGGGCGCCCAATTCAAAGCGGTTGTGTCTGGCGCACAAAAGCTCCCGTCTGACGGCCCCGCGGTGAAGCGCGGCGTGGTCGGTGGCGCGGCGAAGAAGACCGCGGCCAAGAGAGCTCCGGCCAAGAAGTCGGCGTCGAAGGCTCCGGCCAAGAAGGCGGCAAGCAAGGCTCCGGCCAAGAAGGCGGCCACGAAGGCTCCGGCCAAGAAGGCGGCAAGCAAGGCTCCGGCCAAGAAGGCGGCCACGAAGGCTCCGGCCAAGAAGGCCGCAAGCAAGGCTCCGGCCAAGAAGGCCGCCACCAAGACGCCGGCTCGCAAGGCTGCGACCAAGGCTCCGGCCAAGAAGGCCGCAAGCAAGGCTCCGGCCAAGAAGGCTCCGGCCAAGAAGGCTACGTCGACGCGGCGCGGCCGCAAGTAGTTCCTAACGCGAATTCCCTTCGGGCGGCAGCGATGCCCCCCGGAGGGAATTTGTGCGTCAGGCCCGCATGTTAGGGGGCAGCGCGCCTTCGATGTGGTCGGCTGCGATGAGCCGGCCGCCTGACAGCGACAGCACCCAGGTACTGCCCTTGTGGTTGCGTGACTTGTCCGGACGGACCCCGTCGCGTTCGCACCACCAACTGATCAGATCCGGAATCACCTTGCCCTGCGTGCAAATCACCGGTGTGCCGGACCGCTTGGCAATCTGCAACACCCGCTGCCGGCCGCGTTTGGCGTTCTTGGCGTAGGCCTCTTCGCTGAGGTGCGGCTCGTTGTGGATGGTGACCCCGAGTTCCTCGGCGAGGGGTTCCACCGTCTGGTGACAGCGCACCCGGTCGGCCGCGTAGACGTGCGTAGCGCCGAACGCCGACAGTTGAGCCACCAGCGCCTCGGCTTGGGCGCGTCCCTTCTTGTCCAGCGGCCGTTTGGTGTCGTCGCCACGGAAGCGCGCCTTGCTTCCCGCGGTGGCGTGCCGCACCACCAACACCGTCTTGGTGTCCGCCGGTTGTTTGGCGAACCGCCGCAAGACCTTTCGATCCGGCGGGTAGTCGAGCTTCTTCATGGCCGCCGACAACGGCAGCCAGAGCAGTTCGTCGACCTCGTCGCCGGGTGTGAAAGTCCCGCCCAAGCTGCGTGCGGCCCAGTAGTGCACCTTTTTGACACGTTGGTCGACGGGGTAGGTGACGGTGGTGAGGCACCTGCCCAGATGACTGCGGTGCCCGGTTTCTTCCAGGATTTCGCGCACCGCGGCGACGGGGGCGGTCTCACCCGGGTCCAGCTTGCCTTTGGGCAGCGACCAATCGTCATAGCGGGGCCGGTGGATCACTGCGATCTCGACCGACTTGCCCGAGCCGTGGGCAGGCCGCCATAACACCGCGCCCGCGGCGTACACGATCCGGTCCCGGCGGGCAGACGAGTTCTGGGACGACACTCCAACTCCTGCAGGTCAATTCGAACAGGTGGCGCGGCAGTGGACTGGCTCCGTAGCAGACCGTCCGCGGGATCAGGGGCTGCGGTGTCGTTCCATCAGTGAGACCTGGTGATCGCGAACGCTGCGACCTTCCTGGGGCGAGGCCGTCCACTGACCGTCGGAGTTGAGTTCCCAACAGCGGGTGGACGGATCCAATGCGGACTCGAACAATTCGTCGAGTTGCGCGGTGAGCCTGGGATCCTTGACCTGCGCCATGACCTCGACCCGACGGTCGAGATTGCGGTGCATCATGTCGGCGCTGCCGATCCAGAATTCGTTGATCGCATTGAAGTGCAGGATTCGCGAATGTTCCAGGAAGCGGCCGAGAATCGAGCGCACGACGATGTTCTCGGAGAAGCCTTCGGTGCCGGGGCGCAGCGCGCAGATGCCGCGCACCACCACTTCCACCCGTACCCCTGCCTGTGATGCGCGGTACAGCGCGTCGATGACCTGTTCGTCGACAAGGGCGTTCATCTTCAGCCGGATCCGGGCGTCACGACCTTCGCGGTGCGCGGCCACCTCGCGCTCGACGCGCTCGATGATGCCGGTGCGAATCCCCTGCGGGGCCACCAACAAATTGCGATAGGCCAGCTTGCGCGAGTAGCCCGTCAGGGTGTTGAACAGGTCGGTCAGGTCGGCGCCGATGTCGGGATCCGCGGTGAGCAGACCGACGTCTTCGTACAACCGTGCCGTCTTGCCGTTGTAGTTGCCCGTGCCGACATGGCAGTAGCGCCGGATGATCGGACCCTCGCGGCGCACCACCAGGCAGGTCTTGCAGTGCGTCTTGAGCCCGACGAACCCGTAGACCACGTGCACGCCCGCCTGCTCAAGCGTTCGCGCCCAACGGATGTTGGCTTGTTCGTCGAAGCGGGCTTTGATCTCCACCATTGCCACGACTTGCTTTCCGGCCTCGGCGGCGTCGATCAGCGCACGCACGATCGGCGAATCACCGGAGGTGCGGTACAGCGTCTGCTTGATCGCGAGCACGTGCGGGTCGGCCGCGGCCGATTCGATGAATCGCTGCACGCTGGTGGAGAACGAGTCGTACGGATGATGCACCAGCACATCGCCTTCGCGCAGGGTGGCGAAGATGCCCCTGGTCGTCTCCAGGTCGGCGAACGCCGGGTGGGTGGCGGGGACGAAGGCGCGGTCCTTGAGGTCGGGCCGATCCACGCCGTAGACCTGCCACAGCGACGACAAATCCAGCAGTCCAGGCACTTCGATGACGTCGCCGGGATGCACGTCGAGTTCGCGGTGCAACAGTTCGAGCATGCTTTCGGTCATGTCGTCGGCGACTTCGAGCCGGACCGGGGAACCGAACCGGCGGCGCGCCAACTCCCGCTCGAGGGCCTGGAGGAGATCCTCGTCGCGGTCCTCTTCCACCTCGAAGTCGGCATTGCGGGTGATCCGGAACGCGTGGTGTTCCACGATTTCCATGCCCGGGAAGAGCACCGGAAGGAACGCCGCGATCAATTCCTCCATCGGCAAGAACCGCACGGCCACCCGGTCGTCTCCGTCGCCGCCCGGCTTGGGCTCGAGTTCGACGAAGCGATCGACGTTGTCGGGCACCTTGACTCGGGCGAAATGCCGGGTGCCGTCTTCGGGTTGCTTGACGGTGACGGCCAGGTTCAAGCTCAGTCCACTGACGAATGGGAACGGGTGGGCGGGGTCGACGGCCAACGGGGTGAGGACGGGGAAGACCTGCTCGTTGAAATAGGTCGACAACTGGTCGCATTCCGCCTCGTCCAGGTCGGCCCACGTGACGATGTAGATGCCTTCTTCTTCCAGCGCGGGCAGCACCACATCCAGGAACACCCGGGCATGTCGGCTGGCGATGTGCTGGGTCTGCTCACCGATGCGGCGCAGTTGCTCGCGCGGCGTCAAACCGTCGGCCGAGCGCACCGACAGGCCCATCTCGTCGCGCCGTTTCAGACCGGCGACCCGAACCATGTAGAACTCGTCGAGATTCGACGCGAAGATCGCCAGGAATTTGGCTCGCTCCAGCAGCGGCATCGAGTTGTCGGCGGCCAGCGCGAGCACGCGAGCATTGAAGTCCAGCCAGCTCAATTCGCGATTGAGATAGCGCTCCTCGGGCAGCGAATCGCTGATCGCCGCGGTTGTCGCGGCCGGCAGCGCACCGGGAGCGGTGTCGCCTGGCTGCCATACGTTCTCGTCGGGGCGTGCCGCTGTCTCTGGGCTGGCGTCGATGTCGGTCACCCTGCGATCATCGCCTATCACCCGGCGATGCTGCCAGCAGTCCGGCTATATCCACATGGCGTTCACCGTCCCGCCATATGCGGGGAGCCGACGGAATCAACGATGCGCGATGGCACGCGCGGTCGCCGGCCCCACGCCCAGTTGCCGCGCGGCGGCCAGGTCGGCGGGTGTGTCGACATCACAGCGCAGACCCGGCCATGCTCCGGTCAGCTCGACGGCGCCCGAATCACGGTGGCGCGCCGCGGAATCCGGTCCGAACCGGGGATCGAGCGGTGTCCCGAACGCGCAGAGTGCGGCGGTCCCCGTCCCGACCCGGTCGGCGACGAAGCTACGCCGATGGGCGCGGGCGGCCGAGATCGCCGCAGCGAGTTCCGGTGTCTGCAGGGCAGGTAAATCACCCTGCAACACAACAAGATTGGGTATGTCGATGGTCATCGAACGTTCGGCGGCGCCGATGGCGCTGTTCAGCGGGTCAGGATCATCGGAGGGCGTCGGGTCGGTCAGCACCTCGGCCCCGAGGGCGCTCGCCGCGGCCGCGGCTTCCTCGTCGGGGGTGATCACGGTGATCGAGTGCAACGCACTCACCCGCGCCGCGGCGGTCAGGGTGTCCACCAGCATGGCGAGCACCACCGCTTCGCGGGTCGGCGCCGAGAACACCGGAGCCAGCCTGGTCTTGGCGGCGGCCAACCGTTTGACGGCGATGATCAAACCGACTTCACCGTCAGTCCCAGTGCCGCCCATACGGTCATCCTGCCAGCGTCAGTCCTGTCGGTTTCGGTGAGTCGGGCCCGAGCGTCGCGTGACGCCCGCCCGGTCGTTTAGGGTGTCGCCTGCGTAGGCAACACACGAGGGGTAGCGGATGGCGGGCACTGGAACTGTCGCGGTGATGGGCGCCGGTGCCTGGGGCACCGTATTGGCCAAGGTGCTCGCCGACGCCGGGGGAGAGGTGACGTTGTGGGCGCGGCGCGCCGAGGTCGCCGACCGGATCAACACCACCCGGTCCAATCCCGACTATCTTCCGGATACGCAGTTGCCGTCGGGAATTCGCGCCACGTCCGACGCCGAAGAGGCCCTCTCCGGTGCCACGACGGTGCTGCTGGGTGTGCCGGCCCAGACGATGCGGGCCAACCTCGAAAACTGGAACGGACTGTGGCGCGACGGCGCGACGCTGGTCAGCCTGGCCAAGGGCATCGAACTGGACACGTTGATGCGGATGAGCCAGGTGATCGTCTCGGTCACCGGAGTGGACGCCTCGCAAGTGGCGGTGATCTCGGGGCCCAACCTGGCCAGCGAGATCGCCCAGGGCCAGCCGGCGGCGACCGTGGTGGCGTGCAGCGACTCCGGGCGTGCGGTGGCGCTGCAACGCTTCTTGAACAGCGGCTATTTCCGTCCCTACACCAACTCCGACGTGGTGGGGACCGAGATAGGTGGGGCGTGCAAGAACGTCATCGCGCTGGCTTGCGGGATGGCGGTCGGCGTCGGGCTGGGCGAGAACACCACCGCGGCGATCATCACCCGGGGCCTGGCCGAGATCATGCGGCTGGGACTGGCCTTGGGCGCCAAGGGCGCGACCCTGGCGGGTCTGGCCGGGGTGGGTGATCTGGTGGCCACCTGTACCTCGCCCTACTCGCGAAACCGTTCGCTGGGTGAGCGCCTGGGCCGCGGCGACACGATCTACTCCGCGCTGCACAGCAAGGAGGGGCACGTGGTGGAAGGCGTGACGTCGTGCCAGTCGGTGCTGGCGCTGGCGTCCAGCTACGACGTGGAGATGCCGCTCACCGACGCCGTGCACCGGGTCTGTCACAAGGGTCTGTCGGTCAACGAGGCGATCGCGCTGCTGCTGGGCCGCAGCACAAAGCCCGAATAGGGCCCGCACGCGTCCCGACCGGTAGCCTCTCTAGGTTGTGACTGCCAGCCGAGTGCGCGTTGCCGTCGTCTTCGGCGGGCGCAGCAACGAGCACGCCATCTCCTGCGTGTCTGCGGGCAGCATTCTGCGCAACCTCGACCCGCAGCGGTTCGAGGTCGTCGCGATCGGCATCACGCCGCAAGGCTCGTGGGTGCTCACCGACGGCGACCCCGACGCGCTGGCCATCACCGACCGTCAACTTCCGCAGGTGAGCGCCGACTCGGGCGCCGAGCTGGCGTTGTCGACCAATCCGCAGCGCGGCGGGCAACTGGTGGCCCTGCCCGGCACCACTCGCGACGCGGGAGATCCGGTGAAAGTGCTGACGCAGGTCGACGTGGTGTTCCCGGTCCTGCACGGTCCCTACGGCGAGGACGGCACCATCCAGGGGTTGCTCGAACTCGCCGGTGTGCCTTACGTCGGGGCGGGCGTGTTGGCCAGTGCGGCCGGAATGGACAAGGAGTTCACCAAGAAGCTGCTGGCCGCCGAAGGACTTCCAGTGGGTGCCTACGCCGTGCTGCGCCCGTCCCAGGACACCCTGGAGCCCGAGGAACGTGAACGGTTGGGCCTGCCCGCGTTCGTCAAACCCGCACGAGGCGGGTCGTCCATCGGCGTCAGCCGGGTGTCGAGCTGGGAGCAGCTGCCCGACGCCATCGCCCAGGCCCGTCGCCACGACCCGAAGGTCATCGTGGAAGCCGCGATCAGCGGGCGCGAGCTGGAATGCGGCGTGCTTGAAAAGCCGGACGGCGCAATCGAAGCCAGCACGCTGGGCGAGATCCGGGTGGCTGGGGTGCGCGGACGCGAGGATTCCTTCTACGACTTCGCCACCAAGTACCTCGACGACGCAGCCGAATTGGACGTGCCGGCCAAGGTCGACGACGACATCGCAGATGCGGTGCGGCAGTTGGCCGTTCGAGCTTTCACAGCCATCGATTGTCAGGGTCTGGCTCGGGTGGACTTTTTCCTGACCGACGAGGGCCCGGTGATCAACGAGATCAACACGATGCCAGGGTTCACCAAGATCTCGATGTATCCGCGGATGTGGGCGGCCAGCGGCGTCGACTACCCGACCTTGTTGGCCACCATGGTGGACACCGCCTTGGCGCGAGGTGTGGGCCTGCGGTAGCCGCCCGCTACCGGGCCTCGCCCGGCTGGATCGGCTGTGCGGCGATGGTGCGGTCGATGACGCTGGACAGGTCTTGAATGGGGGTCGGCCCGGATCCCGCGGGCAGCGTCATCGCTACATACACCGCACGATCCACCGTGTACCAGGTGGATTGGCCCGGCCCGGCCACGTCGGTCTGGACCTGGAACCACTGCACGCGGTCGACGACCTGGATCGGCGCGCCCACCACGAAGTCGTCCGGACGCTCGAGTCCACAACGCACGATGACCGGGTCGGTGTCGGGTGCGGATCGCCAGGCGCTGGCCCCCTCGGGCACCGGCTCGGCGACCGCGGTGCGCTGATAATCCCCGAGTCGGGGCGGCAGGGCCGTCTTCAGGGACTGGCAGGCGGAACTGGAGGCCTGCGGCGCGGGCACGGACGGAATGCTGACCGGTTGCTGCGCGGTGCGGCGGGTGGCCGCGAAGATCAGGATGCCCGCGATTGTGGCGACGGCCAGCAGCAGTGCGCCGATCAGCACGCCACGGGGCGGCCCGCCCGGATCGGGCCCGGTTGTCATATGACCTCCGAACGGATTGCACTACTACACTGACGCTTTTGGCCCCAACGGGCGCAAGATTCAACTTACCGTGGGTCCGACGAGCGTCCGGAGGTCCAGGGACGCGCCGGCAGGAGGGGCATGGGCGAGCACGCATCGGAGAAATCCCCGACGCTGGAGCAGTTCGGTGAGTTCGGCGTGATCGAGCGACTGGTCCGCGGCCGTCGTCAACCCGCCGCCGTCACCCTCGGGCCTGGCGACGACGCGGCGGTGGTGTCGGCTGGTGACGGTCGCGTCGTCGTGTCGACCGACATGTTGGTGCAGGACCGGCACTTTCGGCTGGACTGGTCAAGCCCTTACCACATCGGCCGGAAGGCGATCGCCCAGAACGCGGCCGACATCGAGGCCATGGGGGCGCGCCCCACCGCGTTCGTCGTGGGCTTCGGGGCGCCGGGCACGACGCCGGCCGACCAGGTGAGTGCGCTCGTCGACGGCATGTGGGAGGAAGCCGAACTGGTAGGTGCCGGCATCGCCGGTGGGGATCTGGTCAGCTGTCCGCAGTGGGTGGTGTCGGTGACGGTATTGGGAGACCTCGACGGCCGGGCGCCGGTGCTGCGGTCTGGTGCCAAGGCCGGCTCGGTGCTGGCGGCAGCCGGTGACCTGGGACGCTCGGCCGCCGGATATGAGCTGGTGCGCAACGGAATCGAGCGATTCGACGACCTGCGGCGCCGGCACCTGGTGCCGCAACCGCCGTATGGGCAGGGACCGCTGGCCGCGGCAGCCGGTGCGACGGCGATGATCGACGTCTCCGACGGTTTGATCGCCGATCTACGGCACGTCGCCGAGGCATCCGGGACGGGGTTCGAGCTGTCCACCGAGGCGCTCGCACCCGACCGCGACGCGGTGGCCGATGCCGCGGCGGCCGTCGGCGCCGAGCCGTGGGCGTGGGTGCTCGGCGGTGGTGAAGACCATGCTCTGGTGGCGTGCTTCCCCGGCGCGGTGCCGGCCGGGTGGCGGGCAATCGGGCGGGTGCTGGAGGGGACCGCGCGGGTGCTGGTCGACGGCAGGGAGTGGGACGGGCACGCGGGCTGGCAGTCGTTCTAGGGTGATGAGTCGCCGGAATACTTCGACTCCGCGGTGCAGGGCTACATCTGACGGTGTTGCGGCACCCTGAGCGCAGGATCAAATAAGAAGGTGGAGGGACTGCAGTGACCGCGCGCCCGTTGAGCGAACTCGTCGAACCGGGTTGGGCGGCGGCCCTGCAGCCGGTCACCGACCAGGTGGCCCAGCTGGGGCAATTCCTGCGTGCCGAGATCGCGGCCGGCCGACAGTATCTGCCCGCAGGTCCGAACGTGTTGCGCGCCTTCACGTTTCCGTTCGACGATGTCCGGGTGCTGATCGTCGGGCAGGATCCCTACCCGACCCCCGGCCACGCGGTGGGCCTGAGTTTCTCGGTGGCTCCCGACGTGCGCCCGCTGCCGCGCAGTCTGTCCAACATCTTCGACGAGTACACCGCCGACCTGGGGTTTCCGCGCCCGTCGTGCGGTGACCTGACACCGTGGGCGCAACGCGGGGTGTTGCTGCTGAACAGGGTGCTCACCGTGCGGCCCAGCACCCCGGCGTCGCATCGCGGCAAAGGCTGGGAAGCGGTGACGGAGTGCGCGATTCGCGCGCTGGTGCGACGGGAGCAGCCGTTGGTGGCGATCCTGTGGGGCCGAGACGCCTCGACGCTGAAACCGATGCTGGCCGAGGGCAGGTGCGTCGCGATCGAATCTCCGCATCCCTCGCCGTTGTCGGCATCCCGTGGGTTCTTCGGGTCGCGGCCGTTCAGTCGCGCCAACAAGCTGCTCGCCGACATGGACGCCGACCCCATCGACTGGCGGCTGCCGTAGCGCCGCTGTGCCGAGCAGACGCAAAAGCCCCGATTTCGTGCCGAAATCAGGGGCTTTTGCGTCTGCTCGGCCTCCCTAGGTGACGTCCTTGGTCACGGCTTTCCATTCCTCGATCGACGCCGACATCGCGGCGATCTTGTCGCGCATCGCCTTGAGCACGTCGCGGCCCAGCAGCAGCCGTAGCGGCGGTTCGTCGAGTTCGGTCACCATCAGCACCGCCTCGGCGACCTTGCGCGGATTCCCCGGCAGGTGGTCGGCGAACTGCTTGATCAGGTCCTTGCGGGCGGCCACGTCGACGTAGTCGGCGATCGGGCTACCGGTCTCCTTCATCGAGCGCGACGCCCAATCGGTGCGGAAGGCGCCCGGTTCGATGGCGGTCACCTTGATTCCCAACGGCTTCACCTCGGTGGCCAGCGCCTCGGTGACGGCTTCCAGCGCGAACTTGGTCGACGAGTAGTAGGCGTTAGGCGGGTTGGCGACCAGGCCGGTCATCGAGGAGATGTTGACGATGTGCCCGGAGCCGCGGGCACGCATTTCCGGCAGCACCGCTTTGATCATGTCGACCGCGCCGAAGTAGTTGACGTCGAACAACTTTCGTACTTCGGCGTCTTCGCCCTCTTCGACCGCCGACAGGTAACCGTGACCGGCGTTGTTGACCAGCACGTCGATGCCGCCGAACGCCTCCTCGGCCGCCGACACCGCCGCGGCGATCTGGGCGGCGTCCGTCACGTCGAGCCCGACCGCCAGTGCGCGATCACCGAACTCGTCGACGAAATCCTGCACGGCCTCGGCCCGCCGCGCGGTCACCACCACGCTGTGGCCGGCTTCCAAAGCCGCACGGGCGATTTCGCGTCCGAAACCGGTGGAGCAGCCGGTCACCAACCAGCGACCCATCTCAGACCGTTCCTTCCGGTAGCCGCCGCAGATAGGCGGCGCGGCGTTCGGCGAGTTCGGCGGCCCGCTGCCCGCCGTCCACCCGCGGCAGGTGCGGCACCTCGGCGTCGAGCCGGTCCAGCTTCACCACCCGGCCGTGCGCACCGAGGCCCTCGCGCGGACCCCGTTCGCCGAACTCGGCCATCCGCAGGGTCAGTATCGCTTCGCGCAACCCGTCGGTGTCGATCCAGTTCGCCACGCCCGGATCCTGCGGCGCGATCACATAGGTATAGGTGCCGTCCTCGTTGGCATGCGACTGCGCCTTGTTGAGACTGCCGGTGCGGTCGATGATGTCGAGCGTGGTGCCCCAGATGTTGCTCAGCGGCACCGTGAAGTATTCGGCGCCACCGTCGTTGAGGTCGACCACGAACGCCTCGTCGGGAGCCAGGTCGAAGCGTCCCATCACGTAGAACTGGTTGCGCATCGCGCCGTCCTTGTCGGCCGACCAGGCCAGGTCGAACTGATTGGCCGGCATCTTGTAGACGCCGTGGCTGAGCTTGCCGGTGAAGTTGGCGAAGTACGCCATCATCGCCGCCGTCGCGTCCGCCTGCTCGTCCAGGGAGCGGGGCGGGGTGGCGGGGTTGCCGCCCAGGCGCTGCACCTCGAAGAAGTTCGGGTCGTCACGGTCCCAGTTCAGCAACACGTCGCGGATGTAGAACTCGTGCGCCGCAGGGGAAGTGCGCACATGGTTGGGACGGCCGTTCGCGGGTTCGGCGTCGACGGTGATGGTGAAGCTGCCGTCGGAGTCGACCTGCATGGTGCGGCCGTTGAGCACGTCGACGGTGCCCATGTTGGCGTCCCACAGCGTGAAGTAGTTCTCGGTCATGCGGTGCTCACCGACCCGGCCGTGGATCTCGTAGCGCTCGTCGCCGGAAATGGGGATCACCCGGTACACACTGTCGGGATTGTCGATGCCCCAACGGGATCCGGGGATGTCGCGGCCGTCGACGGGGTGTCCCAGCCGGGTGATGCAGGAGACTTTGGGCCGCAGCTTGTCCTGGTTGGAGGACCACACCGCGGCCGAGAACATCACCTCGGCGAAGGCGTCGTCGAAACGTTTTCGCATCGCCTCGGATGCTTTGGCCCGGCCGAGCCAGGTTTCGGCCACCGACGTGTACGCCGCCTTGACGGTGGGATGTTCGATCAGATCCAGGGCGGCCAGTTCCTGCTCACGCTGGGATGCCGTCGACACGGGATGATCAACCACGAGTTGCTCCTGACTTACCGACATACTCTGGAAAAGTGTTGTTGTACAACGTGAATCGTTCGTCGATCTGCTCATCGGCCAGCCCGTAGTCGGCTGGCCGGTACGGCGGACGGTCCGGCTCGCGCGGACGCTCGACCAGCCAGCGACGCATCGCGTCCTCGGCCTCAGCGGTCAGCGGCAGGCCGACGGCGTCGTACACCCGGGACACCTGCCCGATCGGGTCGGCCACCGCGGCGTCGAACCCGATGTCGGTGACCGGCGCCGCGTCGCCCCAGCCGGCGCGGACCATCATGGCCCGATCGTTGGTCCAGCCCATCCGTTGCAGCCATTGCGCGCCCACGCGATGCAGGTCGACGGTGTCGGCGTGCATGGCATGCAGGGTCGCGTTCAGCCCGGCACCCGAGGCGATCGTGGTGCGCGGGTCGCGGTGCATGTGGACCAGGTGCACCCCGCCGAACTGGGCGCACAACAGATCCAGATAGCCCAGGTGCGCGGGCGATTTCAGCACCCAGCGCTTGCCGGTGACACCGCATTGCCGCTTCTGCCACTGCAAGAACTGCAACATGCGGTGCAGGTATTCGTAAGCGGGGGTGAAGTCCTGCCCGTCGAGCCAGGACCGGTAATGCGGAAGGTGCGCACCGGATTCCGGGACGTGCGACAAGAACGCGTCGGCCAGGAACACGATCTCCTCTTCGGCTTCCCGCGCATACATCGGATGGATGGTGAACAACTCCGGCGCCAGTTCACGGGTTTTCGCTTCGCGCGCTGCGCTGATGGCGACACGGGGATCGGTACCGCCGAATCGGTAGTCGAGTTTGGGTGCGGCCTCGACGACCTCCCAGCCGTAGGCGCACAGGAAGCGCGGGTCGGCGGCGAGCAGTCGTTGCAGCAGGGTGGTGCCGCTGCGCATCATGCCGACCACCACGATCGGCGGCGCGATCCGTTCGTCCAGGATCTCCGGGTGGCGACGGATCCACTCCTGGGTGCGCAGCCGCATCCGCAGGCTGTGCACCAGTCCCGACCGCAGGATGTGGGTGCCGACGACGTTCAGCTCGGCCCGGCCATAGTCGGTCAGCAGGACATCCAGCGGCGCCCGGAAGTCACCCGGCCCCCAGTCGGTCAGCGACTCCTTGCGTTGGGCGTCGGCCAGGATCGGTTCCGGCGCAAAGGGATTGGGGGAGTTCACGTGCTCAGAATTTCAGGTGGTGGCTCAGGTCGCCGGCCTGGTCGATGAACATGGTGCGGCTGTCGAACCACCAGACGCCGTCGATGCGCTGGAAGGTGTCCTTGTAGTGCCCGGTCACGATCACCTGCAACGGCAAGTCGGGGGTGGCTTGCGTGACGCAGTAGTAGGAGGTGCTGCGCGCGGTGCCCTGCGCCTCGTCGATGTCGAGTTGGACGTTGGTGGTGTTGTGCTTGGTTTTCGGGGTGCCGTCCTCATAGATGCGAGTCATCATCTCGTACATGCCACGCACCCCGGAGGTGCCGGTGAACACGGTCTCGGGTGGACCGTTCTCCACTCCGCAGATGCGGCCGTGCTCGAACAGCCCGGCCACCCCGTCCAGGTCACCGGCGTCCAGCAGTTGGGCGTAGGTGTAGATGAGGTTGGTGATCGCCGTCGCGGTGTCCGTCATGTCGCATCACCTCGTCCGTGGAATGTCCGTCGCTGCGTCGCCCGACAATCTTGGCAGAACTGACCCGACTTACGATCAATCGGCCCCGGATGTAGGTACCTCAGCGCGGTGCGACCAACCCGTTGTCGTAGGCGTAGACGATGGCCGCGGCACGGTCGCGCAAATCGAGCTTGCCGAAGATCCGCCCGATGTGGCTCTTGACCGTGACCCCGGAGATGCACAGCTCATCCGCGATCTCGTTGTTGGACATTCCTTTTCCGATCAGGATCAGTACGTCGTGCTCGCGCGGGGTGAGTTCGCCGATGTCACTGTTCACCGGTCCGGCGGCGGCCTTGCGGTAGGTGTTCAGTACCCGCGACGTCACCGCGGGATCCAGGTAACTGTCGCCTTTGGCGACCGCGCGCACCGCGCGGATCAACTCCTCGGCCGAAGAGTCCTTCAGCACGAACCCGGCCGCGCCGGCCCGCAGCGCCCCGGAGAGCAGTTCGTCTTCGTTGAACGTGGTCAGCGCAAGCACCGGCGGTGAACCGCCCAACCTGCGGGTCGCCTCGATGCCGTCGACCCGCCGCATCCGCAGGTCCATCACGATTACGTCGGGGCGGTGCCGGACCACCGCGGCGGGCACCTCGTCCCCGTCGGCGCATTCCCCGACGACGACGAAACCGTCCTTGCGTCGCAGGATCCGGCGCAGCCCCGACCGCACCAGGTCCTGGTCGTCGACGAGCAGCACGGCGATTTCGGGCGCGTCCTCGATCACGCGATCCCCTTCGACGGGCACCACCACGGACGCCACCCGCCGTCGTCGTCCTGCAACGGGATCTCGGCGTACACCGACCACCCGTCCGGGGTGGGACCGGCTTCGACTGCGCCGCCGAGCAATTCCACCCGTTGACGCATGCCGCGCAGCCCGCGGCCGTCGGGCGACGCCGTCGGCACCGCGGCCGGCAGCCGATTGTGCACCGCAAGCAGGGCCGACCGGTCCGAGATCTGAAGTTCGACCGTGGATTTCAAATCGGGTGCGTGTTTGGCGACGTTGGCGAGTGACTCTTGGGCGATGCGATACAGAGCCAGACCGACCGCCCCCGACACTTGCTGCGTCGACCCGTCCCTACTCAGCGTGACGTCCAATCCGGCCCGCGCGAAATCCTCGACGAGTACGCCGATGTCGTCGATGCCGGGTTCGGGCGCGGTGCGCAGCGGACCGCCGCCGTCCAGCAGACCCACCGTGCGACGGATGTCGGCCATCGCCTGCCGGCCGAGCCGTTCGGCCTGTTCCAGTGCCTCGACCGCGTCGTCAACGTCGCGGTCCTGCTGCAGCACCCGGCGCGCGCCGGTCACGTGCAGCAGTGTGATCGACAGAGAATGGGCGATGACATCGTGCACTTCCCTTGCGATACGCCGACGTTCGTCGGCTGCCGCGTGTTCGGCCATCACCTGCTGGACCCGGATCTGCTCGGCCAGCAGCATGCGCTGGATGTTCATCAGGTAGCCCAGCACCCAGGCGCCGGCGACGAAAACCAGGTACACGGCAACGGCGTCGAGGCGCCCCAGCGCCGCCGCGGTCAGCAGCAGGGCAGCCGCCGCGCCCGACGCGAGGCCGCCGCCGACTGCGTTCGTCAAGGTCGTGACGACCAACACCATCAACACCACGAGCGACGGGGCGATGTCCGAGGCAACCGGTGTCTGCGTGCCGAACAGATACACCGCGGTGGCCGTCAACGCGGACAACCCGATCAGCACCGGGCTCACCTTGGTGTCGAAGAAGACGAAGACGAACAGCGGCGACAATCCGATTGCCAACGCGGCCAACGCAACCGGGAGGTCACCGTCCGGGCGCTGCACCGTCGCGAACACGCCGCCGAGGAGCAACGCCACATCGGTGACGACCACCGACGCCCAGGTGACGCCGACCGGGATCTTCTGCTGCCGTCGGCGCAGCAGCTCGCGCAGGAAACTCGTTGCGGTGCGCGACATCGTCCCATCGTAGAAGAGGGCGGGAGTGGACACATCATGCTGAGGTCGTAAGAAGACCGGTACCGGTCTCCTACCGCGGTAGGAGAAGGAAACCGGACTTCGGCACGACGCGCAAACCGGGTCGCCATTCGTACGTTCGATTCATGACATGGACACAGTTGCATGACCGCATGGCCTTCATGGCCGACATGATTCAAGGCGCCGAAGTCGACCCGTCGGAAGCGTTGGCTCGCTTGGCCGATGCCGACCGGGCCGCCGAGGTGGTCCGCCTGTTCGGGGACGAGGAGGGACTGCTGCTCTCGTTGCGCCAGCGTTGGTTCACCATGCTCTCGGCGAAGCTGGATCAGGCGGAGTACGAGGGCATTACCGCCGAGCAGGCCCGAGCCGAGCTGACCGCCGCCGCACCCGGGTTGCGGGCGCTGTTGGACGTCGCGGGCCGACGATCGCTGCGGATGCGGGTTCTGGCGGGCGGTGAACAGCGTGTACTGGATCTGTTCGATGGGTCGACGGTGGATCGGCAGACCGTTGCGTGACGACGACACCTTCCTGTCGCGGTTGCTGGCCCGGCTCACCGGTTCGTCGGCGATCCTGGTCGTCGGGCTGTGGGTGGTCGCGGCCGGCGTCGGCAATCTGCTGGTGCCGCAGTTGGAGCGGGTGGTCGACACGCACGCCCGCTCGTTCATGCCGGCCGATGCGCCCAGCTCGACGGCGGCTTCCCGCGCGGCGCAGCTCTTCGGGCAGACACCCAGCAACAACTTCGTTTACGTTGTGCTGGAACGCAACAGTGACCTGACGTCGCGGGACCGCCAGTTCTACGGTGCGCTGACCGCCGCGTTGAGATCGGATGCACGGCATGTGAATTCGGTGACCGACCTGTGGTCACAGCCGGCGACGGCGGCCGGCGCGCAAAGCCGCGACGGGCGCGCCGTCACCTTGATGGTCCGGCTGGCCGGGATGTTGGGTACCTCGCAGGCGCGGGACTCGGTGTATTCGCTGCGCGGCACCGTGGCCGGGTTGTCTCCGCCGGCGGGTCTGGCGGTCCATGTCACGGGTCCGGGTGCGACCATCGTCGACGAGTTCGCCGCCATCGATCGGCAGATGCTCGGAATCACCGCTGCGACGGTCGTTCTCATCTTGGTGCTGCTGTTGGTGGTGTACCGATCGCCGATCGCGGCGGGAATCCCGCTGGTGTCGGTGGGTCTCGGGCTGGCCGTGGCGCGCGCCGTGGTCGCGGCGCTGGGTTCGGCGGGGGCCGTTGAGGTTTCGCTGTTCTCGGTGGCGCTGATGGCGGCCATGACACTCGGCGCCGGCACCGACTACGCGATCTTCCTCGTCGGCCGCTATCACGAGGGCCGGCGCGCCGGGGTAGCACCGGGCCGGGCCCTCGTCGGCGCCTATCGTGCCGTGGCGCCGGTGGTGATCGGATCGGCGCTGACCATCTCGATGGCGCTGGCCTGCCTGGGCTTCGCCGAGGTGGGGATGTTCCGCAGCGCGGGAATACCCTGTGCGATAGGAATTCTGGTGATCATGGTGGCGGCGCTGACCCTGACGCCGGCGCTGATGGGTCTGGCGGTGCGCCGCGGGTTGCTCGAACCGCGGCTGTCGACGACAGCCGGGCGCTGGCGCCGCGTCGGTACCAGCGTGGCGCGCTGGCCCGGACCGGTCCTGGCCACCGCCGGCGCATTGATCATGCTGGCCGCGCTGCCGTTGGCGAGCATGCGGGTGGGCTGGAACGAACCCGCGGCCACGCCGTCCGACGCCGAATCCAGCGTCGGTTACACGTTGGCCGACAAGCACTTCGCCCGCAACGCGCTGTTGCCCGACGTCGTCACGATTCAGGCCGACCATGACCTGCGCAACCCCGCCGGTCTGATCGCGGTCGAACGGATCAGCCGTCAGATCATGGCCGTTCCGGGGGTGCGTTCGGTGCAGTCGGCGAGCCGGCCAGACGGCAAGGTGCCCGATCAGGCGACGCTGAGCTATCAGGCCGGAGAGCTCGGCCGCCAGTTCAGCCGGGCGGTCGACTCGCTGACCGAGCGGCTGGCCCGCGTCTCCGATCTGGACTCCGCGTTGGCGCAGACGCAGGCGGCGGTGGAGCGGATGGGCAGCGGACTGCGCGGCGGTAGTGCCGGACTGGCCGACATGTCCTCGGCTGCAACGGATATGCGGGTGGGTGTGGACGGGGTGCAGCGCTCGGTGACGACCGTGTCAGGGTTCTTGGACCCGCTGCGCGACTTCGTGGCCCGGACCCCGGACTGCACGGCGAACCCGTTGTGCGCGACCGTCGACCGCGTGCTGCAACCGATGGATTCGCTGCTGCAGACTTCGACGCGCATCGGTGACGGCGCCGCCAAGCTGACCCGCGGCTCGACCACCGCCGCCACCGCGCTGGCCGGACTGCCGCAATCGGTGACCGCGATGAATGACGCACTGTCGCAGGCACGTTCGGCCACCCGCGAGTTGCTGAGCCTACGGGACTCGCTGGGGCCGCAGCTGCGCCAACTGACCGATTACCTCGCCGAGATCGACACCTCGTTCCAGGGCAGCGCGGCGTCGGGTTTCTACCTGCCGCAGCGGGCGCTGTCCGACCCGCGCTACCGCGAGGTGCTGAACAACCTGATTTCGGCCGATGGCCGCGCCACCCTGCTGCTGGTGTACGGCGACGGCGACGAGTGGGGCGCCGCCGGCGCCGCGCGAGCCGAGCAGGTGCGCGCCGCCGTGACGGAGGCCACCAAGGAAGGGACCCTGACCCCGACCGGCGTCCAGCTGGCCGGCGTCGGACCGGCTACGGCCGATCTGCAACGCTCGGTCGGCCGCGACACCATGCTGCTGGTGGGAGCGGCGCTGGCGCTGATCTTCCTGATCGTCACGGTCATGCTGCGCAGTCCGGTGGCCGGATTGGTGGTCGTCGGAACCGTCGTCGCCTCCTACGCATCCGCGCTGGGTGCCAGCGTCCTGATCTGGCAGCATCTGCTGCACCAACCGCTGCACTGGGCCGTCGCGCCGATCGCGTTCATCGCGTTGATCGCGGTGGGAGCCGACTACAACCTGCTACTGGCGCTGCGCATCAAATCCGAAGCACGCGCGGGACTCGGCACCGGCATCATCCGCGCGTTCGGCGGTACCGGCGGCGTCGTCACCACCGCGGGCATCGTCTTCGGGATCACCATGCTGGCGCTGCTGGCCAGCAGCGTGCTCAGCATCGCCCAGGTCGGCACCACCGTCGCCGTCGGGTTGTTGATCGACACTCTGGTGGTACGGGCGTTCGTGGTGCCGTCGCTGGTGGCGCTGCTGGGTCGGTGGTTCTGGTGGCCGGCGCGGAATCTGGCGCGCCGAACCGCCTCCGCCGCCACCGTCCGCAGTGAGCCCGCCGTACCGGTTGGCTAGGCTGCGCCCTGTGCGCGAATCGGTGACAGTACACATGGCCGCGCCGGCGGCAAAGATCTGGGATCTCGTCGCCGACGTCCGCAATACGGGCAGGTTCTCACCGGAGACGTTCGACGCCGAATGGCTGGACGGAGCGACGGGCCCGGCGCTGGGCGCGCGGTTCCGCGGGCACGTCAAGCGCAACGAGATCGGCCCGGTGTACTGGACGACGTGCCGGGTGACCGCTTGCGAACCGGGGCGCGAGTTCGGCTTCGAAGTGCTCGTCGGCGGCCGGGCCGTCAACAACTGGCATTACGCGTTCGCCCCGACGGCGCGCGGAACCGACGTCACCGAATCGTTCTGGATCGGTTTCGACGACAGCAGGGTGCCGCGCCTGTTCCGGTTGCTCGGCGAGCCGCGCCGCCGGCGCAACATCCGGGACATGACCACGACCCTGCAGCGGATCAAAGCGGTCGTCGAGGAAGACGGCGAACCTAGCCGCGGGTGACCTTGCCGGCCTTGATGCACGAGGTGCACACGTTGAGGCGCTGCTTGTTGCCACCGGGGCGCGTCACGGCGTGCACGGTCTGGACGTTGGGGTTCCACCGGCGACTGGTGCGGCGGTGGGAGTGCGACACCGACTTACCGAAGCCGGGGCCTTTCCCGCAGATATCGCACACAGCGGCCATGGTTCAAACTCCTCAAGTCTGTTGCCGGGCCCGGCGACCCGCTGTCGGGTCAGCCGGCCTGAGCCGGAATAGCCCGGGTTCACCCAGGCCGTCCCACAATACCGACTGTGGTCGGCAACCGCCAAAACGCACGGCGCTCGGACTCGTCTTGACCAGTACTGTCGGCGTCTCTGACTAGGCTCTTGGCTGGCTCACGTCCCGGCGGTCCGGGGCTACGCTGGCGCGATCGGGGGCCTCGTCAGTGCACAAAGGAGGTGGGGGTCGAGTTGGGCGAGTCAGGTCGGGTACTGGACGGTGTAGCCCTGCGCGACTGGGCGCACACCGTGGTCAGCGACCTAATCACCCACATCGACGAGATCAACCGGCTCAACGTGTTCCCGGTCGCCGACTCCGACACCGGCGCGAACATGCTTTTCACGATGCGTTCGGCGCTGGCCGAGGCGGATGCCGAAGTCGGGCGGGGCAACGATGACGTCGTTCGGTTGGCGTCCGCGCTGTCAGCCGGTGCACTGCACGGCGCCCGGGGCAACTCCGGGGTGATCCTGTCCCAGATCCTGCGTGGCATCGCCGACGCAACCGCGACCGCCGCCGCCGATTCCGGCGGGGAGCTGGCGGTGATCGACACCGCGACCTTCGCGGCCGCGCTGTGGCGTGGCGTCGAATTGGTTGTGACCTCGATGGGTGGAGACGAGGTGCCCGGGACCATCGTGTCGGTGTTGCGCGCCGCCGCCGCCGCCGTCGACCAGAGCGCCGCCGCCGGTCAGACGCTGGACGCGGCGATCGTCGCGGCCGGTGACGCCGCGGTGGTCGCGCTGGAGAAGACGACCGAGCAGCTCGACGTGCTCGCCGACGCCGGGGTGGTGGACGCCGGGGGGCGCGGCCTGCTGGTCATGCTCGATTCGCTGCGGTCGACGATCACCGGCGAGACCCCGGCGAGGTCCGTCTACGAGCCCGCGCCGCGACCACCGACCGCGGACACCGTGACCCGGGGCCGGGCTCCGCAGTTCGAGGTGATGTACCTGCTGGCCGACTGCGATGCGGCAGCGGCCGACACGCTGCGACAACGACTCGAGGAGCTGGGTGACTCGGTGGCGATCGCGGCCGCGGCCTCGCAGAGCTACTCCGTGCACGTCCACACCGATGACGCCGGCGCGGCCGTGGAGGCGGGTTTGGCGGCCGGACAGTTGAGCCGCATCGTGGTGTCGGCGCTGAGTTCCGGCGCCACCGGACTGCCCGCGGGAAGTTGGACCCGGGAACGGGCGGTGCTCGCTGTCGTGGACGGCGACGGTGCCGAGGAGTTGTTCGCCGGGGAGGGGGCTTGCGTACTGCGACCGGAACCAGACGACTCCGGCGGCATCAGCGCCCACCAACTGGTTCGCGCCGTGGTGGACAGCGGCGCAGCCCAGGTGATGGTGCTGCCTAACGGATATGTGGCCGCCGAGGAACTGGTGGCCGGTTGTACCGCGGCCATCGGGTGGGGTGTCGACGTGGTGCCGGTCCCGACCGGGTCGATGGTGCAGGGACTGGCCGCGCTGGCCGTGCACGACACCGGCCGACAGGCCGTCGACGACGGCTACACCATGGCCCGCGCAGCCGGCGCCGCCCGGCACGGATCGGTGCGCGTCGCCACCGAGAACGCGTTAACCTGGGCTGGCACCTGCAAACCGGGCGACGGCCTGGGCATCGCGGGCGACGAGGTGCTGATCGTCGCCGCCGACGTGCCCGCCGCCGCGATCGGCCTGCTCGACCTGCTGATGGCCTCCGGTGGCGACCTGGTCACCGTGCTGATGGGTGCCGACCTGGACGACCTGGACAACGGAGTCGCTGCGGACATCCAGGCCGCGCTGGACAGTCACATGCACGACCATCACCCCGGCAGCGAACTGGTGGTCTACCGCACCGGTCACCGCGGTGACGTGCTGCTGATCGGGGTGGAGTAGGCGTGGCGACGCTGAGCGATCGGCTGCTCTTTGTGCTTGGCGGCAAGTCCGCCGCCCCGCTGGAGGAGAGCCTGGGGCTCCTGACTGTCGACGAGCTGCTTCGCCACTATCCGCGCAGCTACGTCGAAGGCGCATCCCGGCTCAGCGCCGACGACCAGCGCCCCGAACCGGGCGAGCACATCACGATCGTCGACGTCATCACCGATACGAGGTCCGGACAGATGCGGCAGCAGAAGCCCGGCAAGAGGCCGCGGAAATGGTTGCGCGTCACGGTCGGGACAGGCCGCGGCAGGGTGACCGCCACCTTCTTCAACGCCGACTTCCTGATGAAGGACCTGACCGTGAACACCAAGGTCATGCTGTCCGGAGAGGTCGGATACTTCAAAGGGGCTATGCAGCTCACCCATCCCGCGTTTCTTCTGATGGACTCCTCGGACGGCAGGAACCGCGGTACCGATTCGCTGCGCAACATCGCCGATGCGTCGAAGACGGACAGCGGTGAATTGGCCGTGTCGGCGTTCGAGCGGCCGTTCTATCCGATCTATCCCGCCAGCACCAAGGCCCAGACCTGGGAAATCTATCGCTGCGTGCAGCAGGTGCTGGATCAGCTTGACCCGGTGGATGATCCGTTGCCCCCGGAGCTGCGTGCGAAGCTCGGGCTGATCGGCGAAGACGACGCGTTGCGCGCCATCCACCTGCCCGAAAGCAGATCCGAGCGGGACCGGGCTCGTGATCGCCTCACTTTCGACGAGGCGGTCGGCCTGCAGTGGGCACTGGTCGGTCGCCGGCACGGCGCGTTGTCCCAATCGGGCCCCGCGGCTCCCCGCCGGCCCGACGGTCTGGCGGCAGAACTGTTGCAGCGCTTGCCGTTCGAACTCACGGCCGGGCAGCGCGAGGTGCTTGCGGTGTTGTCCGACGAACTGGCACTCACCAGACCGCTCAACCGCTTGCTGCAGGGCGAAGTCGGGTCGGGCAAGACGATCGTTTCGGTGCTGGCGATGCTGCAGATGGTCGACGCGGGCTACCAGTGCGCCTTGCTGGCACCTACCGAAGTCCTTGCCGCGCAACATCTTCGGTCCATGACCGAGGTCCTCGGTCCGCTGGCGATGGGAGGCCAACTCGGTGGTGCCGACGATGCCACCCGCGTGACGCTGCTCACCGGATCGATGAGCGCCGCGCGAAAGAAGCAGGTTCGGGCCGAGGTCGCCGGTGGGCAGGCCGGCATCGTCATCGGCACCCACGCGCTGCTGCAGGACGCGGTGGAGTTCCACAAGCTGGGCATGGTGGTGGTCGACGAGCAGCACCGGTTCGGCGTCGAGCAACGAGATCGGTTGCGCTCCAAGGCTCCTGCCGGTATCACTCCGCATCTGTTGGTGATGACCGCGACGCCGATACCCCGTACGGTTGCCCTGACGTATTACGGCGACCTGGAGACGTCTACGTTGCGCGAACTGCCGCGCGGGCGTCAGCCGATCACCTCCAATGTGATATTCGTCGGGGAGAATCCGCGCTGGCTCGAGCGCGCCTGGCAGCGCATCAGGGAAGAGGTTGCCGCCGGTCGCCAGGCGTATGTGGTGGCGCCGCGGATCGACGAAGAAGAGTCGGACACGACGGAAGACGGCAAGCGCCCGTCGGTGACCGCCGTCGGCTTGTTCGGCAGGCTGCGCGCGCAGGAATTGGCCGGCGTGCGGCTGGGACTCATGCACGGTCGACTGTCGGCCGACGAAAAGGACGCTGTGATGGCCGCTTTCCGCGCCGGCCAGATCGACGTGCTGGTGTGCACCACCGTCATCGAAGTCGGTGTCGATGTTCCCAACGCCACCGTGATGCTGGTGATGGATGCCGATCGGTTCGGTATCAGCCAACTGCACCAACTGCGGGGCCGGATCGGTCGCGGCCGGCACCCGAGCCTGTGTTTGTTGGCCAGCTGGACCTCACCGGTTTCACCGGCCGGTACCCGGCTGAATGCCGTCGCCGCGACCGTCGACGGATTCGCGCTGGCCGACCTGGACCTCAAGGAACGCAAGGAAGGAGATGTGTTGGGCCGCAATCAGTCCGGCCGGGCCTTCACGTTGCGACTGCTCTCGCTGGCCGACCACCTGGAGTACATCGAGGCCGCCCGGGAATTCTGTGAGTCAGCGTATGGCGCCGATCCGGGCAACCCCGGATTGTCCGTGCTGGCAGCACGATTCACCGACACCGACCGAATCGAGTACCTGGACAAGTCATGACTCGCAAGACACTGCTCTGGTTGGCGGCCGTCGCCGTGCTGGCGCTGGTGGTCGCCTACCAGACGCTGGGATCGTCGTCGGCCCGGCACGCCGACGAATTCGCCGCGCGCGCCGACGTCCCCACCGTGCAACCCGGTGACGACGTGCTGGCCGGAATCCTCGTGCTGCCGCTACGCGCGCACCGGTTCGACTACCGGCGGGCGGCTTTCGGCGACGCCTGGGACGACGACAACGACGCCCCGCTGGGCCACAACGGCTGCGACACCCGCAACGACATCCTCAACCGCGACCTGGTCGACGTCACGCATGTCTCCATCAAACGGTGTCCCGACGCGGTAGCCACCGGCACCTTGCACGACCCGTACACCAGCTCCGTCATCGCGTTCCAGCGAGGCGCCAAGGTCGGCGAGTCGGTGCAGATCGACCACATCGTCCCGTTGGCCTACGCCTGGGACATGGGCGCCTCAGACTGGCCGGAGGCCGAGCGGGTGCGCTTCGCCAACGACCCGGCCAACCTGCTGGCGGTGCAGGGCAGAGCCAACCAGGACAAAGGGGACTCACCACCGTCGCAGTGGATGCCACCCAACAAAGCGTTCGCGTGCCAGTACGCCATTCAGTTCATCGCGGTGCTGCGCGGCTATTCGCTGCCGGTGGACCAGGCATCCACCGGCGTACTGCGGGAGGCCGCGGCCACCTGCCCTACCCGGTGAACGGTCAGGTGCCGGTGTAGGTGTCCGGATCCGGCCGCAGCCGGGTGCCGTCGTTGAGCCCGTTCAACGCGTCGACGTGCTCGGCGGCCAGTTCGAAGTCGAACACGTCCAGGTTGCCGGCGATGTGTTCGGGTTTGGCTGAGCGGAACACGACGGAATTGCCCAGCTGGACGTTCCAGCGCAACAGAACCTGCGCCGGCGTCTTGCCGTATTCGCCGGCGATCGACGTCACCGTCGGGTTGTCGTTCAGCTTGCCCAGAGCCAGCGGCGTGTAGGACTGGGTGACGATGTCGTGCTCGGCGTTGGTCTTGCGCAGCTGCTCCTGATTGAGCAACGGGTGCAGCTCGATCTGGTTGACCGCTGGGGTGACGAACGTCAGGTCGATGACCATCGACAGGTGCTCCGCGGTGAAGTTGGACACCCCGACCGAGCGCGCGTGGCCCTCGCCCCGGGATTGGATCAATCCGCCGAACGAGTCCACGTAGGTGCCGAGTGCCGCCGCCGGCCAGTGGATCAGGTAGAGGTCGACGTATTCCAGCCCGAGATTTTCCAGGCTGCGCTGGCAGGCTTGCTGCGACGACTTGAAACCCTGGTCAGCCGTGGCGAGTTTGGTGGTGACGAACAGTTCGGCGCGGGGAATGCCCGAAGCCGCGATCGCGCGGCCCACCGCCGCCTCATTGCCGTACGCCGCCGCGGTGTCAATCAGCCGGCAGCCGCTCTCCAGAGCGGCCGACACCGCGCGTTCGGTCTCGTCGTCCGATAACTCTGCGGTCCCGAGGCCGAGCACCGGCATCGTGTTCTCGTCGTTGAGGGCAATCGAGGGGACAGAAGTGGCGCCCGACTCGCCGGCCAACGTCATCACCTACCTATGAAATTGAAAGTTCTCGGATTCAGGTCCAAGCCGGTCGCGGAAACGCACACCAACTCGCGGTCCATCATGTTACCGAGTTGAATATGCCAGCTAATCAATGCCCGGCCCGCGTCCGGTCACAACTTCAGATGGCCGGTCGGTCTGCGCAGGTTCAGGCATTTCGGTCACGACGTAAGGTTGCCCCCGGGGACGTCGGAGGGGGCCGACGGTGGGAATCGAGCGACCGTCGTTTAGCGTGACGAAGATTTTAGGGAGCGGCCGATGACCAGAAGCCTTCCGGGCGCGCCGGACCTCCATCTCGGGGCAGCGCGCGCGTCGACCGGGTGGACGGCCCGTGTCCAGGGCACGGTCACCAACGTGGGTGTGAAAGTCATTCCGTGGATTCCCAGCGGCGCCAAGCGGCTCCTCACGCGGGGACGGTCGGTCGTGATCGACGGCAACACCCTCGATCCCACCCTGCAATTGATGCTCACCGGGTTGCGCGCCGTGGGCATCGACGGTTTGGTGATCGACGACGACGCCGCCACGTCCCGAGCCGCCATGCGGGAAAACATGCAAGTCATGCCCGGCCCGCAGATCCATGTGGACGTGGAGGAGATCTCGCTGCCGGGTCCGGCAGGTCCGATCGCGGCGCGGCACTACTGTCCCCCGGGGTCCGGCGCCGGGGAAGCGCCGCTGCTGGTCTTCTACCACGGCGGCGGCTGGGCCATCGGCGACTTGGACACCCACGACGCGTTGTGCCGGTTGACCTGCCGCGACGCGGGCATTCACGTGCTGTCGATCGACTACCGGCTGGCGCCCGAGCATCCGGCGCCCGCGGCGATCGACGATGCCTACGCCGCGTTCCAGTGGGCCTGGGAGCACGCCGCAGAACTCGGCGCGGCAGCGGGTCGGGTGGCGGTCGGTGGCGACAGCGCGGGTGGCAACCTGGCGGCGGTGGTCAGCCAGCTGGCACGGGATAGCGGCGGACCGGTCCCGGTGTTGCAGTGGCTGATCTATCCGCGGACCGACTTCACCGCGCACACCCGGTCGCTGAGCCTGTTCGCGCGGGGCTTCGTGCTGACCAAGCGCGACATCGATTGGTTCACTACGCAATACCTGCGCAAGTCGGGGATCGATGCGACGGATCCGCGGGTTTCCCCGGCGCTCGCCCCGTCGTTGGCCGGGCTGGCGCCGGCGCTGATCGCGGTCGCCGGCTTCGACCCGCTGCGTGACGAGGGCGAGGATTACGCGGCGGCGTTGCGGGCCGCAGGAACCGACGTGGACCTGCGGTATCTGGGTTCGCTGGCGCATGGCTTTGCGAACCTGTTCGCGCTCGGCGGGGACAGTGCCGCGGGGACGGCGGAGTTGATCTCGGCGCTGCGGGCTCACCTGAGCCGGTGCTGACCTGGTCGTGATGCGGGTCGCGACCATCGGGACGTCGCGATCGCGAGCGCGGCGGTAGGGCCGCGTGATGCGGGTCGCGACCATCGCAACGTCGCGATCGCGAGCGCGGCGGTGGGCCGCGTGATGCGGGTCGCGACCATCGCAATCGGTACGCTAGAGGCGCCCCTTCGCGGGCCAAGCCAACAAACGTGAGGATCCTGTGGCCGACAAACGCAAGCGCCCCGCGCGACTCGACCTGAAGTCCGGCGACGGCAAGTTCGGCCGACTCATCCAGATCGGCGGCACCTTGATCGTCGTGCTTTTCGCCGTCGGCCTGGTCTTCTACATCGTGTCCAACGGCCACAAGAAGCAAGCCGCCACTGCCAACGGCGAGGGCGCGATCCGGGTGACCTCCAGCAAGCTGGTCACCGACCAAGGCAAACCCAAGGCCGTGATGAGCTTCTACGAGGATTTCCTGTGTCCGGCGTGCGGCAAGTTCGAGCGTGATTTCGGATCGACCATCAACAAACTCATTGAAATCGGCGCGATCGCCGCCGACTACAACATGGTGACCATCTTGGACAGTCCGCGGACCCAGCACTATTCCTCGCGCGCCGCCGCGGCCGCCAACTGCGTCGCCGAGGAGTCCATCGCTTCTTTCCAACGGTTCCACAGTGCGCTCTACGACCCCAATATCCAACCCGCCGAGACCGGCACCAGCTTCCCCGACAACGCACGATTGATCGAGATCGCCCGTCAAACAGAGGCCGTCGGCAAAGTGGCGGACTGCATCAACAGCGGCAAGTACATCGAAAAGGTGACCGGACTCGCGGCGGCCAACAACATCCGCGCGACCCCCACCGTGAAGATCAACGGCACCGAATACGAATGGACGTCTCCTGCCGCGCTGGTGGCCAAGATCAAGGAAATCGTCGGCAACGTCCCGGGGATCGACGAGGTCGCGGCAACCGCGAAAGCCTGATCTCGTGTCAGCCGAACTCGCCGAGCAATCCGGCGAACTGGAACTCCCCGCGACGCGCGGACCGTGGGTACCCCAGCTGAGTGCGTGGTGGGTGCTGATCGGCGGCGTGCTGGGCTTGCTCGCCTCGGTCACGCTGACGGTTGAGAAGATCGAGTTACTGCGCAACTCCTCGTACGTGCCGTCGTGCAACATCAACCCGATCGTGTCGTGCGGGTCGGTGATGGTGACGCCGCAGGCTTCGCTGTTCGGGTTCCCCAATCCGTTGCTGGGCATCGTGGGGTTCACGGTCGTGCTGGTCACTGGGGCGCTGACGGTGGCGAAAGTGGTTCTGCCGCGGTGGTATTGGGTCGGGCTGCTGGTCGGGCTGCTGGCCGGTACCGCGTTCGTGCACTGGCTGATCTTTCAGAGTCTGTACCGCATCGGGGCGTTGTGTCCGTACTGCATGGTGGTCTGGGTCATCACCGTCGCCCTGCTGGTCGTGGTGGCCTCGATTTTGGCGCGTCCGGCGATCGGCGACAATTCGGTGCTGCGAGTGGTGTTCGGTTTGCGGTGGTCGCTGGCGACGTTCTGGTTGACCGCGGTATTCCTGCTGATCATGGTGCGCTTCTGGAGTTATTGGTCGACACTTCTGAGTTAAGGTCGAGCGTGATCTCCAAAGTGTTGGTGGCCAATCGCGGCGAAATCGCGATCCGGGCTTTCCGCGCCGCATATGAATTGGGTGTCGGCACCGTCGCGGTCTATTCCTACGAGGACCGCAATTCGTTGCACCGGACCAAAGCCGATGAGTCCTATCAAATCGGCGAAGTCGGGCATCCGGTGCGCGCGTACCTGTCTGTCGACCAGATCGTCGAGACGGCCCGGCGCTGCGGCGCGGACGCCGTCTACCCGGGGTACGGATTCCTGTCGGAGAACCCGGAGTTGGCTGCGGCATGTGCGGAGGCGGGCATCACGTTCGTCGGTCCCGACGCCGAGGTGCTCAAGCTGACCGGACACAAATCCCGCGCCGTCGCCGCGGCCCGGGAAGCGGGTTTGCCCGTGCTGGAGTCATCGTCCCCGTCGGCCTCGGCCGACGAATTGGTTGCCGCCGCAGACGAAATGCGGTTTCCGTTGTTCGTCAAGGCGGTTGCCGGCGGCGGTGGCCGCGGTATGCGGCGGGTCAGTGACAAGGCCGCGTTGCCGGAGGCGATCGAGGCGGCGAGCCGGGAAGCCGAGTCCGCGTTCGGGGACCCCACGGTGTATCTCGAACAGGCCGTGCTGCGACCCCGGCACATCGAGGTCCAGATCTTGGCCGACACCCAGGGCAACGTGATCCACCTCTACGAGCGCGACTGCAGCGTGCAGCGCCGCCATCAGAAGGTCATCGAACTCGCACCGGCGCCGAACTTGCCGGCCGAGTTGCGGGAGAAGATCTGCGGCGACGCGGTCGCTTTCGCCCGCCACATCGGTTACAGCTGCGCCGGCACGGTCGAATTCCTGTTGGACGAGAGCGGCGAGTACGTCTTCATCGAGATGAACCCGCGAATTCAGGTGGAGCACACGGTAACCGAGGAGATCACCGACGTCGACCTGGTGTCCAGTCAGCTGCGCATCGCGGCCGGCGAGACTTTGCAGGACTTGGGTCTGACGCAGGATTCGGTGCGCCCCCATGGTGCCGCGCTGCAGTGCCGGATCACCACCGAGGATCCGGCCAACGGGTTCCGTCCCGACACTGGACGGATCAGTGCGTTGCGCACACCCGGCGGCGCCGGCATCCGACTGGACGGCAGCACCAACCTGGGGGCGGAGATCAGCGCCCACTTCGACTCGATGCTGGTCAAGCTGACCTGTCGGGGCCGTGATTTCCAGACCGCGGTGAACCGGGCCCGCCGGGCGATGGCAGAGTTCCGGATCCGCGGCGTGTCGACGAATATCCCGTTCCTGCAAGCGGTTCTGGACGACCCGGACTTTCAGGCCGGTCGCGTCACGACGTCGTTCATCGACGAGCGGCCGCAACTTCTCACCGCGCGGGTATCGGCCGACCGCGGCACCAAGATCCTCACCTACCTGGCCGACGTCACCGTCAACCAGCCGCACGGCGCGCGGCCCTCGACGGTGTACCCGCAGGACAAACTGCCCGAGATCGACCGGGAGGCTGCGCCGGCGCATGGTTCCCGGCAGCGGCTGCTGGAGCTGGGCCCGGACGGCTTCGCGCGCTGGCTGCGTGAGTCCCCGGCGGTCGGCGTGACCGACACGACGTTCCGCGATGCGCACCAGTCGCTGCTGGCCACCCGGGTGCGGACCAGCGGATTACTGATGGTGGCACCGTATCTCGCGCGCACGATGCCACAGCTGCTGTCGGTGGAATGCTGGGGTGGTGCGACCTACGATGTGGCGCTGCGGTTTCTGAAAGAGGATCCGTGGGAGCGGTTGTCCGCGCTGCGGCATGCGATTCCCAACATCTGCCTGCAGATGCTGCTGCGGGGCCGAAACACCGTGGGCTACACGCCGTATCCGGAAATCGTCACGTCGGCTTTCGTGGAGGAGGCGACGGCCACCGGCATCGACATCTTCCGTATTTTCGACGCGCTGAACAACCTGGACTCGATGCGCCCGGCCATCGACGCGGTACGCGAAACCGGTACTGCGATAGCCGAAGTCGCGATGTGTTACACCGGTGACCTGTCGAACCCGGCCGAGGACCTCTACACGCTGGACTACTACCTTCGCCTGGCCGAGTCGATCGTGGAGGCCGGCGCGCACGTGCTGGGCATCAAGGACATGGCCGGCCTGCTGCGGGCGCCGGCCGCGCACACCCTGGTGAGTGCGTTGCGCAGCCGTTTCGACCTGCCCATTCACGTGCACACGCACGACACGCCCGGGGGGCAGTTGGGCAGCTATGTGGCGGCGTGGCAGGCGGGCGCCGACGCGGTAGACGGGGCGGCCGCGCCGATGGCGGGAACCACCAGCCAGCCGGCGCTGAGCTCGATCGTGGCCGCCGCCGCGCACACCGAGTACGACACCGGCCTGTCGCTGCCGGCGGTGTGCGCGTTGGAGCCGTACTGGGAGGCGCTGCGAAAGGTGTACGCGCCGTTCGAGTCTGGGCTACCGGGCCCGACCGGACGGGTGTATGACCACGAGATCCCGGGTGGCCAGTTGTCGAACCTGCGCCAGCAGGCGATCGCGCTGGGTTTGGGGGACCGGTTCGAGGAAATCGAAGCCGCCTACGCCGGTGCCGACCGCGTGCTGGGCCGGTTGATCAAGGTGACCCCGTCGTCGAAGGTGGTCGGTGATCTTGCCTTGGCGCTGGTCGGTTCGGGGCTGAGCGCGGACGAGTTCGCTTCCGAACCAGCTCGATTGGATATCCCGGACTCGGTGCTGGGTTTCCTGCGCGGGGAGCTGGGTGAGCCGGCCGGCGGGTGGCCCGAGCCGCTTCGCTCGGCGGCGCTGGACGGCCGCGCACCGGGCAAACCGGCGCCGCAACTGACCGCCGACGACGAGGACGCGCTGTCCGCGGCGGGGCCGAAACGTCAGGCAGCCCTGAATCGGCTGTTGTTTCCCGGCCCCACAAGGGAATTCGAGGACCATCGGGAGGCCTACGGCGACACGTCGCAGTTGTCGGCCAACCAGTTCTTCTACGGCCTGCGCCAAGGCGAAGAGCATCGGGTGAAGCTCGAGCGCGGCGTCGAACTGCTGATCGGGCTGGAGGCCATCTCCGAACCCGACGAGCGCGGCATGCGGACCGTCATGTTCATCATCAACGGACAGTTGCGCCCGGTGCTGGTGCGCGATCGCAGCATCGCCAGCGCGGTGCCGGCCGCCGAGAAAGCCGACCGCGGCAACACCGGCCACATCGCGGCGCCGTTCGCCGGCGTGGTGACGGTGGCCGTCTCCGAGGGCGAGCAGGTGACCGCGGGCCAGACCGTCGCCACCATCGAGGCCATGAAGATGGAGGCACCCATCACCGCGCCCGCCGACGGCACCGTGGAGCGGGTGGCGGTGTCCGACACCGCTCAGGTGGAGGGCGGTGACCTGCTGGTGGTGCTGAACTGACCCGCATCATCGGCGGCGTGGCCGGAGGCCGGCGCCTTGCGGTGCCGCCGCGGGGGACCAGGCCCACCACCGACCGGGTGCGCGAGTCGCTGTTCAACATCTTGGCGGCCCGCATCGACTTCTCGGGTCTGGCGGTACTGGATCTTTATGCCGGTTCGGGGGCACTCGGCCTGGAAGCGCTGTCACGGGGCGCGGCATCCGCGCTGTTCGTCGAGTCCGACCAGCGCACCGCGGCGGTGATCGCCCGCAACATCGACACCGTGGGACTGCCCGGAGCCGCGGTGCGCCGGGGCGCGGTGACGGCTGTGCTGACCGGCGGCCCTTCGGCTGCAGTCGACCTGGTGCTGTCCGACCCGCCCTACGACCTGGGCACCGACGAGATCGATGCGGTCCTGGTCGCGCTGACCGCGCACGGCTGGACACGGGACGGGACCGTTGCGGTGGTGGAGCGCGGTGTCGGCAGCACGCGCTTGTCCTGGCCCGACGGCTGGTCGGTCTGGCCCGAACGGGTTTACGGCGACACCCGTTTGGAGCTCGCCGAACGAATCTGAGGCACCGTGTAGCGTCTTTCGACATGAGCGGCGCGGTATGTCCCGGGTCCTTCGACCCGGTCACATTAGGCCACATCGACGTCTTCGAACGCGCCGCGGCCCAATTCGACGAGGTCGTCGTGGCGATCCTGGTCAACCCGGCCAAGAAGGGGATGTTCGACCTCGACGAGCGGATCGCGATGATCGAGGAGTCGACCAGCCATCTACCCAACCTGCGGGCCGCCGCCGGAAAAGGGCTGGTGGTCGACTTCGTCCGAGCCTGCGGGATGAATGCCATCGTCAAAGGCCTGCGCACCGGGACCGACTTCGAATACGAGCTGCAGATGGCGCAGATGAACAAACACGTCGCCGGCGTCGACACATTTTTCGTGGCGACGTCGCCACGGTATTCGTTCGTGTCGTCGTCGCTGGCCAAAGAGGTCGCGCTGCTCGGCGGTGATGTGACCGAACTGCTGCCCGAACCGGTGAACCGTCGGCTGCGCGAACGGATCGCCGAGAAGAACGCGTAGCGGTCGTCATGCCGCGACCTGCACGTAGTGATCGGGGTCGATCGAGGTCTCACCCCGCCAGCGGTAGGCGGTTAGTTTGCCGCCCTTCACCGCGCTGAAGTCCACGCACGCGCAACGGTCGCTCCAATCACGTTGCGGCTGTGGGTCATCCGCACGCCAGTAGTGGCCGTAGAACACCGGCACCGAACCGGTGTAGACGAAGGAACGATCGTCGGCCGGCACCTCGATGTCGGGCAACGGCGGGTAGGGCCGACCGTCCTCGGTGGTGAAGTTGTCGCCGATCTCCGCGATCTTGCTCAGAGTCGTCGCCTCGTCGTCCCACCATCGGATCCTGGCATTGCCGCGTAGCCGGCCGTCCTTGTCCCGGTAGGGCAACTGGCCATGATCAGTCAGGCTGATTTCCGGTCCCTTGAGCAGAACTTCGACCGTGGTATACAACCGGTCGCCCTTCGTCGACGCCCTGGCGAACTGGTCCAGCGAGCTGAAACGGTTCGAACCCAGTTCGGCCTCAACGTATTTCATCGATTCTTCGTGCCAGCACGCATGCACGACTCGAATGCCGCCCAGGTCGAGCCATAGCGGCAGCGTTTTGAACCACTCGATGTAGCGACGCCGCTGCCTGAGCGTGAGCTGCTTCAGGAACGCGCTGTGCTGGTGCTGGTTGTTCTTGGTGCGCCGACGCAAGTGACGTCCCTCGTGCTCCGGGTTCCTGGTCGCGTAGGAGATCGCATTGAATTCGTGGTTGCCCATGACGATCTGCGCACTGCCCGCGTCGACCATGCGTTTGACCACCTCGAGGACGCGGAGTTGGTCGGGTCCGCGGTCGACCAGATTGCCGACGAAGACGGTCTGACGGGTGGGATGGCGGTATGCGCCGGTCACATCCGCACGCGCGTAACCCAGCTCGGCGAGCAGTTTCTCGAGCGCGGAAGCGCAACCGTGAATGTCGCCGATGATGTCGTAGTACTGCATGCCTTGATCTTGACACTCGGGTCTGACAAGCCCTCGGGCCGAAACATGGCACTCACTCTCTTGAGTGGGCTACGGTCCTCTCAGGACAACGACGTTGACGGGATCGGGGACATCCATGTCAGAGACCGTGCTGATCACCGGCACCTTCGGTCTGGTCGGTGTCGACACTGTCAAGCGGTTCGCAGCGGACGGGTGGCGGGTGGTTGCCACGGTGAACCGTACGGCGGGCACGGTGCCGGCAGGTGTCCAGACCCGGCCGGTCGATCTGCGCGACGCGGAGCAGGTACGGCAAGTGGTGTCAGAGGTGGCGCCCGATGTCATCGTGCACCTGGCCGGGGTGATCCCGCCGTTGATCTACTACGATCCCAAACTGGCCCGGCGAGTGAATGTCGACGCGACGGCAGCGCTGGTACGTGCCGCCGAAGAGCTACCCAATCCGCCGCGCTTCCTGCATGCCTCGAGCTGCTCGGTCTATGGCGCACGAAACCCTTACCGCCACGACGTGATTGAGCTGGATACACCGCTACGCCCATGCGAGGTGTACGGGAGCCAGAAACTCGAGGCCGAGCAAATCGTGCGGTCGTCGGCTCTGGACTGGGTGGTGTTGCGACTCGGTGGCGTGCTCAGCGTCGACCTCAAGGCCATGCCATTCACCCCTGACGCACTGTTCTTCGGCAGCGCGATGCCCAGCGACGGACGCGTGCATTGCATCGACACCCGTGATGTCGCAACGGCATTCGCTGCGTCCGCGCACGCTGACGTGGTCCGTGAGGTGCTGCTGGTCGCCGGTGACGAATCGCACCGGCTGCTGCAGGCCGAGATCGGGCCGAAGATGGCAGCGGCGGCCGGCATGCCGGGCGCGATGCCGGCGGGGCGACCCGGAGACCCGGATAACGACGACGGTTGGTATCTCAACGACTGGATGGACGTGACCCGCGCCCAAGAAGTGCTGAAATTCCAACGGTATTCGTGGCCCGAGATGTTGGCCGAGATCCGGCAGCGGGCCGGCTGGCGGCGGCACCCGACGCGGCTCGTGTCACCAGTGGCGCGCCAGTTCGTCAAACGCCATGCCGCGTATCGCAAGTCGCCGGGACAGTATGCCGATGTGTGGGGGGCGCTTCGCGCCCGATTCGGCGACTCGATCATGGACGTTGCCACGGCCGAGTAGGTTTCGTCGTTTCAGAAGACGATGGTCTGGTTGTCGTGCACGATCACCCGGTCCTGGCAGTGCCACAGGACCGCGCGGGACAACACGGCCCGTTCGACGTCGGCGCCGACGCGCACCAGGTCGTCGACGGTGTCAGTGTGCCTGACGCGCACCACATCTTGTTCGATGATCGGTCCCTCGTCGAGCACTTCGGTGACGTAATGCGCGGTCGCCCCGACCAGTTTGACACCACGTTCCCGAGCACGCTTGTAAGGCGCCGCGCCGATGAACGCCGGCAGGAACGAATGATGAATGTTGATCAACGGACACCCGACCGCGGCGAGGAATTCCGGAGTGAGGATCTGCATATAACGCGCCAGCACAACCAGATCCGCGTTCCCACTGAGCAATTGGAGCTGACGCTGCTCGGCTTCGGCGCGGTTGTCGCGGGTAGCGGGAATGTGGACGAACGGCACCCCGAACGGGCGGACACGCTCGGCCAGATCGGGATGGTTGGCGATGACCATCGCGATGGACATTTGAAGCTCGCCACGGCGGTTGCGCCACAACAGATCCAGTAGGCAGTGGTCTTGCCTGGACGCCATGATGGCGACGCGTTTGGGTTTGGCGGCTTCGGTGAAGCGGTAGTCGATGCCGAATTTCTCGGCCACGGTACTGGCGAATTCCTGTTCGAGTCCGTCGATCGCCGCGGTAAGACCGGGTAGGTGAAAGATCGCGCGCTGCAGGAAGGTTCCGTCTTCGGGGGCGGTGGAATGCTGATCGAGGGAAATGATGTTGGCGCCGGCTCCAGCCAGGAAGGTGCTGACCGCGGCGATGATTCCGGGCCGGTCGTGGCACCGCAGGAGCAGACGGCCGATGTCGGCGGGAGGTGGGGGACCGGTCGGTCGCTGCGGAAAGCTGCCCGGCACGTTCGGCGTCGACACCCGCGGCCCCTTTCGCCTCGGAATTCCGCAGGCCACGATACCGCCGGAAATGGCCGGGTAGGGAGCTACGGCGCGGTCCATCGGCGATTCGGCAGCCGGGACTTGTCGGTGGCCCCTGCGATGATGAGGACATGTCTTCGAGCGCTTTGTCTGCTGAGCCGGTGAGCCAGGTCAAGCGGATTGACGTGTTGTTTGAGAAGCTCGCGGAGTTGGCCGGTCAGCGTAACGCCATTGATGGGCAGCTGGTGGAGATCATCGCTGAGCTTGATGGTGATCAGTTGTGGGGCAATACCGGGTGCCGGTCGATTTCGGCGTTGGTGGCCTGGAAGCTGGGAGTGTCTCCGGCGACGGCGCAGACGATGACTACGGTCGCCGGGCGGCTCAAGGAGTTCCCGCGCTGTGCCCGCAGCTTGCGCAAGGGCCGGTTGTCGCTGGATCAGGTCGGGGTCATCGCCGCGCGTGCCGGGGCGGGCTCGGATAAGCATTATGAGCAGCTGGCCCGGGTCGCCACGGTCAACGAGTTGCGCACCGCGGTCAAGCTCGAACCTCGCCCGGACCCCGAACCAGATCCCGGACCCGACCTGGAACCGCGGCCTTCGGTTACCAAGACCTCCGATGAGCAGTTCACGTGCTGGCGGATCAGACTCCCGCGGCTGGATGCTGCCAAGTTCGAGGCGGCGTTGGCCTCGCATCGGGAAGCGCTGATCGCGGAATGGACGCGCGATCATGCCGACGATGACCCCGAGGTGCGGCCTCCGTTGCCGGCGCTTGGCGAGGCATTCATGCGGTTGGTGGAGGCCGGCTGGGACACCGAAGCGGCCCGCCGCCCCCATGGCCAGCACACCACGGTGATCGCCCACCTCGACGTGGAACAGCAGGTGGGTGCGCTGCATCTGGGTCCGCTGCTCAGCGACGCTGACCGCCGGTACCTGACCTGTGATGCCACGTGCGAGGTGTGGTTCGAACGCGACGGCGAGCCCCTCGGTGCTGGCCGCAGTACCCGCACGATCAGTCGGCGGCTGCGCCGCGCGTTGGAGCACCGCCACCCGACGTGTGCCGTGCCCGGCTGTGGCGCGACGCGGGGTCTGCATGCCCATCACATCCGGCACTGGGAACACGGCGGTCCTACCGAACTGCACAACCTGGTGCTGGTCTGCCCGTATCACCATCGGCTGCACCACCGCGGGGCGATCACCATCACCGGAACCGCGGACAACCTGACCGTCACCGACAGCGACGGCCAGACCCTGCCCCCGGGATCGCTGGCCCGACCGCCCACCCAGCCTCCGCCGGACGTCCCACCGTGTCGCGGTCCACTCGGCGAACGCGCCGACTGGTGGTGGTACACGCCCTTCCAGCCCAAACGGGCTGAGCCATAGCCGATTCCGTCGCCGAGATGCCGCTGCGGACTCTCAACGCAGCCAAGTTCGCCAGTGCGGTACGCGGTGTCCCGTCAGTGGCACCCGTGCCCGCCATGCGCGTGCCCGTGCCCGTGCCCGCCATGCCCGTGCTCACCGTGCGCGTGCCCACCGTGCGCGTGCTCACCATGCGCGTGCTCACCGTGCGCGTGCTCGGCGTCCGGTGAACCATTCATCATGCGCAGCATCGGCATTCCGCCCGTGACAAAGAACCGAGCGACCAATACCGCCGCAACAAGCAAGAAGACGATGTTCAACCATGTCGTGTAGTTCCAGGAGATCCCGCCCGACATCACCATCGCATTGCGTTGATCCGGGATGAGACCTGCGGTGCCGAAGATCAATTCGACCAGATAGCCGGCCACGACCATCGCGGCGTAGAACGTGGCCAGCAGCGTCAGCATCATCTTGGTGCCGTAGTACTTCCGATAGATGTTCAGGATCGGCAGGATCAGCAGGTCGGCGAAGATGAACGCAATGACCCCGCCGAAGCTGATGCCGCCGTTCCACAGCACAGCGGCCAACGGCACGTTTCCTATAGAGCAGACGAACGACACGATCGCCACGACAGGCCCGACGACAGGCCCCCACACCGCCGACAATGTCGGGTTGTCAGCGAAAAAGAAGTTCTGCCAGAAGGTTTCGGGAACCCATGCGGCAATCGCGCCCGCTATCAACAGGCCCAGGATCAGGTCACGCAGAATCGCCAGCCACTCCATCACGAAGACGTGCGAGACCGAGGTGAGCCCCGGTCCGGAGAACAGTCGCCGCCAAAACGACCCGTCGCCCTGGATCGACATGTCCATCGCGGCATGGCCTTCCATCGAACCGGCGATGCCTTTCTCGGCCTGCTCACGCGCGGCATCGATGAGTCGTTCGCGGACGAAGAACCGGAACAGCAGTGCCAGCACGATGATCATCAGCGGCCCGCCGACGAATTCCGCGGCGGTGAATTGCCAGCCCATCAACAGGGCCAGAATGATGCCCAGCTCCACGACCAGGTTGGTGGAGCCGATCTCGAACGCCATAGCTGCGGTGAAGTTGGCACCCTTGCGAAACAGTGACCGGGCCAGCGCCACCGCGGCATAGGAGCACGACGATGACGCCGCACCCAAGCCCGTCGCGACGGCCAGCGTGCGCGGCCGGTCGTCCCCCAACAGCGCGACGATGGTTGTCCGGCGCACCACGGCCTGCACCACGGCCGACAAGGCGAAACCCAGAATCAGCGCCCAGAGGATTTCCCATGTCATGGACCCCGTCAGCGCCAACGCGTGACCCAGTGCATTTACCGCTCGATCCATCTCCGGCCTCCCGTCGATATACCCCCCAAGGGTATCTAGGTTGTCAACCCCACCAGCGATGCCAAAGAAATCCCGGACGAGCGCGGGCAAAGCGCACCACGATCGGGGCGGCCACGACGCGAGCCGCGTCTCCTGCACGGCTGACCGGGCGCCGCTCGCGGCGATAGTCTGGTGGCAAACCAGGGATGTACGACGACAAATTCACCCCGACACACCGACGTCACCACCGACGTCACATAGGTAACACCAGGCACACTGGTAACAATCAGGAATTGTGGCGAGACGCCAGGAGGGTATGGCCGTGTACCGAGTCTTTGAAGCGTTGGACGAACTGAGCGCGATCGTCGAAGAAGCCCGTGGCGTGCCCATGACCGCGGGCTGCGTCGTGCCGCGCGGCGATGTGCTGGAACTGATCGACGACATCAAGGACGCCATCCCCGGCGAACTGGACGATGCACAGGACGTGCTGGACGCGCGCGACTCGATGCTGCACGACGCGAAGACCCACGCCGACTCGATGGTGTCATCGGCGACCACCGAGTCGGAGTCGATGATCAACCACGCCCGCGCGGAGGCCGACCGCCTGCTCTCCGATGCCAAGGCTCAGGCTGACCGGATGGTCAGCGAAGCCCGTCAGCACAGCGAGCGGATGGTCGGTGAGGCCCGCGAGGAAGCCATGCGGATCGCCGCATCGGCCAAGCGCGAGTACGACGCCAGCATCAGCCGCGCCAAGTCCGAATGCGACCGGCTGATCGAGAACGGCAACATCTCCTACGAAAAGGCCGTGCAAGAGGGCATCAAGGAGCAGCAGCGCCTGGTGTCGCAGAACGAGGTGGTGCAGGCCGCGCACGCCGAATCCACCCGTCTGATCGACACCGCGCACGCCGAGGCCGACCGGTTGCGCGGCGAGTGCGACATCTACGTCGACAACAAACTCGCCGAGTTCGAAGAGTTCCTGAACGGCACCCTGCGGTCGGTCGGCCGGGGCCGCCACCAGCTGCGGACCGCGGCCGGTACGCACGACTACGTGACGCGTTAGGCGTTTCCCCCGGCGAACTGGCCGTGGACCTGCCGGCCGCGCGCCGTAGGATTTCCTTGTGGCAAAGCAGCACAGCCAGACGGCGCAGCGACCCGCCACCACGCCGTTGACGATGGACATCGCCCGCCTGGGCCGCCGGCCCGGGGTGATGTTCGCGGTGCATCAGACCGTGGACAGCCCGTCACGCATCGGCCTGGACCTGATCGCCATCCAGCCGGGCGCACCCCTGGACCTGGACCTGCGGCTGGAGTCGGTCTACGAAGGCGTGCTGGTGACCGGCACTGTATCCGCGCCGACCAGCGGAGAATGCTCGCGTTGTCTGTCGCCGATCCAGGGTCGCGTACGCGTGACGCTGACCGAGCTGTTCGCCTACCCGGACAGTGCGACCGAGGCGACCACGGAGGAGGACGAGGTCGGCCACGTCGTCGCCGAGACGATCAACCTCGAGCAACCCATCGTCGACGCCGTCGGCCTGGAACTGCCGTTCGCGCCGGTCTGCTCACCCGACTGCCCGGGCCTGTGCCCGCAGTGCGGTGTCTCGCTGGCCGCCGAACCCGACCACTCGCACGACCAGATCGACCCACGTTGGGCCAAGCTGGCGGGCATGTTCCCGCCCCGGGACGGAGACGAGCGGTGACCCCGTCGCGGCAGACTCTGCTCGATGCGCTCGGCGTCGACCTGCCCGAAGACCTGCTGTCGTTGGCGTTGACGCACCGCAGCTACGCCTACGAGAACGGCGGCCTGCCCACCAACGAGCGGTTGGAGTTCCTCGGCGACGCGGTGCTGGGACTGACCATCACCGACGAGCTCTATCACCGCCACCCCGACCGTTCCGAAGGCGATCTGGCCAAGTTGCGGGCCAGCATCGTCAACACCCAGGCGTTGGCGGACGTCGCGCGCCATCTGCCCGACGGCGGCCTGGGCGTGCATGTGATGCTGGGGCGCGGTGAGGCCAACACCGGCGGCGCGGACAAGTCCAGCATCCTGGCCGACGGCATGGAATCGTTGCTCGGTGCGATCTACCTGCAACACGGCATCAGCGTGGCCCGCGAGGTGATCCTGCGACTGTTCGGCCCGCTGCTGGATACCGCGCCGACGCTGGGTGCCGGGCTGGACTGGAAGACCAGCCTGCAGGAACTCACCGCATCGTGTGCCCTCGGCACCCCGACGTACCAGGTGACCTCGACCGGGCCGGATCACGACAAGGAATTCACGGCGGTGGTGGTCGTGATGGAGACCCAATACGGGTCTGGTGTGGGGCGTTCGAAAAAAGAAGCCGAGCAGAAGGCGGCGTCGGCCGCCTACAAGGCACTCGAGGCAGCGCACGTGCTCGATCCCGCGGGGAAGCCCTGACGGTTATCGATGCCAGAACTACCCGAAGTCGAGGTGGTACGGCGCGGTTTGCAGGCTCACGTGGTGGGCAAGACGATCACCGCCGTCCGGGTCCACCACCCCCGCGCGGTGCGCCGGCACGAGGCCGGGGCGGGCGACCTGACCGCTCGGCTGCTGGATGCGAAGATCACCGGCACCGATCGCCGCGGCAAGTATCTGTGGCTGCTGCTGGAGAAGAGCACAGACCCCGACGCCGCACTGGTCGTGCACCTGGGGATGAGCGGTCAGATGTTGCTGGGGGAGGTTCCGCGCGCCGACCACGTCCGGATCTCGGCGCTCCTCGACGACGGGACCGTACTGAGTTTCGCCGATCAGCGAACGTTCGGCGGGTGGCTGCTCGCCGACCTCGTGACGGTGGACGGCAGCGTGGTACCGGCGCCGGTCGCGCACCTCGCGCGTGATCCGCTGGATCCCGGGTTCGACGCCGAAGCCGTGGTGAATGTGTTGCGGCGCAAGCACTCCGAGATCAAGCGCCAGTTACTCGACCAACAGGTCGTGTCGGGAATCGGCAACATCTACGCCGACGAGGCGTTGTGGCGCGCGCAGCTGAACGGCGCGCGGATCGCCGCCACCCTACCCCGGCGGCGACTGCGGGCGGTCTTGGATGCCGCCGCCGAAGTGATGCGGGAGGCACTCGCCGAGGGCGGGACGTCGTTCGATTCGCTGTACGTCAACGTCAACGGCGAGTCGGGTTACTTCGACCGGTCGCTGGACGCCTACGGTCGCGAAGGGCAGAACTGCCGGCGCTGTGGAGCGGTGATGCGCCGGGAGAAGTTCATGAACCGCTCGTCGTTCTACTGCCCGAAATGCCAGCCGCGGCCGCGAAACACCGCGAGGAAAGGGGAAACATGACCGAACTGTGGGTCGAACGCACCGGCCCGCGCCGGTACACCGGGCACAGCTCGCGGGGAGCGCAGGTGCTCGTCGGCAGCGAAGACGTCGACGGGGTCTTCACACCGGGCGAGCTGCTGAAGATCGCGCTGGCCGCGTGCAGCGGAATGGCCAGCGATCAGCCTTTGGCGCGCCGGCTGGGCGACGACTACACAGCGACGGTCCGGGTATCGGGCGCCGCCGACCGGGACAACGAGGTCTATCCGCTGCTCGAGGAGACGCTCGAACTGGACCTTTCGGGTCTCAGCGCCGAGGACAAGGAGCGCGTGCTGACTGTCGTCGAGCGGGCCGTCGACATGGTGTGCACCGTCGGGCGCACCCTCAAGTCGGGCACCACGGTCACGTTCGGGGTCGCAGATGTCGGATGACGTGCGATTGACCGCCTGGGTGCACGGGCATGTCCAGGGCGTTGGTTTTCGCTGGTGGACCCGCTGCCGTGCGCTGGAGCAGGGGCTGACGGGGTACGCGGCGAATCACGCCGACGGCCGCGTGTTGGTGGTTGCGCAGGGGCCGCGGGAAGCCGGCGAACGGTTGCTCGAGCTGTTACGTGGCGGGGACACTCCGGGCCGGGTGGACAAAGTCGTCGAAGACTGGTCGAAGCCGACGGAACAATTCACCGGATTCGTCGAACGGTGATCGGACGACGGGCGCGCCGGGTCACCGCCGTCTGATCCAGCGGTAATCTGGCCCACCGTGTACCTCAAGAGTCTGACGCTGAAGGGCTTCAAGTCCTTCGCCGCGCCGACGACTCTGCGTTTCGAGCCCGGCATCACCGCCGTCGTCGGGCCCAACGGTTCAGGCAAGTCCAACGTGGTCGACGCGCTGGCCTGGGTGATGGGGGAGCAGGGCGCCAAGACGCTGCGCGGCGGCAAGATGGAAGACGTCATCTTCGCCGGCACCTCCTCGCGTGCCCCGCTGGGCCGCGCCGAGGTCACCGTCACCATCGACAATTCCGACAACGCACTGCCGATCGAGTACTCCGAGGTTTCGATCACCCGCCGGATGTTCCGCGACGGGGCCAGCGAGTACGAAATCAACGGCAGCAGTTGCCGTTTGATGGATGTGCAGGAGTTGCTGAGCGATTCCGGCATCGGCCGCGAGATGCATGTGATCGTCGGGCAGGGCAAGCTCGACGAGATTTTGCAGTCCCGCCCCGAAGACCGGCGCGCGTTCATCGAGGAAGCCGCCGGCGTGCTCAAGCACCGCAAGCGTAAAGAGAAGGCGCTGCGCAAGCTCGACGCGATGGCCGCGAACCTGGCCCGGCTCAACGACCTGACCACCGAGCTGCGCCGCCAACTCAAGCCGCTGGGCCGTCAGGCCGAGGTGGCGCGTCGCGCCCAGACCATCCAGGCCGACCTGCGCGATGCGCGGTTGCGGCTGGCCGCCGACGACCTGGTGAGCCGGCGCACCGAGCGGCAGGCGATCTTCGACGCCGAGGCGACCATGCGCCGCGAGCACGACGAAGCCGCCGCCCGGCTGTCGGTGGCTTCGGAGGAGCTGGCTGCGCACGAGGCTGAGCTTGCCGTGCTGTCGCAACGCAGCGAGGCGGTGCAGCACACATGGTTTCGGCTGTCCGCGCTGGCCGAGCGGGTGGGTGCGACGGTGCGCATCGCCGCCGAACGCGCACAGCACCTCGATGTCGAGCCGGTGCGGGCCAGCGACACCGACCCAGACGCCCTGGAAGCCGAGGCCGACGAGGTGGCCTCCCGCGAGCGACAGTTGCTCGCCGAACTGGAAGAGGCGCGCGCCCGGTTGGACGCCGCCCGTGCCGAGTTGGCCGAATGGGAGCGCCGCGCCGTGGAAGCCGACAAGGCGCACCTGGCGGCGGTGCGCGCCGAGGCGGACCGCCGGGAAGGTCTGGCGCGGCTGGCCGGGCAGGTGGAAACCATGCGGGCGCGGGTCGAGTCGATCGACGAAAGCGTCGCCCGGCTCTCGGAGCGGATCGAACAGGCGGCCGCCCGCGCGCAGCAGACCCGCGCCGAATTCGAGAGCGTGCAGGGCCGCGTCGGCCAACTGGACCAGGGTGAGCTGGGCCTGGACGAGCAGCACGAGCGGACGGTGTCGGCGTTGCGACTGGCCGAGGCGCGAGTCGCCGAGCTGCAGGCCAACGAACGCAGCGCCGAACGTCAGGTCGCGTCGCTGCGGGCCCGCATCGACGCACTGTCGGTGAGCTTGGAGCGCAAGGACGGTGCCGCCTGGCTCACCCGAAACCTCAGTGGCGCAGGGCTTTTGGGCTCAGTCGCGGAACTGGTCAAGGTGCGGCCCGGTTACGAGGCGGCACTGGCCGCGGTGCTCGGTTCGGCGGCCGACGCGCTGGCGGCTGACAGCGTCGACGCTGCGCGCGGCGCGGTTACCGCGCTCAAGCAGGCCGACGGCGGCCGCGCAGCGCTGGTGTTGAGCGACTGGCCCACCGCCGCGGCCGAGTCGGCGCAGTTGCCCGCCGGTGTGCTGTGGGCGGTGGACCTGATCGAAGCGCCGCCGCGACTGCGTGGCGCGATGGTCGCGATGCTGTCCGGTGTCGCGGTCGTCGACGATCTGAGTGCGGCGCTGGATCTGGTGGCCGGCCGTCCGCAGTTGCGGGCGGTCACCGTGGATGGCGACGTGGTAGGCGCGGGACGGGTGAGCGGCGGATCCGACCGCAAGCTGTCCACGTTGGAGGTTGCCTCCGAGATCGACAAGGCGCGCGGTGAGCTGGTTGCCACGGAGGAGCAGGTGGCGCAGCTGAACGCGGCGTTGTCCGGCGCGCTGACCGAGCAGACCGCCCGTCAGGAAGCCGCCGAGCAGGCACTGGCGGCACTCAACGAGTCCGACACCGCCATCTCGGCAATGTACGAGCAACTGGGCCGGTTGGGACAGGACGCGCGCGCGGCCGACGACGAGTGGACCCGGCTGCTGCAGCAACGCGCAGAACTCGAAGCCGCGCGCGGGCGGACCGTCGAGGACGTCGTCGAGCTGGAGACGCGGCTGCGTAACGCGCAGCAGACCGAGCTCGTGACCGAGGCGGAGGCCAGCCCGGCCGAGGCCCGGGAAGCCATCGCCGCCGCCGCCGAGAGCGCGCGCAGCGTCGAGGTCGAGGCGCGGCTGGCGGTACGCACCGCCGAGGAGCGGGCCAACGCGGTGCGCGGACGAGCCGACTCGCTGCGCCGGGCGGCCGCGGCCGAACGCGAGGCGCGGCTGCGGGCCGAACAGGCGCGCGCCGCCCGGATGCGCGCCGGTGCCGTGGCCGCGGCGGTCGCCGAATCGGGTCGGGTACTGGCCCGCCGCCTCGAAACAGTGGTCGAGGCGGCTGCGCGACTGCGCGACGAGCTGGCCGCCGAACGCCGGCAACGATCCGCGGCCCGGGCCGCGGTCCGCGAGGAGACGAACACGCTGAGCGCGCGGGTGTCGGCTCTGACCGATTCGCTGCACCGCGACGAGGTGGCCAATGCGCAGGCGGCGCTGCGCATCGAGCAACTCGAGCAGATGGTGCTCGAGCAGTTCGGGATGGCGCCGGCCGACCTGGTCGCCGAATACGGTCCCGACGTCCCGCTGCCGCCGACGGAGTTGGAGATGGCCGAGTTCGAACAGGCGCGTGAGCGCGGCGAGCAGGTCGTGGCGCCCGCACCGATGCCGTTTGACCGCACCACCCAGGAGCGGCGCGCCAAACGCGCCGAGCGGGAGCTGACCGAGCTCGGCCGGGTCAATCCGTTGGCCCTCGAAGAATTTGCTGCCCTGGAAGAGCGGTACAACTTTCTGTCCACTCAGCTCGAAGATGTCAAGGCCGCGCGCAAGGACCTGCTCGACGTCGTCGCCGAAGTCGACTCCCGCATCCTGCAGGTGTTCAGCGATGCGTTCTTCGACGTGGAACGGGAGTTCCAGACGGTGTTCACCGCGTTGTTCCCCGGCGGCGAGGGTCGGCTGCGGCTGACCCAGCCGGATGACATGCTGACCACCGGCATCGAGGTGGAGGCCCGTCCGCCCGGCAAGAAGGTGACCCGGCTTTCTTTGCTGTCCGGCGGGGAGAAGGCACTGACGGCGGTGGCGATGCTGGTTGCCATCTTCCGGGCCCGGCCGTCGCCGTTCTACATCATGGACGAGGTGGAGGCGGCGCTCGACGACGTCAACCTGCGCCGGCTGATCGGGCTGTTCGAGATGCTGCGCGACCGCTCGCAACTGATCATCATCACCCATCAGAAGCCCACCATGGAGGTCGCCGACGCGCTCTACGGCGTGACGATGCAGGGTGACGGGATCACCGCGGTTATCTCGCAGCGAATCCGGGGACAGCAGGTAGACCGGTTGGTGGGCACACCTGGATGAGTCGCGGCCCGACGGAAGTTCGAGCGGGTACTTGACGGCTTTGATTGTGAACTCAGGGCTCTGATTGGGCAGTGGCGGTGGGATTTTCGCGAAATCCCCACCCTGGCTGCACAACCGAAACCCTGACTTCACCCCGAGAGTCCTGCCTGCACATTCGAGGTCCGGCACGTGCAGGCGGGTGCGACCGTCGTCAACCCACCGAGAGCCGCGCGCCCCACGGCTGGAAGGATCGACAACGTGTCCGAAAGTCTCTGGATCGCAATCGCCGTCGTCGCCGCCCTTCTCGTCATCACCGCGATCGTCGTCGGCCTGGTGCGCTACCGCAGGCGGCGGATCAGCCTCGCCCCGCGCGAAACGGAGGCAATCGACAAGTCCGGTGGCTACACCGCCTCGTCGGGCATCACCTTCAGCCAGGGCCAGAGCCAGACCGAGACCCTGGACCGGCCCGAACCCGTAGAACGCATCGATACCAGCGGGTTGCCGGCCGTCGGCGACGACGCGACCCTCCCGCGCGACGCGCCCAAACGCCCGATCTCCGAGGTCCAGCTGCCCGAGGTCGTCGAGCCCGAGGCGCCGGTCGAACCCGAAGTTCCGCAAGGCTTCGAGATACTCGAGGTGCTGGAGCGCCAGGCGCCCGAGATCGAGGAGATCGCGCCCACCGAAGGGCGGCTGGAACGCCTGCGGGGCCGACTGGCCCGGTCACAGAATGCGCTGGGCCGCAGCATGCTGGGCCTGATCGGCGGCGGCGACCTGGACGAGGATTCCTGGCAGGACGTCGAGGACACGCTGCTGGTCGCCGACCTGGGCCCGGTGGTCACCGAATCGGTGGTATCGCAGCTACGCAGCCGGCTGGCGAGCAGCAACGTCCGCACCGAGGCCGACGCTCGCGCCGTGCTGCACGACGTCCTGGTCAACGAACTGCAACCCGCCATGGACCGCTCCATCAGGGCCCTGCCGCACGCCGACCATCCGTCGGTGCTGCTGGTCGTCGGCGTCAACGGCACCGGCAAGACCACCACGGTCGGCAAACTCGCGCGGGTGCTGGTGGCCGACGGCCGGCGGGTGGTCCTGGGTGCCGCCGACACATTCCGGGCCGCCGCGGCCGACCAGCTGCAGACCTGGGCGTCGCGGGTCGGCGCGGAGGTGGTGCGCGGTGCCGAAGGCGCCGACCCGGCGTCGGTGGCGTTCGACGCCGTCGACAAGGGCATCGCCGCCGGCGCCGACGTCGTCCTCATCGACACCGCCGGGAGGCTGCACACCAAAGTCGGCCTGATGGACGAGCTGGGCAAGGTCAAACGGGTGGTGACCCGTCGCGCCGCGGTGGACGAGGTGCTGTTGGTGCTCGACGCCACGATCGGGCAGAACGGATTGGCCCAAGCCAAGGTCTTCGCCGAAGTCGTCGACATCACCGGTGCGGTACTGACCAAGCTGGACGGAACGGCCAAGGGCGGCATCGTGTTCCGCGTCCAACAGGAACTCGGAGTGCCGGTGAAGCTGGTCGGGCTGGGCGAAGGCCCCGATGATCTGGCGCCGTTCGAGCCGAAGGCCTTCGTGGACGCCCTGCTCGGATGACAGGTATTACACAGCACCCTTTACGTTAATCGCGACGAAACATCGCTGCCCCATTCGCGCAACAACTTATGCGCATGGTTCTGGATCAGGTCGCCAGTCATCCATCTGGGGCCCTCCCGACGCTGACTGGAGGTGATAGCGAGTGAGTTTCCCGCTGATGGGCCATCCCGATACGGGCGACACGGCCTGGATGTTGGCAAGTTCTGCGCTCGTGCTGTTGATGACGCCGGGCCTGGCGTTTTTCTACGGCGGCATGGTGCGTGCCAAGAGTGTGCTGAACATGATCATGATGAGCATCAGTGCGATGGGCGTCGTGACCGTGCTGTGGGTGCTCTACGGCTACTCGATGGCATTCGGTAATGACACGGGTGGCGTCGTGGGCAACCCGACCCAGTTCTGGGGCCTGAAAGGTCTCATCGGTGGCAATTACATCGCTGCCGACCCGAGCAAGACCCCGGCTGTGGCAGAGACAACCATCCCGCTGGTGGGCACCCTGCCGGCCACGGTGTTCGTGGCCTTCCAGCTCATGTTCGCGATCATCACCGTCGCCCTGATCTCGGGTGCGGTGGCGGACCGGATGAAGTTCAGCGCCTGGTTGGTGTTCTCCGGACTGTGGGCCACAATCGTCTACTTCCCCGTCGCGCACTGGGTGTTCGCGTTCGACGGCAGCGTCGCCGAGTCGGGCGGGTGGATCGCCAACAAGCTGAAAGCGGTCGACTTCGCAGGCGGTACGGCGGTCCACATCAACGCCGGTGTGGCGGGCTTGGTGCTGGCGCTGGTCCTGGGCAAGCGCAAGGGCTGGCCCACCACGCTGTTCCGGCCGCACAACCTGCCGTTCGTGATGCTCGGCGCCGGCCTGCTGTGGTTCGGCTGGTATGGGTTCAACGCCGGATCAGCCACCAGCTCGAACGGCGCCGCCGGTACGACGTTCATCACCACCACCATCGCCACGGCGGCCGCCATGCTCGCCTGGCTGCTCACCGAGCGCATCCGCGACGGCAAGGCGACCACGCTGGGTGCCGCCTCGGGCATCGTCGCCGGACTGGTCGCCATCACGCCGTCGTGTTCGTCGGTCAACGTGGTGGGCGCTTTGGTAATCGGCGCAGTGGCCGGCGTGCTGTGTGCGCTGGCGGTGGGGCTGAAGTTCAAGCTCGGGTTCGACGACTCGCTCGACGTGGTCGGCGTGCACCTGGTCGGCGGATTGGCCGGCACCCTGATGGTCGGCCTGGTCGCCACGCCGCAGGCCCCCGCGGCCGTCGCGGGGGTGTTTTACGGCGGCGGTTGGGGCCAGCTCGGCAAACAGGCCATCGGCGCGTTTGCTGTGTTGACCTACTCGGCTCTTGGCACGCTGATCATTGCGCTTATCCTGAAGTACACCATCGGGCTGCGTCTCGGGGCTGAGCAGGAGGCCGCGGGGATCGATGAGTCGGAGCACGCCGAGAGTGGCTACGACTTCGCGGTCGCCAGCGGTTCGGTTCTTCCACGTGCCAGCCTGCCGGACACCCCGAACGGGCTAGGGGCGCGCTTGGCCGAGAAAGTGGAGGCGGAATAGTTATGAAGCTGATCACCGCGATCGTGAAGCCGTTCACCCTTGACGATGTCAAGACCAGCCTCGAGGACGCCGGCGTCCTGGGCATGACGGTCAGTGAGATTCAGGGCTACGGCCGGCAGAAGGGTCACACCGAGGTCTACCGGGGCGCCGAATACTCCGTCGACTTCGTGCCCAAGGTCCGCATCGAGGTCGTCGTCGACGACTCCATCGTCGACAAGGTCGTGGACAGCATCGTCCGTGCGGCACGGACCGGGAAGATCGGTGACGGCAAGGTGTGGGTCAGCCCGGTGGACACCATCGTGCGGGTGCGCACGGGGGAACGCGGGCCAGACGCGCTGTGACGCCGAACCTCATCGGACGGGCCGGGCGGGTGTGACGTCGACTCCGCCCGACCCCGCTGAGTCATCGGAATCCAAGCAAGCAGGAAGCGCCGTCGCGGCAGTCGATCTGGCTGCCGCACGGCGCGAACTGCTGTCTGACGATCTTCGTGACCGCGCACCCGCGGAGCTGCGCAAGGCGGTGCTGGGACTGCACGAATCCTGGCTGACCGCAAAGGCCGCCGAGATCGGCATCACCGACGGCAGCGGCTACGCCCTGATCGGCGTCGGTGGGCTGGGGCGGCGCGAATTGCTGCCGTACTCCGACCTCGACCTGGTGTTGCTGCACGACGGCAAGCCGGCCGACGTGCTGGGGCCGGTCGCAGACAAGTTGTGGTATCCGTTGTGGGACGCCAACATTCGGCTCGATCACAGTGTGCGCACGGTCAGCGACGCGTTGGGCATCGCCAACTCGGACATGACCGCGGCGCTGGGTCTGCTGGAAGCGCGTCACATCGCCGGCGAGGAAGGTCTCTCGGAGGAATTGATCCACGGTGTGCGCCGGCAGTGGCGCACCGGAATCCGTTCCCGCATGGACGAACTCGTGGAGATGACGCACGCCCGCTGGTTGCGTCTGGGCCGCATCGCACACCGCGCCGAGCCCGACCTGAAGTCCGGCCGCGGCGGTCTGCGCGACGTCCAGTTGCTCAACGCGCTGGCGCTCGCCCAGTTGATCGACCGCCACGGCATGTCCCGTCCGGACACCCCGGCCGGGTCGCTGGACGACGCCTACCTCACCCTGCTCGACGTGCGCACCGAACTGCACGTGGTCTCGCGCCGCGGCCGCGACCAGGTGCTGGCGCAGTTCGCCGACGAGGTCAGTGCCGTGTTGGGCGTCGGCGACCGATTCGACCTGGCGCGCATGCTGTCCAGCGCCGGGCGAACGATCAGCTACCACTCCGTCACCGGGTTGCGGACCGCCAACAACGCACTGCCTCGACGCGGCATCTCGGCGTTCATCGGGCGGCCCAAGCGCCGCCCGCTGGACGAGGGTGTCGTCGAGTACGCCGGGGAGATCGTCCTGGCCAGAGACGCCCAGCCCGATCGCGATCCCGGTCTGGTGCTGCGGGTGGCCGCGGCCGCGGCCGATACCGGGGTGCCCATCGGGGCGGCCACGCTCAACCGGCTGGCCGACAGCGCACCTCCGCTGCCGATTCCGTGGCCGCGTGCGGCGCTCGACGACCTGTTGGTGGTGCTGCTGGCCGGCCCCACCGCGGTGCCGACGATCGAGGCGCTCGACCGGACCGGGTTGTGGGGTCAACTGCTGCCGGAGTGGGACCCGATCCGTGACTTGCCGCCGCGCGACGTGTCCCACAAGTGGACGGTGGACCGGCACGTGGTGGAGTGCGCCGTGCACGCGGCACCGTTGAGCACCAACGTGGCCCGGCCCGACCTGCTGGCGCTCGGTGCGTTGCTGCACGACATCGGCAAGGGCCGGGGCATGGACCACTGTGTGCTGGGTGCGGATCTGGTGGTCCCGATCGCGGAGCGCCTCGGGCTGTCGTCGGCCGACATCGACACGCTGTCGCAGATGGTCCGTCACCACCTGCTGCTGCCCATCACGGCCACCCGCAGCGACCTGAACGACCCGGCGGTCATCGAAGCCGTCTCCGAGGCGCTGGGCGGGGACCCGCAACTGCTGGAGTTGATGCACGCCCTGACCGAGGCCGATTCCAAGGCCACCGGGCCCGGTGTGTGGAGCGACTGGAAGGCGTCCCTGATCGAGGATCTGGTGCGTCGCTGCCGGATGGCGATGGCCGGCGAACCGCTGCCGCAAGCCGAACCGACTGCGCCGCACTATCTTTCGTTGGCCGCCCAGCAAGGGGTGCACGTCGAGATCAACCCCGCCGAAGGCGAGCGGTTGCATGCGGTGATGGTGGCCCCGGACGAGCGCGGCCTGGTGTCCAAAGCCGCCGCGGTGCTGGCGCTGAACTCGCTGCGCGTGCACTCGGCGTCGGTGAATGTGCATGAGCGCGTTGCCATCACCGAATTCGTGGTGTCGCCGCTGTTCGGTTCGCCCCCCGCCGCCGACATGCTGCGTCAAGCCTTCGTGGGTGCCTTGCGCGGCGACGTCGACGTGCTGGGGACGCTGGAGAAACGGGACATCGAAGCCACCAGCTCGGCGACCGCCCGGGCGGGGGAGGTGCAGGTCGGGGTGCCGGTCACCCGCTCGACCGCGCCGCCGCGCATCCTGTGGCTGGATACCGACACGCCCGGTCAGCTGATCCTGGAAGTGCGGGCCATGGACCGCACGGGTCTGCTGGCCCTGCTGGCCTGGGCGCTGGAGCGGGCCGACACCGACATCGTCTGGGCGAAGGTGAACACCTTCGGGTCGACGGCGGCCGACGTGTTCTGTGTGACGGTCCCGCCGGAGTCGAACGCGCGCGGGGCCGTGGAGAAGAACCTGCTGGGTGTATTAGGGGCCCCGGCTGTGGTCCTGGTCGACGAGCCGGTGGGGGATTAGCCGGGTCGCGGGGATTAGCCGCGTTGCGGCGAGTGTGAATCCCACGACGCGACACACCGCTCAAGCGTCGTGTAGTTCACACTCGGCGTTGCTAGACGGGCTCGGAGTTGAGCTGGCGCACCGCCACGATGCGCGCCTGCAGCTGATCCCGGGTCGCCGCGGCGATCGGCGGGCCGCCGCAGCGACGCCGCAGCTCGTTGTGGATCCAGCCGTGCGGCTTGCCGGTGCGGTGGTGGGCGACCGAGACCAGCGCGTTGAGTTCGCGGCGCAGGTCGCGAAGTTGCCCATGCGTGGTGGTCGGCGCCGACGGTCCCTGCACGGCCGCGCGCTTCTGCAGCTGCTCGTCCTGACGACGGTGCAGCAGGGCGCGCATCTGCTCGGCGTCGAGCAGCCCGGGGATGCCGAGATAGTCGGCTTCCTCCTCGCTGCCCGCGGGGGTGGCGGTCCCGAACGACGACCCGTCGAAGATGACCTGGTCCAGCTCGGCGTCGGCGCCCAGCGACACGAAACCGTTCTCGGCTTCGCCCGGCTCGGTCTGCGTCTTGGTGGCGGGATCCTCGAGCAGCGGATCCTCAAGCGATTCGCGATGCGGCTTGCCCAGCACGTGGTCGCGCTGGGCTTCCAGTTCGCTGGCCAGTTGCAGCAGGTTCGGCACCGACGGCAGGAAGATGCTCGCGGTCTCGCCCGGCCGGCGGGAACGCACGAACCGGCCGATGGCCTGGGCGAAGAACAGCGGCGTCGACGCGCTCGTGGCGTAGATTCCGACCGACAGGCGGGGCACGTCGACGCCTTCGGAGACCATCCGCACCGCGACCAACCAGCGACTGGTGCTCGCGGCGAACTCGCTGATCCGGGCCGACGACCCGGGGTCGTCGGAAAGCACCACCGTCGCCGCTTCGCCCGTCAACCGCTGCAGCAGGGTGGCGTAGGCGCGGGCCGCGGTCCGGTCCGAGGCGATGATCATCCCGCCGGCGTCGGGCACGTGCTCGCGCAGCTGCCGGAGCCGGCGATCGGCCGCGGTGATCACCGCCGGCATCCACTCCCCGGCGGGGTCCAGCGCGGTCCGCCAGGCCCGGGCGGTCTGCTCGGCCGACAGCGGCTCGCCCAATCGCGCCTCGTGCTCCTCGCCGGCGCTGTCGCGCCAGCGCGCCTGCCCGGAATAGGCCATGAACACCACCGGGCGGACCACTCCGTCAGCGAGGGCCTCGGCGTAGCCGTAGGTGTGGTCGGCGCGGGATCGCAGCACACCGTCGCCGTCGGGCTCGTAGTCGACGTAAGGGATCGGGCAGTCGTCGCTGCGAAACGGCGTGCCCGTCAGCGCAAGTCGGCGGGTGCCGTCGCTGAAGGCCTCGCGGATGGCATCGCCCCACGTCTTGGCGTCGCCGCCGTGGTGGATCTCGTCGAAGATCACCAGCGTCTTGCGTTGCTCGGTGCGCACCCGGTGCAGGCTCGGATGCGCGGCGACCTGGGCGTAGGTGACGACCACGCCGTGGTACTCCGGTGAGGTCTGCGGGTTGGAGTTGCTGAACTTCGGGTCCAGCGACAGGCCCTGGCGCCCGGCGGCCTGGGCCCACTGGATCTTGAGGTGCTCGGTGGGCACCACGACGGTGATCTGCTCGACCGCGCGATGGCTGATCAGTTCAGCGGCGATGCGCAGCGCGAACGCCGTCTTGCCCGATCCGGGGGTGGCCACGGCCAGGAAGTCACGCGGCTGGTTGCCCAGGTATTTGACCAGCGCGCGGCGCTGCCAGCCGCGCAGTGGCCGGCTGCCTTCGGCGATGCTGTCGGCGGGCCTGACCGGCTGCATCGACAAAGATCCCCCGTACCTGCTAGGCGTGCGTGCGGCTGTAAAACATAGCATGGCAACGGTTTTCGTCGCGGTAGCGACCCGAGCCTATCGCGTTTCCAGCCACTCCCGGATACGCTCGGCGACGTCGCTCCAGCCAGGCTCGAGCATCATGTTGTGCCCCATGTCGAAGAACTCGGCTTCGGTCCGGTAGGCGTGCGCGACGTGCACGTCCGATCGACTGACGAAGCCGTCGTGCTCGGCGCCCAGACCCTTCTCGATCACCTCAAGCATCCGTAGATCCCCGTCTCGTGCCGAGCGTGCACAGATTGCCAGAAATTGCCGCGTGTCGTCGTACAACTGTGCACGCTCGTGCCGGGCGTGTCGACACTGACCATTAGGCTGGCCCACGTGTTTGAATCGCTCTCCGACCGGTTGACCGGTGCGCTCGCGGGCTTGCGCGGCAAGGGCCGCCTGACCGACGCCGACATCGACGCCACCACCCGCGAAATCCGGCTCGCGCTGCTCGAAGCCGACGTCTCACTGCCCGTGGTGCGGGCCTTCGTCCACCGGATCAAGGAACGCGCCCGCGGCCACGAGGTGTCCGGTGCGCTGAACCCGGCCCAGCAAGTCGTGAAGATCGTCAACGAGGAACTGATCGGCATCCTCGGCGGCGAGACCCGTGAGCTCGCGTACGCCAAGACGCCGCCGACGGTGATCATGCTCGCCGGCCTGCAGGGCTCCGGTAAGACGACGCTGGCCGGAAAGCTGGCGTTCCGACTCAAGAACCAAGGGCACACGCCGCTGTTGGTGGCGTGCGACCTGCAGCGTCCCGCCGCGGTGAACCAGCTGCAGGTGGTCGGGCAGCGCGCCGGGGTGCCGGTATTCGCCCCACACCCGGGGGCCTCCCCGGAATCCGGCCCGGGTGACCCGGTCGCCGTCGCCGCGGCGGGTATCGCCGAGGCCAAATCCAAGCACCACGACTTCGTCATCGTCGACACCGCCGGACGACTGGGCATCGACGAGGAGTTGATGGCCCAAGCCGCGGCCATCCGCGAGGCCGTCGATCCGGACGAGGTGCTGTTCGTCCTGGACGCGATGATCGGCCAGGACGCCGTGGCCACCGCGCAGGCCTTCGGCGACGGCGTCGGCTTCACCGGCGTGGTGCTGACCAAGCTGGATGGCGACGCCCGCGGTGGCGCCGCGCTGTCGGTCCGCGAAGTGACCGGTGTGCCAATCCTTTTCGCGTCGACCGGGGAGAAGTTCGAGGACTTCGACGTCTTCCACCCCGACCGGATGGCCAGCCGCATCCTGGGCATGGGCGACGTGCTCAGCCTCATCGAGCAGGCCGAGCAGGTCTTCGACGCCCAGCAGGCCGAGGCGGCCGCGGCCAAGATCGGCGCCGGCGAGCTGACCTTGGAGGACTTCCTCGAGCAGATGCTGGCGGTGCGCAAGATGGGCCCGATCGGCAATCTGCTGGGCATGCTGCCCGGCGGGGCGCAGATGAAGGACGCCTTTGCCGAGGTCGACGACAAGTCGCTGGACCGGATCCAGGCCATCATCCGCGGCATGACCCCACAGGAGCGCGCCGACCCGAAGATCATCAACGCCTCGCGACGGCTGCGGATCGCCAACGGTTCGGGCGTCACCGTTTCCGAGGTGAACCAGCTCGTCGACCGCTTCTTCGAGGCCCGCAAGATGATGTCCTCGATGCTCGGCGGCATGGGCATCCCCGGGATGGGGCGCAAGTCGGCGACCCGGAAGTCCAAGGCCGCCAAGGGCAAGAAGGGCAAGAAGGGCGGTCGCGGTCCGACGCCGCCGAAGGTGCGCAGCCCGTTCGGAGCCGGGATGCCGGGCATGCCGGCCGGGTTCCCCGATCTGTCGCAGATGCCCGAGGGGCTCAACGAGCTGCCGCCGGGCCTGGCCGATTTCGACCTGTCCAAGCTGAAGTTCCCGGGCAAGGGCTAACCGCGCCGTGCGCCTGCACGTGCGAGGGCTGACGCTGCCCGACGAAGCCGTCAGCGACCTCTGGGTCGACGACGGCCACATCAGCACCGAGCCGGTGGACGGCGCCGAGACGATTTTCGACGGCGGCTGGATCGTGCCCGGCCTGGTGGATCTGCACTGCCACATCGGACTCGGCCAGGACGGTGGCGTCGAACTCGACGAGGCGATCGTCCAGGCCGAGATCGAACGCGACGTCGGTGTCCTGCTGGTGCGCGACTGCGGGGTGCCCATCGACACCCGCAGCCTCGACGACCACGCTGATCTTCCCCGGATCATCCGCGCCGGACAGCATCTGGCGCTGCCCAAGCGCTACATCCCGGGCTTGTCGATCGATCTCGAAGACGAATCGCAACTGCCGGATGCGGTGGCCGAACAGGCGCGACTCGGAGACGGCTGGATCAAGCTGATCGGGGACTGGATCGACCGGGGGATCGGGGACCTCGCCCCGCTGTGGTCCGACGACATCCTCAAAGAGGCAATCGACGTCGCGCACGCGCACGGCGCACGGGTCACCGCGCACGTCTTCGGCGAAGACGCGCTGCCCGGCCTGCTCAACGCCGGCATCGACTGCATCGAACACGGCACCGGCCTCACCGACGACACCGTCGCGCTGATGCTCGAGCACGGCACCGCGCTGGTCCCCACCTTGATCAACATCGAGAACTTCCCGGGCATCGCCGACTCGGCGAGTCGCTACCCTGTCTACGCCGCGCACATGCGTGACCTGTACGCGCGAAGCACCGAACGATTCAACGCCGCCTACGAAGCCGGCGTGCCGATCTATGCCGGCAGCGACGCCGGCGGCATGATCCGGCACGGACGCGTCGCGGACGAGGTGGAGGCGCTCAAGGGCATCGGGATGAGCCCGACCGAGGCGCTGGGCGCGGCCTGTTGGGACGCCCGGCGCTGGCTGGGCCGGCCCGGACTGGACCATGGAGCCTCAGCGGACCTGCTGTGTTATGCCGAGGATCCGCGTCAAGGTCCCGGTGTGCTGAGCCGGCCCGATCTGGTGATACTGCGCGGCAACGTGTTTCGGCCCAGCTGAGGATTGTCGCCGGCTGGTCGCCGAGCGGGGTTAATATCACCGGATGGCCTTGGCCAGCGGCGCGACGTTTGCCGGTCACACCGTCGTGCGGATGCTGACTTACTCGTCGACGGGCCAGTCGTACCCGGTCGAGAGATCAGGGCTGCCCGGTTGGCAGCGGCTGAGGATGCGGGCGCCGTCGCCGTGGACTACCCGAACTTCGAGGAAACGTCGATGACGACTTCGCGTCGCTGGCTGCGCCGCGGCGTGCTCGGGGTGGCCGCGGTGATCCTGGGGATCGGCCTGTTCGCCGAGGGCAAGACCGTCGGGCATCATCTGCATGCGCACCAGACCCGCGCCGCCGACCAGTCGACGGGTGCAGTGGCGACGCCTGCTCCCGGGACGCCGTTGTCGTCCGGGACCTACCGCCTCGAGCTGCGGCGCTCCGCGCAGACATTCGACGGCAGACCTGATCCGCAGCCCCCGGACGTCACGACCTGGTGGGCCATCCGGTCGTCGTGCTCCACTACTTGCCTGGCCGCGGCGACACTGCTTGACAGCAGCGAGCACACCCGGGAGATGTCGCCCGGCGTGCACCCGCTGATCCTGGAATTCGGCGACGGGCAGTGGCGGTCCCGTCCGGAAACCAACGGTTTCCCGTGCGTCGCGGCCAGCGGCTCCGCGAGTACCCAGACCACCGAGCAGGTGCTGTCGCTGCGCCCGCAACCGCACGGCGAACTCGTCGGCGAAATGGTCGTCTCGGTCCAGACCGACGAATGCGGCCGGAAAGGTGGCGTCATCCGCATCCCGGCTGCGATCACCCGCAGCGGGGAGATACCACCGGAAGTCGACGTGCCCGATCCGGCCCAGATCCCCGGCGCGACCGGTGCGCCGCCGACCGGCACCAAACCCGGCTCGAAACCGGGGGGCTGAAGCCGGGAAAAGATTGCGAGTGATCGCTATCTATGTTAGCGTTCGGGCCAGCCCACGACTTGGAGGAACAGTGACCTACGACGTGATCATCCGCGACGGCCTGTGGTTCGACGGCACCGGCGCGAAGCCCAAGACCCGGACGCTGGGCATCCGGGACGGTGTCGTGGCCACGGTGTCGGCCATGCCGTTGGACGAGACCGGATGCCCCGAGGTGATCGACGCGCACGGGAAGTGGGTGCTGCCCGGATTCATCGACGTGCACACCCACTACGACGCCGAGATCCTGCTCGACCCGGGCCTGCGCGAGTCGGTGCGGCACGGGGTCACCACTCTGATGCTGGGCAACTGTTCGCTGTCGACGGTCTACGCGGATTCGGAGGACGCCGCCGACCTGTTCAGTCGGGTCGAGGCGGTGCCGCGTGACTTCGTACTCGGCGCTCTGGAGAACAACAGGACGTGGTCGACGCCCGCGGAGTACATCGAGAAGCTCGACGCCCTGCCGCTGGGTCCCAATATCAGTTCGATGCTTGGTCATTCGGACTTGCGCACTTCGGTGCTGGGCCTCGAGCGCGCCACCGACGAGACGGTGCGGCCGACCGATGCCGAGCTGGAAAAGATGGCCAAACTGCTCGACCAAGCGCTGGACGCCGGGATGCTGGGCATGTCCGGCATGGACGCGCCGATCGACAAGCTCGACGGGGAGCGCTTCCGCTCCCGCGCGCTGCCGTCGACCTTCGCGACCTGGCGGGAACGCCGCCGGTTGATCGCAGTGTTACGCAAACGCGGCCGCATCCTGCAGAGCGCGCCCAATGTCAACAGTCCGCTGTCGCCGTTCATGTTCTTCCTGACCAGCAGCCGAATCCTCAACCGCAGCAAGGGTGTTCGGATGAGCATGCTGGTCTCGGCCGATGCCAAGTCGATGCCGATGGGTGTGCACATCTTCGGGCGCGGTACCCGGTTGCTGAACAGGCTGCTCGGCTCCAGCGTGCGTTTCCAGCACCTGCCCGTGCCGTTCGAGTTGTATTCCGACGGAATCGATCTGCCGGTGTTCGAGGAGTTCGGTGCCGGCACCGCCGCCCTGCATCTTCGTGACCAACTGCAACGCAACGAGTTGTTGGCCGACGAGTCCTACCGACGCCGGTTCCGCCGTCAGTTCGACCGCAAGAAGCTCGGTCCGTCGTTGTGGCACCGCGACTTCCACGACGTGGTGATCGTCGAATGCCCCGACAAGACGTTGGTAGGCAAGAGCTTTGGTGCGATTGCCGACGAACGTGGACTGCACCCGCTGGACGCTTTCCTGGACATCCTGGTCGAGAACGGGGAGCGCAACGTGCGCTGGACGACCGTCGTCGCCAATCACCGCCCCAAGCAACTGAACAAGCTGGCCGCCGACCCGAGCGTGCACATGGGGTTCTCCGACGCCGGTGCGCACCTGCGCAATATGGCCTTCTACAACTTCCCGCTGCGGTTGCTCAAGCGAACGCGGGACGCGTTGCAGGCGGGCAAGCCGTTCCTGACCGTGGAGCGCGCGGTGTACCGGCTCACGGCCGAAGTCGCCGAATGGTTCGGCATCAACGCCGGCACGCTGCGCGAAGGCGACCGGGCAGACTTCGTGGTCATCGACCCCGCCCACCTCGACGACTCGGTGGACAGCTACAACGAGGAGGCGGTCCCGTTCTACGGCGGCCTGCGACGGATGGTCAACCGCAACGATGCGACCGTCGTCGCGACGGGGGTCGGAGGTGCCGTGGTCTTCCGCGACGGCGAGTTCTGCGAGGGCTACGGCCAAACCGTGAAGTCGGGCCGCTACCTGCGCGCCGGCGAGCGGCAGGCGGCGCTGGCGAGCGTGCCCGCCTAGATGGCCAGGACTCAGCAGCAGCGCCGCGAGGAGACCGTCGGCCGGCTTCTGGATGCCTGCATCGACACCATCATCGAGTCCGGCTACGCCCGGGCCTCGGCTGCGGTGATCACCAAACGCGCCGGGGTGTCGGTGGGCGCGCTGTTCCGCCACTTCGAAACGATGGGCGACTTCATGGCGGCCACCGCGTCGGAGGTGTTGCGGCGACAGATCGAGTCGTTCACCAAGCAGGTCGCCGAGATACCGGCCGAGCGGCCGGCGCTGGAGGCGGCGCTGACGATCCTGCGCGATATCACCGCCGGCCCCGTCAACGCCGTGCTCTACGAGCTGATGATCGCCGCTCGCACCGACGAAAAGCTGCGGGCAACGTTGCAGCACGAACTCTGGCAATACCGGTCCAAGATGTACGAGGCGGCCCGGGCGATGCCCGGGACCGGGAACGTTCCCGAGGACACACTTCCGGTCCTGGTGGCGTTGCTGACCAATACCTTCGACGGTGCCGCGGTGGTGGAAGGCGTTCTGCCGCAACCCGAGATCGCCGAGCGCCGGATTCCGGTGCTGACCAAGCTTTTCGGTGCGGCCTGGCCCTGAGCGCGAGCAGACACAAAAGCCCCGGTTTCGTGCCGAAACCAGGGGCTTTTGTGTCTGCTCGCGGTGCTAAAGCGAGCCGATGCCGGCCTGCGGACCGAGCGCGAATCCCCAATCGAACAGGCTGGCCGCCTGATCCCAGTAGGTCGGCCCGCCGGCGTGCACCAGGCCGTACATCATCGCGATCACCAGGCGACGGCCGCCGCGCGCGGCCGCGCCGACGAATGTCTTGCGTGCGGCGTTGGTGAAGCCGGTCTTGCCGCCGATCGCGCCGGGGTAGCGGGTCAGCAACTCGTCCTGGTTGAGGATCGGCTGGTCGCCGTTCTCGGTGGGGAACATGGCCGACGGCTCGGCGGTGATGTGCGCGAACGTCGGGTTGGCCATCGCCGCGCGGAAGATGACGGCGAGGTCATGTGCCGTCGACCAGCCGGAGCCGTCGGGCCCGTCCAGCCCGGAAGGTGTCGCGGCGCGGGTGTTGCCCGCCCCCAGCGACGCCGCTTTGGCGTTCATCTTGCCCACCGCGGCCTCCTGACCGCCCAGCATGTGCGCCAGCGTGTTGGCGGCGTCGTTCCCCGACACCAGCAGCAGACCGTCGAGCAGTTGGCGTGCGGTGTAACTGCGTCCGGCTCTGACGCCGGCGCAGTTGCATTCGACCGCCGTGTCCTGCGAATCAGCGACGACCGACGAGTTCAGGTCCAGCTCGTCGAGCGCCACGAGCGCCAGCAGTACCTTGATGGTGCTCGCCGGAGGGTGCGCGACGTTCTGGTCGCGGCCGGCCAGGATCTGCCCGCTGTCGAGGTCGGCCACGATCCAGGTCTGCGCCGGACCGTCCGGGATCGGCACCGACCCGGCAGCCTGCTGCACGTCGGTGTCCGCGTTGGACACCGGGGCACTACAGAACACCAACAGCGCGGCGGCCGCAGCCAAGAGCTTTCGCATGGGCGCTGAGTTTAACGGCGCGAGGGCGGGGTGTTGAATCGTTTGCATGCTGAGCCTGGCCGAAATTTCCGACCGTCTGGAGATTCAACAGCTGCTGGTGGATTACAGCACAGCCATCGACCAACGTCGCTTCGACGACCTGGACAACGTCTTCACCCCGGACGCCTACATCGACTACCGCGAACTCGGCGGCATCGACGGTCCGTATCCAAAGGTGAAGAAGTGGCTGTCGGACGTGCTGCCCAATTTCCCGGCCTATTCGCACATGCTCGGCAACTTCTCGGTCCGCATCGACGGGGACACCGCATCCTCGCGGGTGATCTGCTTCAACCCGATGGTGCTCGGTGGCGAGCAGGACCAGATCCTGTTCTGCGGGCTCTGGTACGACGACGAGTTCGTGCGCACCCCGCAAGGCTGGCGGATGACGCGGCGCGTCGAGACCAAGACTTTTCAGAAGGTCATGTAAGCGAATTTCCGCGCGGGCATGGCTTTCTGGCACAATGGGCGGCTGTCCGTCGCGCGACCAAGGTCGTGCCCCGGTCATACACGCGAGGCAAAACCGGACCCGGGCATCCCGCCCCGGTCGCTGAATTGCAGCGTGACACCCACAGGAGTTCAGTCATGGCTGTCAAGATCAAGCTCACCCGGCTTGGCAAGATCCGCAACCCCCAGTACCGCGTGGCCGTCGCCGATGCGCGCACCCGCCGCGACGGCCGCTCCATCGAGGTCATCGGCCGCTACCACCCCAAAGAAGAGCCGAGCCTGATCGAGATCGACTCCGAGCGCGCGCAGTACTGGCTGTCCGTGGGCGCCCAGCCCACCGAGCCCGTCCTCAAGCTGCTCAAGATCACCGGTGACTGGCAGAAGTTCAAAGGCCTGCCCGGCGCCGAGGGCCGGCTGAAGGTCAAGCCCGCCAAGCCCAGCAAGCTCGAGCTGTTCAACGCCGCGCTGGCCGAGGCTGACGGCGGGCCCACCACCGAGGCCACCAAGCCGAAGAAGAAGTCGGCGCCGAAGAAGGCCGCCAAGGGTGACGAGGCCGCCGAGACCGGCGCGGAGAAGGCGGCCGCCACCGCCGAGTCCGAGCAGGGCGAGCAGTCCGTGCCGGCCGAGCCCGCCACCGAGAGCTGAGCCCGGTGAGCACCGTCGTGGTCGACGCCGTCGAGCACCTGGTCCGCGGCATCGTCGACAACCCTGACGACGTGCGGGTCGACCTGGTCACCAGCCGTCGGGGACGCACCGTAGAGGTCCACGTCCACCCCGACGACCTGGGCAAGGTGATCGGTCGTGGAGGACGCACCGCCACCGCGCTGCGCACGCTGGTAGCCGGAATCGGTGGCCGCGGCATCCGCGTCGACGTGGTGGACACCGACCAGTAGCACCCGTGGAGCTGATCGTCGGGCGCGTGGCCAAGGCCCACGGGATCACCGGCGAGGTCGTGGTCGACGTTCGCACCGACGATCCCGATACCCGGTTCGCGCCGGGCAGCAGGTTGCGCGCCAAGAAACCGCGCGATGCTGCTCCTACGCGCAGCTATGTGGTCGAGGGTGCGCGCCCGCACGGTGCCCGGTTGCTGGTGCGGTTGGCCGGAGTCACCGACCGGGACGGCGCCGATGCGTTGCGAGGCAGCCTGTTCGTCATCGACTCCGACGAACTGCCGCCGATCGACGAGCCGGACACCTATTACGACCATCAGCTGGAGGGTCTGCGGGTGACGACGACGGCCGGGCGCGAGGTCGGCGTCGTCGCCGAGGTGCTGCACACCGCCGGCGCCGAGTTGCTGGCCGTCAAGGGCGATTCCGGTGAGGTACTGGTGCCCTTCGTCAGCGCGATCGTCACCTCGGTGTCGCTGCAGGACGGCACGCTGGAGATCGAGCCGCCCGACGGTCTGCTGGATCTGGGCTGACGGGGCACGTATCGACGTGAGAATCGATATAGTCACGATCTTCCCGGCCTATCTGGACCCGCTGCGGGAATCGTTGCCCGGCAAGGCAATCGCGTCTGGACTGGTGGATTTGCGGGTGCACGACCTGCGGCGCTGGACCCATGACGTGCACCACTCGGTGGACGATGCGCCGTACGGCGGCGGCCCCGGGATGGTCATGCGGGCGCCGGTGTGGGGCGATGCGCTGGACGAAATCTGTTCGGCGGAAACGTTATTGGTGGTTCCCACCCCCGCCGGGAGACTGTTCGACCAGACCACCGCGCAGCGTTGGAGCTCCGAGGGCCATCTGGTGTTCGCCTGCGGCCGATACGAGGGAATCGACCAGCGCGTGGTGGAGGACTCAGCCCGCCGGATGCGCGTCGAAGAGGTGTCGATCGGCGATTACGTGTTGCCCGGCGGCGAGTCGGCGGCACTGGTGATGATCGAGGCCGTGCTGCGGTTGCTGACCGGAGTGCTGGGCAATCCGGCGTCGCATCAACATGATTCGCATTCGTCGGCGCTGGACGGGCTGTTGGAGGGGCCGAGCTACACCCGCCCGCCGAGCTGGCGTGGACTGGACGTTCCGCAGATCCTGCTCTCCGGGGACCATGCCCGCATCGCCGCCTGGCGGCGGGAGGTGTCGCTGCAACGCACCCGCGAGCGCCGCCCGGAACTCCTGGAGTGAGCCCGCCCCTTCGCGCCGCGAGCAGACAGAGAATCGCACGAAACAGGCGATCTCAATGCGATTCTGCGTCTGCTCGCGCAACAAAGGTTAGATGCGGCCGTTGGGGAAGATCGTCTTGACGGCCTGGGTGATCGTGTCGCGGGCGGTGGCGTCGTCGGAGGGCTGCAGCGACTCGATCACCATGATGTAGCGGCGGTCCGCCCCGATCACCCCGGTGGACAGGTGCATCCAATCGGCGCCGATGCAGCACATCCAACCTTGCTTGACCGCGACGGGCTCGGCGTACAAGCCGTCCGGTATCCCGAATCGCTGCGGGTAGCCGTCGATGCCGGTGGGGGTGGACCGGGCCAGATTGTTGAGGATGAGCCGGGAGCGGTCCGACGGCAGCCCGCCCGAACCGTCCAGCAGCCCCTCGTAGTAGTGGATCAGGTCGTTGGCCGAGCTGATGGTGTTCCACCACCGTCCGTCGCTGGGCGGAGTGGTCGAGGTCAGCCCGTAGCGGTTAGCGACCGTGGTGACGATGGCATCGCCGCCGTCCTGGCCCCAGAACCGCTCGGCCGCATCGTCATCGGACGACTGCAGCATCGCGTCCAGGGCGCGGTGGTCATCGGGGGACAGCACCGCACGGCCCTCGGACTCCCGCAGCAGCAACTCGTCGGCGATGAACAGTTTCGCCACTGACGCGGTGGCGATGATCTGGTCGTTGCCGTTGGAGACCGACTGATGCGTGACTCGGTCGAGGATGGCCACCGAAAGGGTCGCACCGCTGACCGCGGCCTGAGCGGTGGCCTGCTGCACGCGCGCCTGCACCCCGGCCAGTCCGCTGGGTCCGACGAGGTTCGGCAACGCCAGCGGCGCCCCGGTCGGTGTGATGGCCCGCAGCAGCAACTCCACCAACTGCGGTTGCGGTTGCGGGTGCTGCTCGGACACCGACGGCGCGGCGGAGTTGAACGCATTGGCGTGCACGGTCGCCTCGCACCCGGCCACCACCACCAACGCCGCTGCCGCCGCGGCGGTCAGCATGGTCAGCGGACGGGCTCGCATGGCGCTCCTCCTGGCGTCCCGTGGGCGTCTGTGTGGCCGGGCTGCCGCGTCGTGAAGCCGAGGTTTGCGATCTCGTCCAGGTATTGATTCGGCGCGGTTAGAACCCCAGTCATATGTACCATTTGCAGGCGCTTCGGCGCGGGCGCGAACCACTACAGTTTCCTGTGATTTTCACTGCATGCGCACCATCTGGCACAATTGGGCGGTTGTCTCCGGTGGCCGTCGGAAGGCGCGTGCCTACCGCCTGCCGCGAGACGCGACTAAGAAGCCCGAAAACCATCGGCTTGGTGACCGCCGCACGTCCGCGTGCGGATGGTCTAACCCAGGCCGCGACCCCGAGGAAGTGTCTCTCCCATGAACAGGCTGGACTTCGTCGACCAGGCGTCGCTGCGCGACGACATCCCCGCCTTCCACCCCGGCGACACCATCAACGTGCACGTCAAGGTCATCGAGGGCGCCAAGGAACGTATCCAGGTGTTCAAGGGCGTGGTGATCCGCCGCTCCGGTGGCGGCATCCGCGAGACGTTCACGGTGCGCAAGGAGAGCTACGGCGTCGGCGTCGAACGCACCTTCCCGGTGCATTCGCCCAACATCGACCACATCGAGGTGGTGACCCGCGGCGACGTCCGTCGGGCCAAGTTGTACTACCTGCGTGAGCTGCGCGGCAAGAAGGCCAAGATCAAGGAGAAGCGCTGACCGCGCACGCCCCGGTTGGGTCCCGGCGTCCGCAGCCGCCCGCACGGTGCTGGCTACGCTGATCTCGTGACTGACACTGAGGGATCTCCTTCGGAGGACTCGCATTCCGAGCGCCGGCCTGACGCTGCGCCGCCGGAGTCGCAGCCGCGCGTCACCAGCGAAGCCGAAACGCCGGACGACGACGAGGTCGTCGCCTCCGATTCCGAGGAAGGCGAAGCCAAGCCGAAGCGCTCGACGCTGCGGGAACTCGCCACACTGGCCGTCATCGCGCTCACCCTCTACTACGTCATGCTGACGTTCGTCGCGCGTCCGTACCTGATCCCGTCGGAGTCGATGGAACCGACCCTGCACGGCTGCTCGACGTGCGTCGGCGACCGCATCATGGTCGACAAACTCAGCTACCGCTTCGGCGAGCCGAAACCCGGCGACGTGATCGTCTTCAAGGGTCCGCCGTCGTGGAACATCGGTTACAAGTCGATCCGCTCGCACAACACCCTGGTGCGCTGGGTGCAGAATGCGCTCTCCTTCATCGGCTTCGTGCCGCCCGACGAGAACGACTTGGTCAAGCGGGTGATCGCGGTCGGCGGACAGACCGTTCAGTGCCACGAAGACACCGGCCTGACCGTCAACGGCAAGCCGCTCAAGGAGCCGTATCTGGACGCCAACACGATGATGATCTCGCCGTACCAGCAGGCTTACCGGTGCCTGGGCAGCGAATTCGGGCCGGTCACGGTGCCGCCGGGACGGCTCTGGGTGATGGGTGACAACCGGACCCACTCGGCGGACTCGCGGGCGCACTGCCCGATGCAGTGCACGGGCGACCCGACGGCGGGAACGGTGCCGGTCGACAATGTCATCGGCAAGGCCAGGTTCATCGTGTGGCCGCCGCAGCGGTGGGGTGGCGTGGGTTCGGTGAACCCTCAGCAAGGTCAGTAGCCATGGCCACGACTTGGCCGCCACGGACGGTGATCCGCAAATCGTCAGGATTGCGCACCCTGGAATCCGCGCTGCACCGCAGCGGTCTGGGTCCGGTTGCCGGGGTGGATGAGGTGGGGCGTGGCGCCTGCGCCGGCCCGCTCGTCGTGGCGGCCTGCGTGCTGGGTCCGAACCGCCTGGAAAGCCTTGCCGCTCTTGACGATTCGAAGAAGCTGACAGAGAAGGCGCGGGAGAAGCTGTTCCCGTTGATCCGTCGGTATGCCCTCGCCTATCACGTGGTGTTCATTCCCTCGACCGAGGTCGACCGCCGCGGGGTGCACGTGGCCAACATCGAGGGCATGCGGCGCGCGGTGGCGGGGTTGTCGGTGCGGCCGGGTTATGTGCTGAGCGACGGTTTTCGGGTGCCCGGGTTGGCGGTGCCGTCGCTGCCGGTGGTCGGCGGCGACGCGGCGGCGGCCTGCATCGCCGCTGCCAGTGTGCTGGCCAAGGTCAGCCGGGATCGGTTGATGGTCGCGATGGACGCCGATCATCCCGGCTACGGCTTCGCCGAGCACAAGGGCTACAGCACTCCCGCGCACAGTCGCGCGTTGAGCCGCCTCGGGCCGTGTCCCGAGCACCGCCGTTCGTTCATCAACGTGCGGCGGGTCGCGACCGTGCTCGGCTCCGGCGGTCCGGGCGAGGGCGCCGTTTACGAGTGCGCAAAGATGGGGCAAGAGTTGCGGGAAAAGGACGTCTGAACAGATGAGTGCAGAAGATCTCGAAAAGTACGAAACCGAGATGGAGCTCTCGCTTTACCGCGAATACAAGGACATCGTCGGTCAGTTCAGCTACGTCGTGGAAACCGAGCGGCGCTTCTATCTGGCCAACAGTGTCGAGATGGTGCCGCGCAACGCCGACGGCGAGGTGTACTTCGAGCTACGCCTGGCCGACGCGTGGGTCTGGGACATGTACCGGCCGGCCCGGTTCGTCAAACAGGTGCGGGTGGTGACGTTCAAAGACGTCAACATCGAAGAGGTCGAAAAGCCCGAACTGCGGCTGCCGGAGTAGTCAGTCCTGCCCCGGCGGCAGCTGACCGCGGGCATCGATGACCCTGCGCGCGACGTCGGCGAGCTTGATGTTCAGTCCCTGCGAGTGCCGTCGCAACAGGTCGAAGGCCTGATCCTCGTTCATCTCGTGCAGCATCATCAGCATGCCGACCGCCTTGCCGATCTCCCGGTTGCTCAGCAGGCCCCGGCGCAGGCTCGAGGCGTCTTCGCCTTGCGCGACCGCGTTGATGGCCACGCTGGCGAACGAGGCCAGCACCGCGGCCCGTCCCGCCGATTCCGAGTCGAACAGGTTGGGTGTTTCGCTGAACAAGTTGAGCGCAGCCACCTTGCGCTTGTCGATCAGCAGCCGAAATCCCATCGCACCGCGCACCGGCGTCTCGGCGACCAGCCGGGCCGCGAGTGCCGGCCACAGGGTCGGCGTGGCCAGATCGGGTTCGATCTGCGGCGTCTCCTCCTCGATCGCGTCGATACAGGGGCCGTCGCCGGCACGTCGTTCCAGGTCGTCAATGTGGTGGGCGAGACGACTGCTCGCCCCGACCGTCACGTACTGGTCGTCGCGCTTCATCAGCATGCTGGCGTGATCGCATCCCGGCACGATCAAGGTGGCCGCCACGCAGATGGCCGCATACATCTGCTTCGCATCCGAACCCTGGTAGATGATCTCGGCCAGGGCGGCGAACACGGTGGCGGGATCAGCCGTCAACGCGCCGGGTGCCGAGCTGTCGGCCCTCGATTCGTCTGCCACGTCCATACCGTCCTTCGAAGCGCTGGGACGGCCGTAGGCTATCGGAGTCGTCATGCGGGTCACACACCTACGGCACGTTCGAGATCTTTCAGTGACGTCTCCAGGTGACTCAGCATGCGTTGCAGATGCGGCACGCTGCCCCTGGCGCCCACCAGACCGAAATCAAGATTCTCGCCGTTGTTGGTCACGGTGATGTTCATGGCCTGGCCGTCCAGGGTGATCGACAACGGGTAGTTGCCGACCAGCTGCGCACCGCGCCAGTACAACGAATCCTTCGATCCCGGCACGTTGGATATCACAATATTGAACGGCGGTGGGGCGGTGCGGATGAATCCCGGAATCAGTCCGAGGAAGAGCCCTCCGGTCAGAAACGCCGACAGAGCGAGCTGTTGGACCTGGGGAAGCTCCATGAACAGCTGCTTCTGCTCGCGCATCGAGGAACTGATCCCTTCGAAGCGTTTGCCCGCGTCCTCGAGGTCGGTGTTCAGGTTGCATAACACGGTGCCCACGGCGTTCCCGCTGCCTTCGGCGTCGGATTCCTTGCGCAGGCTCACCGGGACCATCGCGATCAGCGGCGCATCGGGAAGCGCGTCCTGTTCGAGCAGATAGCTCCGCAGCGCACCCGCGGACATCGCCAACACCACGTCGTTGAAGGTGGCGTTGGCGGCGTCCTTGACCGCGAAGAGTCGCTCCAGCGACCACGACTGGGCCGCAATGCGCCGAGCACCGCCGATCCTGACGTTGAACATGGTCTTGGGCGCCCGGAACGGAAACGTCAGTTGTTGTTCGAGCAACGCCGCGCGCGCCAGGGACAGCGTCGACGGCGCCAAAGCCGCGGTCGAGCCGATCGCGCCGGTCAGCTTCTGCAGCGGCGAGGATCCGCCGTCGCTGTCCGGCTTGTGGCGCGGTTTGAGCTCCCAGGGCACCCGGACTTCGTCGTCGCCCGGGTCGTCGGTGAACGCGCGCTGCATCATCCGCAGCGCGGACACGCCGTCCATCAGCGAATGGTGGAACTTCGTGTAGACCGCGTAGCGCCCGTCGTTGAGGCCCTCGACCAGATGCGCCTCCCATAAGGGGCGGTGGCGGTCGAGCAGACTGCCGTGCAAGCGCGAGCACAGTTCCAGCAACTCGCGGACCCGGCCGGGCCGAGGGAGGGCGGAGCGGCGGAAGTGGTAATCGAGTTCGACGTCCTGGTCGATCGCCCAAGCGAGATTGGTGAGCGGGCCGGCGAAAGCCGGATGCTTGCGGAAAGTGGGCTGGATGTCGGTGCAGGCCAGCATCGACTCGTACGCCTCGGTCACAAAGTCGTCGTCGGCTCCCTCCGGCGGCTTGAAGAGCTGCAGAGCACCGACGTGCATCGGGTGTTCGCGTGACTCGCCAACCAGGAACATCGAATCGGTCGGTGCGATCAGCTTCATGGCTCCTCTTTCGCTGCCAGATGACATGAACCCGCTATGAATAGCCAGGTGTTGCGAATTGCACACATTCGGTGACTTATCGCCCCCGGGCGTTTGACCGGCGCAGAAGAGGGAAGGCCATTGCAGGTGGGCTTAACCGTCGCCGTCACCGGGCCGACCGGGGAAATCGGCATCTCGGCCGTCACCGCGCTGGAGCGCGAACCCGCCGTGGACAAGATTCTCGGGATGGCGCGGCGGCCGTTCGATCCGCGCGTTCACAGCTGGGCGAAGACGACGTACCGGCAAGGGGACATCCTGGATCGCGACGCGGTCGAGGCGTTGGTCGCCGACGCCGACGTGGTCGTCCATCTGGCCTTCGTCATCATGGGTTCGCGTGAGGAGAGCGAACGGGTCAACCTGCGCGGCACCCGCAACGTATTCGAAGCCACGGTCGACGCGAAGCGTCCCCGGCGCCTGGTGTACACCTCGTCGGTCGCAGCCTACGGGTATCACTCCGACAACCCGGTGCCGTTGACCGAGGATGTCCCGGCGCGCGGTTCTGCCGAGCACTATTACTCAGACCAGAAGGCCGCGTGCGAGGCGGCCCTGGCCGAGATCACCGACGGCTCGTCCTTGGAGGTGTTCGTGCTGCGGCCGTGCATCGTCGTCGGTCCCGAAGCGCCCGCGCTGGCAGGGCCGTTGACGAAGTTGCCGGCTCCGGTGCGTGCGGTGTCCAGGATGGTGCCGTTGCTCAAGCCGGTGGTCCCCGACCCCGGGTTTCCGCTGCAGTTGGTGCATCACGACGACGTCGCGTCGGCGATCGCGCTGGCGGCTACGTCACCGGCCCCGCCGGGTGCATACAACATCGCCGGAAACGGGGTCGTCACGGTCAGTCAGGTCGCCAAGGCCCTCGGGGCCCGCCCGATCCGGGTTCCGGCCGCTGCGGCATCGGTGGCGTCGACGACGATTTCGCGTTTGCCGTTCGTCCCCTCTCTGCTGGAGTGGCTGCACGTCGCGCGGACATCGGTGGTGATGGATACCAGCCGGGCCAGACGGCAGCTCGGTTGGCGCCCGACGCACACCTCGGTGGAGGCGTTGGAGTCGCTGGCCGCCGCGGTCTGACGTGGCCAAGGTACGTTGAGCCGGTGACAGCCGAAAAGACGCAGTGGGGCACGTAACCGCGCGTCGGCGCGTCAGACATCTGGTCGCCGATCAAGTGAGCACCCGCCAGGAGATCCTAGCTGTCGAAGAGCCGCTGGAAATCCGCCTCGACGGGACGCCGGTCACCGTGACTATGCGCACGCCTGGTTCGGATGTCGAACTGGCACAAGGCTTTCTGCTGACCGAAGGGATCATCGCCGAGCGGGCGGACGTGCGGACCATCCGATACTGCGCCGGGCGCGACACCGACGGCGTGAACGACTACAACGTGCTCGACGTGACGCTGGCATCCGGCGTCGAGCTTCCGGACCTGGATGTGACCCGCAACTTCTACACCACGTCCTCGTGCGGGGTCTGTGGCAAAGCGTCGCTGGAGGCGGTGCGCGCGATCAGTCGCTACGCGCCCGGGGACGATCCCGCCACCGTCAGCACCGCCACCTTGACCCGGATGCCGCACCAATTGCGGGACGCCCAAACGGTTTTCGCGTCCACCGGCGGGCTGCACGCCGCCGCGTTGTTCGGGGTCGACGGGACGATGCTGGTCGCGCGGGAGGACATCGGCCGACACAACGCCGTGGACAAGGTGATCGGTTGGGCGCTAGAGCACGACCGGATCCCGCTGTCGGCGTCGGTGCTGCTGGTCAGCGGGCGGGCGTCGTTCGAGTTGACGCAGAAGGCGCTGATGGCCGGGATCCCGGTGCTGGCTGCCGTTTCGGCGCCGTCGTCGCTGGCGGTTTCGCTGGCCGAGGAGTCCGGGGTCACGCTGGTGGCGTTCCTGCGGGAGGATTCGATGAACGTCTACACCCGGGCGGAGCGGGTCGTCTAGAAGCCATGGTCCGGCGGGATTCGGGCTGTGGATGAATGCTCAACTGGGGATAACAGGGTCGTTGCGCCGGCCGCGACGCGTCCGTCACCGCCAATGTGTCGGGGCGAGCGGGCACATTCAGCGTCATGACGACGATGACTCGAACCCAGCTCGGCGCGCTGGGTGAGCAACTGGCGGTAGACCATCTGATCGGCCTGGGCTTGCGGATCCTGGACCGCAACTGGCGTTGCCGATATGGCGAGCTTGACGTGATCGCGTGCGACGTGGCCGCCCGCACAGTGGTGTTCGTCGAGGTCAAGACGCGCACCGGCGACGGCTACGGCGGAGTGGCGCAGGCGGTGACTGGGCAGAAGGTGCGCCGGCTGCGCCGGTTGGCCGGGTTGTGGCTGGCCGGCCAGCACGAAAGATGGGCCGCGATCCGCATCGACGTCGTCGGTGTGCGTATCGGCCGTTGCCGCGTCCCGGAGCTGACTCACCTCAAGGGGGTGGGGTGATGGCGCTGGGACACGCGTTCTCGGTCGGGGTGCAGGGGTTGGACGGGCACATCGTGGAGATCGAGGCCGACATCAGCTCGGGACTGCCGGGAGTGCACCTGGTGGGTCTGCCCGACGCGGCGTTGCAGGAGTCGCGCGATCGGGTGCGCGCCGCGGTCACCAATTGCGGCAACGAGTGGCCGATGGCCCGCCTGATCCTGGCGTTGTCCCCGGCGACGTTGCCCAAGATGGGGTCCGTCTACGACATCGCGTTGGCGTCTGCGGTGTTGTCGGCCCAGCGCAAGAAGCGGTGGCATCGGCTGGAAAAGACAGTGCTGCTGGGGGAGTTGTCTTTGGACGGCCGGGTGCGACCGGTCCGCGGAGTGCTGCCCGCTGTGCTGGCCGCCAAGCGGGACGGCTGGCCGACCGTAGTCGTTCCGAGCGCCAACCTCGCCGAGGCCAACCTGGTCGACGGCATCGACGTCCGCGGTGTGCGCACGCTCAGGCACCTGCAGAGCTGGCTGGACGGGTCCGGGAGGCTGGACGAGCCGGTGCCCGCAGCACCCGTCGTCGACGAGCCGACGGCAGATCTGGCCGACGTCGTCGGTCAGTCGCAGGCGCGTTTCGCCGTCGAAGTGGCGGCCGCCGGTGCCCACCACCTGATGATGACCGGCCCGCCCGGAGTGGGCAAAACGATGCTGGCGCAACGCCTTCCGGGACTGCTGCCGCCGCTGACCCATGACGAGGCACTCGAGGTCACCGCCGTCCACTCCGTGGCGGGCCTGCTGTCCGGGGACATGCCCCTGATCACCCGGCCACCATTTGTCGCGCCGCATCACACCTCCAGCGTGGCGGCCCTCGTCGGCGGGGGTAGTGGGCTGGCGCGTCCGGGCGCGGTCAGCCGGGCGCACCGCGGGGTGTTGTTTCTCGACGAATGCGCCGAAATCGGCGCCAGGACGTTGGACGCGTTGCGAACGCCGTTGGAAGACGGCGAGATCCGGCTTGCCCGTCGCGACGGCGTGGCGTGCTACCCCGCCCGGTTCCAACTGGTGATGGCGGCCAATCTGTGTCCCTGCGCTCCGGCCGATCCGCAGGACTGCATCTGCCCCGGCCTGGTCAAACGACGCTACCTGAGCAAACTGTCCGGCCCGCTGCTCGACCGGGTGGACCTGCGGGTGCAGATGCACGTGGTACGTGCCGGGGCGTTCTCGGAGGCCGACGGAGAGTCGACAGCACAGGTCCGGCGCCGCGTAGCGCAGGCCCGGGAGGCCGCGGCCCACCGCTGGAAGCCGCACGGCTACAGCACCAACGCCGAAGTCAGCGGCGCGCTGCTGCGCCGGGAATTCAGGCTTGGGGGTGCCGCGATGGCGCCACTGCACAAAGCGCTGCGGCAGGGGATGCTCAGCATCCGCGGCGTGGACCGCACGCTGCGGGTCGCGTGGACGCTTGGCGACCTCGCCGGGCAGACGTCACCAGGGTTAGCGGAAGTGGCTGCGGCACTGAGCTTTCGGCAGTTCGGAGCCGCGCGATGAGCATGGATGCACAGGCGCGGGCCTGGGCCTACCTGTCGCGGGTGGCCGAACCGCCGTGCGCTGAACTCGCCGCGCTGGTGCGATGCGTGGGCCCGCAGGAGGCAGCCGAGCGTATTCGGCGGGGCCTGGTCGACGGCGCACTGGCCCGCCAGACCGAAGCCAGACGTGAAATCGACCGAGCCGCAGACGATTTGGATCTCCTCGGGCGCCGTGGCGGCCGGTTGATCACCCCGGACGACGACGAGTGGCCGGTGCTGTCGTTCGCCGCATTCGACAGCGCCTCCCTCAGATCTCGGGGCGGGCCGCCGCTGGTCTTGTGGGCGCTGGGACCCGCGGTGCTGGACGAGGTGTCCCAACGTTGCGCGGCCATCGTCGGCACCCGCGCCGCCACCAGCTACGGCGAACACATGGCGGCCGACCTGGCGGCGGGTCTGGTCGAACGGGACGTCGCGGTCGTCTCCGGTGGCGCGTTCGGCATTGACGGCGCGGCGCACCGGGCGGCGCTGGCGGCCGAGGGTGTCACCGTGGCCGTGCTGGCCGGCGGAATCGACGTGCCCTATCCGGCGGGACACTCCGGGTTGCTGCACCGCATCGGTCGGCACGGCCTGCTGGTCACCGAATACCCGCCGGGTGTCCGGCCGGCCCGGCACCGGTTTCTCACCCGCAACCGGCTCGTCGCCGCCGTCGCCGGCGCGACGGTCGTGGTGGAAGCCGGTCTTCGAAGCGGTGCCGCCAACACCGCGGCCTGGGCACGTGCGCTGGGCCGGGTGGTGGCCGCGGTGCCCGGCCCGGTCACGTCGTCGGCATCCGCAGGATGTCATGCGTTGCTGCGCAACGGCGCCGAGTTGGTCACCCGCGCCGACGACGTCGTCGAACTGGTTGGTCGCATCGGTGAGTTGGCGCTCGACGAGCCGCGACCTGAGACCCCGCTGGACGGGCTGAGCGAGACCGAACGCCGGGTCCACGACGCGCTACCCGGCCGTGGTTGCGCAACGGTAGACCAGATTGCCGTCGCGGCCGGTCTGGTCCCCGAACAGGTGCTGGGGCCGTTGGCGTTGCTTGAGGTGGCCGGACTGGTCGAGCCCGACGACGGACAGTGGCGCCTCGTGCGTCGGGCGCGCAGCAAAACGCGACTCGTATAGTCGAATGAGGGTCGGGTTCGGTGCCCTCAGGTCAGAACAGGAGCAACAGTGGCAGGTCGGCCTTTGCAGGCATTCGAAGTAGTCAGCACCGAGGACCTCACCCCGCACATGGTCAGGTTGGTGCTGGGTAGCAGTAATTTCGAGACCTTCGTGCCCAGCAAGTTCACCGACTCTTACGTCAAGTTGGTCTTCGTCGCCGACAACATCGACGTGGACGAGTTGCCGCAGCCTCTGACGCAGGACAGTTTCTCCGACCTGCCCCCCGAGCAGCGGCCCCCGGTGCGCACCATCACCGTCCGCCGTGTCGACGAACAGGCCCAGCAGATCACCGTCGACATCGCGGTACACGGCGAACACGGCGTCGCCGGGCAATGGGCCGCGACCGCCGAACCCGGTCAGCGGATCTATCTGATGGGGCCCGGTGGCGCCTACACGCCCGACCCGACCGCCGACTGGCACCTGCTGGCCGGCGACGAATCCGCGCTGCCGGCCATCGCGGCGGCGCTGGAAGCCCTGCCCGAAACGGCGGTGGGCAAGGCGTTCATCGAGGTCGCCTTCCCCGACGACGAGATCGAGCTGACCCACCCCGAAGGTGTCGACGTGTCCTGGATCGTGCGCGGCGGCCGCGCCGACCTGGTTCCCGAAGACCGCGCCGGCGACCACGCGCCGCTGATCGAGGCGGTGACCACGACGCCCTGGTTGCCCGGTCAGGTGCACGTCTTCATCCACGGCGAAGCGCAGGCCGTCATGCACAACCTGCGCCCCTACATCCGCAAGGAACGCGGTGTCGAAGCCCAGTGGGCGTCGATATCCGGTTACTGGCGGCGCGGTCGCACCGAAGAGTCGTTCCGGCAGTGGAAGAAGGAACTCGCCGAGGCGGAGGCCGCGGATCAGTAGTCCTGCCGCCACCTTGCCACTGGCATCCTCTACGTCATGGCATTCGGTGACTATCAGCTCGAGATCTATTTCCAGGGCCTGGCCGGCGTAGCGCCCGCGCTGCCCATGGCCTACGCGGAGTTGGAAGCGCGGGCCGAGATGGCCATGCCGCCCTCGGTGTGGTCCTACGTCGTCGGGGGCGCCGGCGACGAGCGCACCCAGCGGGCCAACCGCGAAGCCTTCGATCGTTGGGGCCTGATGCCGCGCATGTTCGTCGGCGCCACCGAGCGCGACCTGTCGGTGGAGATGTTCGGCCTGAAGTTGCCGTCGCCGCTGTTCATGGCTCCGATCGGCGTCATCGGACTGTGCGCGCAGGACGGCCACGGCGACATCGGGACAGCCCGCGCCGCGGCCCGCACCGGGGTTCCGATGGTCGTGTCCACGTTGACCGCAGACCCGATGGAGGACGTCGCCGCCCAGTTCGGCGACACCCCCGGCTTCTTCCAGCTCTACACGCCCAAGGACCGGGAACTGGCCGCCAGCCTGGTACAGCGCGCCGAGGCCGCCGGCTTCAAAGCCATCATCGTCACCCTGGACACCTGGATCCCCGGCTGGCGCCCACGCGACCTGAGCACCGCGAACTTCCCGCAATTACGCGGGCACTGCCTGAGCAACTACACCAGCGATCCGGTGTTCCGTGCCAGCCTGCCGCGTCCACCCGAAGAAGACCCGCAAGGTACCGTGCTGCGCTGGGCCTCCCTGTTCGGCAACCCTCTGACCTGGGACGACCTACCCTGGCTGCGTTCGCTGTCCGACCTGCCGCTGATCATCAAGGGCATCTGCCATCCCGACGACGCGCGCCGCGCCAAGGACGGCGGAGTCGACGGCATCTACTGCTCGACCCACGGCGGACGGCAAGCCAACGGCGGGCTGCCGGCGCTGGACTGTCTGCCCGGCGTCGTCGAAGCGGCCGACGGGCTGCCGGTGCTGTTCGACTCCGGTATCCGCAGCGGCGCGGACATCGTCAAGGCACTCGCTCTGGGCGCGACCGCGGTCGGTGTCGGGCGCCCCTACGCCTACGGCCTGGCGTTGGGAGGTGTCGACGGCGTCGTGCACGTGCTGCGGTCGCTGCTGGCCGAAGCCGATCTGATCATGGCGGTCGACGGCTATCCCTCGTTGCAAGATCTCACCCCGGACACGCTGCGGCGCGTCGGCTGAAACACCGCGCGGGGCTCTGCGAGCGTGAGGGAGTGCAGGCGATCCTCGAGGAGTTCGACGAATACCTGGAGCTGCAGTGCGGTCGGTCGGCGCACACCCGCCGGGCCTATCTGGGCGACATCCGGTCGTTGCTGGACTTTCTGACGCAGCGGGGCTCGTCACTGCAATCGCTGCGCCTGCCGGTGCTGCGGTCGTGGCTGGCCACCGCGGCGGGTGCCGGTGCGGCCCGCACCACGCTGGCCCGGCGCACCTCGTCGGTCAAGGCCTTCACCGCCTGGGCGCTGCGGCGGGGTCTCATCGCGGACGATCCGGCGGTGCGGCTGCAGGTCCCCAAAGCTCATCGCACCCTGCCCGCGGTGTTGCGTCAGGACCAGGCGCTGGCGGCCATGACAGCCGCTAAATCCGGTGCGCAGCAAGGTGATCCGCTCGCGTTGCGGGACCGGCTGATCGTCGAGCTGCTGTACGCCACCGGAATCCGGGTCAGCGAGCTGTGCGGGCTGGACGTCGACGACGTCGACACCACGCACCGCCTCGTGCGGGTTCTGGGCAAGGGCAACAAGCAACGCAGCGCGCCGTTCGGGCAACCGGCCGCCGAGGCGCTGCGGGCCTGGTTGACCGAAGGGCGACCGGCGCTGGCCACCGCCGAGTCCGGGCCGGCGCTGCTGCTCGGTGCTCGCGGCCGGCGTCTCGACGTGCGGCAGGCGCGCACGGTGGTGCACCAGACCGTCGCCGCGGTGGACGGCGCGCCCGACATGGGTCCGCACGGGCTGCGGCACAGCGCGGCCACCCATCTGCTGGAAGGCGGGGCCGACCTGCGCGTGGTGCAGGAACTGCTCGGCCACTCCAGCCTGGCCACCACCCAGCTCTACACCCACGTCGCGGTGTCCCGGTTGCGTGCGGTGCACGACCAGGCCCACCCCCGCGCCTAACGGTTCCTCGGCGCGAGCAGACGCAAAAGCCCCTATTTCGTGCCGAAATAGGGGGCTTTTGCGTCTGCTCGCCGGGGGTGCCAGCGGCTTGAGCCGGATCGGCGTCGACGCCAGCAGACCCAGCGGGTCGACGTAGTCGGCCCGCGACGCCGGGCCCCACATCGCGCCCCAGTGCAGGCATGCCGCGTCGGGACAACCTGCGTGCCCGGCCATCAACTCACCGATCACCGCGCCCGACGCCACCGACTGACCCGCCCGCACCGCGGCACGGACCGGCTCGTAGCTGGTGTGCAAACCGCCCGGATGAGCCAACGACACGGCCGGCCGACCCGCCAACACACCGGCGAACACCACCGTCGCATCGCCCGCGGCATACACCGGCTGTCCCGGTACGCCGCCGAGGTCCACCCCGCGGTGGCCGGACAACCAGTTCGGTGACGGCGCGTCGAAACCCCGCAGGACCGTCGGCGTCGGACGCAACGGCCACTGAAGCCGCCCGCTGTCGGCGTCTGCAGCCGGCGCATTGACCAGCACCCAGCCCAGGATCAGCGCCACCACCAGCCATCGCACCTGCTCAGTGCATCCGGAACCGGATTTGCGGGCCAGTCGCCGGGACGGGCCTGTGGACGACGGGCGCAGCTGGGAAAAAGCAGGTGCCGAGTCGGTGTAAACTTCTCGACGCAGCTCGTGACAAGCGGGCTGACTTCGCGCGTCTGCACAGCGACCCAGTGGTTCTGGGATCCGCGACAGCATGCCGAGCGGTCCCGCAGCCGAGTTCTCTTGGAAGCGGGTGCGGCATCGCAGCAGGCGCCAGGGCTTGGCGTCACCCGATGCCGGGCAACAACCGACACAAGTAAGGCATCAGCATGGCCGTCGTAACCATGAAGCAGCTGCTCGACAGCGGCACCCACTTCGGGCATCAGACCCGGCGCTGGAACCCCAAGATGAAGCGGTTCATCTTCACCGACCGCAATGGCATCTACATCATCGACCTGCAGCAAACGCTGACCTTCATCGACAAGGCGTACGAGTTCGTCAAGGAAACCGTCGCCCACGGCGGGACGGTGCTGTTCGTCGGCACCAAGAAGCAGGCGCAGGAGTCGGTCGCGGCCGAAGCAACTCGCGTCGGCATGCCGTATGTGAACCAGCGCTGGCTGGGCGGCATGCTCACCAACTTCTCCACCGTGCACAAGCGGCTGCAGCGCCTCAAGGAACTCGAGGCGATGGAGCAGACCGGTGGCTTCGAGGGCCGCACCAAGAAGGAAATCCTGGGTCTGACCCGCGAGAAGAACAAATTGGAGCGGTCGCTGGGCGGTATCCGGGACATGGCCAAGGTGCCGTCGGCCATCTGGGTCGTCGACACCAACAAGGAGCACATCGCCGTCGGCGAGGCCCGCAAGCTGGGTATCCCGGTCATCGCGATCCTGGACACCAACTGCGATCCCGACGAGGTCGACTACCCGATCCCGGGCAACGACGACGCGATCCGTTCGGCCGCCCTGCTGACCAAGGTGATCGCCTCGGCCGTGGCCGAGGGACTGCAAGCCCGCGCCGGCGTGGGACGCGGCGACGGCAAGCCGGAAGCCGAGGCCGCCGAGCCCCTGCCCGAATGGGAGCAGGAACTCCTGGCCGGTGCCGCGGCCACCGCTGACACCGGTGCCACCGAATCAACCACAGATGCATCCTAGGAAAGGCTGAGCATTGGCGAACTACACCGCTGCCGACGTCAAGCGACTTCGGGAGCTGACCGGTGCCGGCATGCTCGACTGCAAGAACGCCCTGGTCGAGACGGACGGCGACTTCGACAAGGCCGTGGAGGCGCTGCGCATCAAGGGCGCCAAGGACGTCGGTAAGCGTGCCGAGCGCGCGACGGCCGAGGGCCTGGTCGCCGCCAAGGACGGCGCGCTCATCGAGCTGAACTCCGAAACCGACTTCGTCGCGAAGAACGACGAGTTCCAGCAGTTGGCCAACAAGATCGTCGAGGCGGCGGTGTCGGCGAAGGCGACCGACGTCGACGCGCTCAAAGCGGCCGACGCCGGCGGCCAGACGGTCGAGGAGGCGATCGCGGCGCTGTCGGCCAAGATCGGCGAAAAGCTGGAGCTGCGCCGGGTCGCCAACTTCGACGGCACCGTCGAGACCTACCTGCACAAGCGCGCCGCGGACCTACCGCCCGCGGTGGGGGTGCTGGTCGAGTACACCGGTGACGGCGCCGAGGCGGCACACGCGGTGGCGCTGCAGATCGCGGCGCTCAAGGCGCGTTACCTGTCCCGCGACGACGTCCCGGAAGACGTGGTGGCCAGCGAGCGACGTATCGCCGAGGAGACCGCGAAGACCGAAGGCAAGCCCGAGCAGGCGCTGCCCAAGATCGTCGAGGGCCGGCTGAACGGCTTCTTCAAGGACGCCGTGCTGCTCGAGCAGCCGTCGGTGTCCGACAACAAGAAGACCGTCAAGGCGCTGCTCGACGAGGCCGGCGTCACCGTGACCCGGTTCGTGCGCTTCGAGGTGGGTCAGGCCTAGCGCCGGTCCGATGCCGCGCGTACATGCATTCGGCGACGACGCCCTGGGTGACCTCGACGCGATCGGTGTTGCCGAGGCCCTCCGCTCCGGTCGGCTGAGCCGGACCGAGGTCATCGAGGCGGCGATCGCCCGCGCCGTAGCAGTCGACCCCAGCCTCAACGGTTTGGCGTACGCGGCATTCGACGGCGCTCGCGCCGCCGCCGCGCGGGACTGCACCGGCTTCTTTGCCGGCGTGCCGACGTTGATCAAGGACAACGTCGACGTCGCAGGGATGCCGTCGATGTACGGCACCGATGCGTGGGAACCCCGCCCGGCCAAGGCCGACAGCCAGGTCAGCCGGGTGCTGCTGGACACCGGACTGATAGCGCTGGGCAAGACTCAGCTCTCTGAGTTCGGTTTCAGCGCCGCCGCCGAGCACCCGCGGTTGGGCCCAGTCCGTAACCCGTGGAACACCGATTACACCGCGGGTGCGTCGTCGTCGGGGTCGGGTGCGTTCGTCGCGGCCGGCGTGGTGCCGATCGCCCATGCCAACGACGGGGGCGGTTCGATCCGCATCCCGGCGGCGTGCACCGGGTTGGTCGGGTTGAAGCCGTCGCGCGGACGGATGCCGTTGGATCCGCAGTACCGTCGCATGCCGGTGGGCATCGTCGCCAACGGCGTCGTGACCCGCACGGTGCGTGACACGGCAGCCTGTTATCGCGAGGTCGAGCGCCTCTTCCGCAACCCGAAGCTGCCACCCATCGGTGACGTGACCGGCCCCGGCAAACGCCGCTTGAAGATCGCCGTTGCGACACAATCGATTCAGCGCGAATCCAGCCCGGAGGTCCGGGATCTGACGCTTAAATCGGCTGGCTTGCTGGAAGAGTTGGGGCACCATGTCGAACACGTCGACAGCTCCTGGGTTCCGACCAGCTTCCTCGACGATTTCGTGCTGTATTGGGGACTGCTGTCGCTGGGCCAGGTGAGCGTCGGCCGGCGTGCGTTCGGTGACACCTTCGACCGCACTCGTCTGGACGCGCTGACGCTGGGTCTCTATCGCCACGCCAAGAGCAATCTGCACCGGCTCCCACTGGCGATCGCCCGGCTGCGCCGGTTGCCGCGGCGTAGCGCGGAGTTCTTCGCCAGTTACGACGCCCTGCTCACCCCGACTCTCGCCGACGCGACGCCGCAGGTCGGGTATCTGGCACCCACGGAGTACCGACAGGTCATCGATCGGCTGTCCGAGTGGGTCGCGTTCACGCCGTTGCAGAACGTGTCCGGAGATCCGGCGATCTCGCTGCCGCTGGGCAGATCCGCATCGGGTCTGCCGGTGGGCATGATGCTGTCCGCGGCGACCGGGCAGGAAGCGCGACTGCTGGAACTCGCCTATGAACTCGAAGAGGCCGCGCCGTTCGCCCGGATCCACGCCGACTAGTCGGAGCCGAGCTTCTCCAACATCCGCTTGAACTCACGTTGCTGAGTCTCGGTCAGTTTGGCCAGGATGCGGGCGTCGGCGGCGCGCACCACGGACTCGGCGCGCTTGAGCAGACCGCGGCCCTTGGTGGTCAGCGAGGCCGGCAATGCGCGTCCGGACGACACCGAGGCCGGCCGGGCAACGGCGCCGATATCTTCAAGTTTGTGCAGCACGGTGTTCATCGCCTGCGGGGTGACGCTGGCATGCCGCGCCAGTTCGGCGCTGGATGACCCCGGTGATGTGGAAAGTATTCGCAGACAGACGAATTCGGGCAACGTGAGCCCCAGTGGTGCGAGTGCGGCCGACGCCTCGGGCCGCAGCACCGACGCCACCCGATACAGCAGGTAGCCCAGCGGCGCGTCCTCGGTGCGGGTCATATCAAGCATATTGACATATGTCCGCGCCGGACGGTACCGACGGCGCGTCATTAATAACTCCGATAACGCATTTGCCGCCAGCGGCATTGGCTGGTGACCGAGCCCGATTGTGCTGCCGTCCTATTCGATGATTGTCAGCCGAGGTGCGAAATCGTCATGGTGAAAATGTGAAAGTTGTGGCACGAAACGTATTGTGGCCCATCTCAAATTGCTGCTGTTTTCGCTGGTAATGAGGCTGCACAACGGGATTCGACGCGCTGTCACTGTTTGAGTATGTGTGCGTTGGGTAATTGGGCGGTTACGTGCGGTTGGCAATTGAACGAGCAAAGCTGACTGCTCCGAATGAGATCGAATGAGAGGATTGACGTGAAGTTCAGCACTACCACTGCAAAGACGGCCATCGGCGCCGCCGGTATCGCGGCGGTGAGCTTGTTCGGGGCCGCGGCGGCTTCCGCTGCGCCCACCATCGTCGAGGGTCTGGGGACGCCGGAGACGCTGGTCGACGGCCCCCTGAGCACCGACTACACGGTCAGCAACCTGCAGCCCGCCAATATCACCATCCCGGGCTACACCCCCAAGGGTCAGCTCTGGCAGGCCGATGTCCAGGTTCGCGCCAACAGCGGTGTGATCACGCCCGTGGTGTCCAACTTCAACGCCCGTGCCGAGGGCCAGAATTACCGCGTGATCACCACGAAGATGACTCCTGAAGGCTTGAGTCCTGCGCCGATCACCCAGGGCGGGATGGCCAGCGGAAAGATCTACTTCGACGTGACCGGTCCCGCTCCGACCCGGGTGGTCTACAACGACGGCGTGCAGGATGTGCTGGTCTGGGAGGGTAGCCAGGCAGGCGCCCCGGCGCCCAATGCCTTGCCGAACCCGGCGCCTGCGCCCAACTCGGTGCCCGGCCCCAACTCGGTGCCCGCGCCGAACGCGGTTCCCGGTCCGAACTCGGCCCCGGCCCCCGACGCGGTGCCGAACCCGAGTGCCCCGGCAACCAACTGACCGGCCTAACGCAGCCTAGTTAGCCAGGTTGATCCTCCCCGCGCCGCCGCCATGGCGCGGGGAGGATTTCCCGTTGGGGGATCTTGTGGCGGGCGAAAGCCCGCCGTTCGGGCGGAGGCCCGCCGTCGGATGGATACCTCAGCGCGCGACGGGATCCGGGGCGCCCGATGCCGATGCGGGGTTCAGCACCGGCTCGCCCACGATCCAGCGCGGCTGCGGCGGGGTCACCGCCATGTACCCGACTCCGCGGACGGTGTCGACCACCGACTCGTGCTCCGGGCCGAGCTTGGCCCGCAGGCGGCGCACGTGCACATCGACAGTGCGGACCCGCCCGTTGCTCTCATACCCCCACACTTCGTGCATCAGGCGGGTCCGGCTGAACGCCCGCCCGGCGTGCTGTACGAGGAAATTCAGCAATTTGAACTCGGTCAGTGTCAGACCCAGGTCCGCGCCCCGCAACGAAACGGTGTAGCTGGACGGGTGCAACACGAGGTCACCGAACTGCAGCGTGCCGCCCACGGCGTTGCGCCGACGCGTGATGGCCAACCGCAATCGTGCCTGCAGTTCGTCGGGCCCGGCCGCGGCGAGCAGCACATCGTCGAAGTTCCAGTCGACGTCCAATGCGACGAAGTCCGCGGGCGCGACCACGGCAACCACGGCCAGCGCGGGCAGGTTGGCTGTCAGGCGGCGACATGCGGCGCGAGCCGCCACCAAGTCGGTACGAGCATCGATGACCGCGACGTCGGCGCCGTCCAGCGCCCCATTGTCCAAGCCGGTCAAGGGGGCGCTGCGCACTGTCAAGGCGAAAGGTGCCAGCTCCAGCGCGGATTCGAAATCGCTCGCGTCGCTGAGCAGCAGAACATCCAACTCCGCATCTCCAAACCTCATGAGGGTGGTGCCTGCGTACCCCGACCCATTGCCGCGTCCTCGTGGAGACCTCCACCCCGAGCGCAGCGCTGATTACCCCATTCGGTGAGCGATTATTCCAATTTTGTTACGCCGCCGGCGGCGAACACCCGCAGATGTTCGATGGGCCCGGTCCGTTACACAGACCGGGCCCATCCTTCCAACAAGTTCTACTGTTGCGCCTTCTGACGCTGTTCGGCGACCTCGGCGGCGCTGCGCGCGGCTTCGGCCTGCGCTTCTTTCTTGGCGGCGTCGCGCTGGGCTTCCGCCTTGTCCTGCTGCGCTTCACCCTCGTTGATCAGGTCGCCACGACCCGTCACGGTCCCGATCGCTTCTTTGGCCTTGCCCTTGACGTCTTCGACGACACCCTTGACCGCTTCAGCCGGTCCCGAGTTGCTGTCCGCCATGAGTTCCTCCTCGATCAGCCGCGATGGCATTGGTGAGTGCTAGGTGTGATGAACCGATCGAATTGGACCGGCCCGCCCCCGGACGATGCGGCCGTCGTGCTCAGACCGTGATGTCACCGTCGCGAAGAGCGGATTCCCAAACCGAAGGACGGCCAAACCTGGATTGGACTCGAGGACCCGACCCCCAGCGGAACGCGGCGATGAGGCAGGATAAGAGTGGTCGTCCCGAAAGGTTTGCTGGGATGGCAGTTTCAGGCGAGGAGACCGATGACAGAGCCCAGGGAGACCAACGGGATGCCGGCCGCCGCGGTCGCCGGCTCGCCGTCGAAGTTCTCCCGCGTGCTGCTGAAGCTGGGCGGGGAGATGTTCGGCGGAGGTCAGGTCGGGCTTGATCCCGACGTGGTCGCGCTGGTGGCCCGTCAGATCGCCGAAGTGGTGCGCGGCGGGGTGCAGGTCGCGGTGGTGATCGGCGGTGGCAACTTCTTCCGTGGCGCGCAGCTACAGCAGCGCGGCATGGAGCGGACCCGCTCGGACTACATGGGCATGCTCGGCACCGTGATGAACAGCCTGGCGCTGCAGGACTTCCTGGAGAAGGAGGGCATCGCCACGCGCGTGCAGACCGCGATCACGATGGGCCAGGTGGCCGAGCCCTACCTTCCGCTGCGCGCGGTTCGGCACCTGGAAAAGGGGCGAGTGGTGATCTTCGGGGCCGGCATGGGCCTGCCGTACTTCTCCACCGACACCACCGCGGCGCAACGGGCGTTGGAGATCGGTGCCGACGTGGTGTTGATGGCCAAAGCGGTCGACGGCGTGTTTGCCGAGGATCCGCGGGAGAACCCGGACGCCGAGTTGCTCACCGCGATCAGTCACCGCGAAGTCATCGATCGCGGCTTGCGGGTGGCCGATGCGACCGCGTTCAGCCTGTGTATGGACAATGGCATGCCGATCCTGGTGTTCAACCTGCTGACCGACGGCAATATCGCGCGGGCGGTCGCTGGTGAGAAGATCGGGACGCTGGTAACCACCTGAGGAGCCCGAGGAGCGTGACGAATGATTGACGAGGCTCTCTTCGACGCCGAGGAGAAGATGGAGAAGGCCGTCTCGGTGGCCCGCGACGACCTGTCGACCATTCGCACCGGCCGCGCCAACCCGGGCATGTTCTCCCGGATCGTCATCGACTACTACGGCGCAACCACCCCGATCACCCAGTTGGCCAGCATCAACGTTCCCGAGGCCCGGCTCGTCGTCATCAAGCCCTACGAAGCCAGCCAGGTCAACGCGATCGTGACGGCCATCCGGAACTCCGACCTGGGCGTCAACCCCACCAACGACGGCACGCTGATCCGCGTGGCCATCCCGCAGCTCACCGAGGAACGCCGGCGCGACCTGGTCAAGCAGGCCAAAGCCAAGGGGGAGGACGCGAGGGTTTCGGTGCGCAACATCCGCCGCAAGGCGATGGAGGAGCTGCACCGCATCCGCAAGGACGGCGAGGCCGGCGAAGACGAGGTCACCCGGGCGGAGAAGGACTTGGAGAAGGCCACCCACCAGTACGTCGCCCAGATCGACGAGCTGGTCAAGCACAAAGAGGGCGAGCTGCTGGAGGTCTAGCGGCCGCAGCAGTCAAGTCCTTCCACGTCCGTGGCAACCACCGATGCCGAAGCCGGCAACCCGACCGACGAGCCGGTCGACGTCGGAGCGCGCCGACCCAAAAAGAAGAAATCCCGGGCCGGACGCAATCTGCCTGCCGCTATCGCGGTCGGCGCAAGCATCGGTGCCGCCCTCATCGCCACTTTGCTGTGCGTGCCGCACTTCTGGGTGTTGTGGTGCTCACTGGCGATCCTGGTGGCCAGTCACGAGGTGGTGCGCCGACTCCGGGAAGCGGGTTATCTGATCCCGGTCATCCCATTGCTGGTCGGGGGGCAGGCGACGATCTGGCTGACGTGGCCGTATCGCGCCACCGGTGCCCTCGCCGGCTTCGGCGGGATGGTGGTGATCTGCATGATCTGGCGGTTGTTCATGCAGGACGAGCGTGCCCACGTCGACGAAACCGACGGCCCCCCGCCGTCGAGCAATTACCTGCGTGACGTCTCCGCAACCGTGTTCCTGTGCACGTGGGTGCCGCTGTTCGGGTCCTTCGCCGCGATGCTCGTCTACGACCCGCAGTACGGTCCAGGCTGGGTGTTCTGCATGATGATCGCCGTAATCAGTTCCGACACCGGGGGATACGCGGTAGGCGCGATGTTCGGCAAGCATCCGATGGTGCCGATGATCAGCCCGAAGAAGTCCTGGGAGGGCTTCACCGGTTCGCTGGTGTGCGGGATCACGGCGACGATCCTGACCGCGACCTTCCTGGCCGGTGAACGGTGGTGGGTCGGGGCACTCCTGGGGGTGCTCTTCGTCTTGACGACCACGCTGGGCGACCTGATCGAGTCGCAGGTCAAGCGCGATCTGGGCATCAAGGACATGGGTCGACTGCTGCCCGGCCACGGCGGCATCATGGACAGGCTGGACGGCATCCTGCCGTCGGCGGTGGCCGCGTGGACCGTTCTGGCGCTGCTGCCCTGATACTGGACTGGTAATGGTCCAGGAATTGGTTTTTGATGCGCCCCGCCGCGGTAAGCCGCCGCGGCACCTTGCCGACCTGGACGAGGCCGGGCGCGCGGACGCCGTAGCCGAGCTGGGATTGCCGCCCTTCCGGGCCAAGCAGCTCGCCAACCAGTACTACGGGCGGCTGATCGCCGATCCCCACCAGATGACGGATCTGCCGGCCGCGGTACGCGAGCGGGTCGCCTCGAGTATTTTCCCGACCCTGCTCACCGCAGCCCGCGAGGTCACCTGCGACTCCGGCCAGACACGAAAAACGTTGTGGCGCTGTGCGGACGGTGCCACCGTCGAGTCGGTGCTGATGCGCTATCCGCAACGCAGCACCGTGTGCATCTCCTCCCAAGCCGGCTGCGGCATGGCCTGCCCGTTCTGCGCCACCGGCCAAGGCGGACTGACCCGCAATCTGTCCACCGCCGAGATCCTCGAGCAGGTACGCGCCGCTGCGGTCGCCTCGCGCGACGAATTCGGTGAGCGCCTGTCCAACGTGGTCTTCATGGGCATGGGGGAACCGCTGGCCAACTACGCCCGGGTGGTTGCCGCGGTCCGCCGGATCGTCGAGGCGCCGCCGTCGGGTTTCGGTATCTCGGCCCGCTCGGTGACGGTGTCGACGGTGGGTCTGGCTCCGGCTATCCGCAAACTGGCCGACGAGCGGCTCGGTGTGACGCTGGCGCTGTCCCTGCACACCCCCGACGACGAGTTGCGCGACACTCTGGTGCCCGTCAACAACAGGTGGAAGGTCAGCGAGGTGCTGGACGCCGCCCGCTATTACGCGGACGTGACCGGTCGGCGGGTGTCGGTCGAGTACGCCCTGATCCGCGACGTCAACGACCAGCCGTGGCGAGCCGATCTGCTGGGCAAACTGCTGCACCGGAAGTTGGGCCCGCTGGCGCACGTCAACCTGATCCCGCTGAACCCCACGCCGGGCAGTGACTGGGATGCCAGCCCCAAGCCGGCCGAACGTGAGTTCGTCAGACGCGTTCGCGCGCAGGGTGTTTCGTGCACAGTGCGCGATACCCGCGGCCGCGAGATCAGTGCGGCCTGTGGACAGCTGGCCGCCGAGGGCGGGTAGCTGGAGCACGGGCCGTTCAGCCTGAGCCTGTGGACAGCTGGCCGCCGAGGGCGGGTAGCTGGAGCACGGGCCGTTCAGCCTGAGCCTGTGGACAGCTGGCCAGTGAAGGCTTGGCGGGCGGGCGGCCTGCGCATCCTCGGTGACGGCGGGGCGTTGAACCCGCGCAGACACGGGTACGTGACAAGGCACACGCCGGGGAAATGAGGTCTGCCATGAAAGTTCTGTCGCCATTGAGGATCCTTTTCGCCGGGGCGATCGCCGTCCTGCTGCTGCTCGGCCTGAGCGCCACCCGGAACGCGTCCGCCGCCGATGACCGCCTGAACTTCACCGGCACCACCCTCAGCGGCGCCCCGTTCGACGGCGCCACATTGCAGGGCAAGCCGGCGGTTCTGTGGTTCTGGACGCCGTTCTGCCCGTACTGCAATGCCGAAGCGCCCGCCCTGAGCCAGGTGGCGGCCGCCCACCCCAACGTCACCTTCGTCGGCGTCGCCGCACACTCCGACGTCGGGCAGATGCAGGGCTTCGTCTCCAAATACGGCCTGAACTTCACCAACCTCAACGACGCCGACGGCGCGATCTGGGCCCGCTACAACGTGCCCTGGCAGCCGGCCTGGGTGTTCTATCGCCCGGACGGCTCGTCCACGTTCGTCAACAACACCACTTCGGCCATGTCGCAGCAGGAACTGTCCGGTCGGGTTACGGCGCTGACGTCCTGACCGGGGTGAACCAGCCCCTCGTCGGGCTCGCGTTTGCCGCCGGCCTGGTGGCCGCGTTGAACCCGTGCGGGTTCGCGCTGCTGCCCGCCTATCTGCTGCTGGTGGTGCGCGGGACGCAAACCCGAAGCCCGATCGCCGCGGTCGCCCGGGCGGCCGTCGCCACCGGGTGTATGGCGGTCGGCTTCGTAGCGGTATTCGGCGCGTTCGGCCTGCTGACCATCTCGGCGGCCTCGACGGTGCAGCGCTACCTGCCCTACGTCACGGTGCTGATCGGAGTACTGCTGATCGGCAGCGGCGGTTGGCTGCTGTCCGGCCGGGAACTGCCCGCGCTGAGGCCCGTCGGTCCGCGCCGGGCTCCGACCGCGCGACTGAGTTCGATGATCGGCTACGGCGCGAGTTATGCGATGGCCTCACTGTCCTGCACCGTCGGCCCGTTCTTGGCCGTCACCGGCGCCGGACTGCGGGGCGGATCGGTGCTCGACGGCGTCGCCATCTACGCCGCGTACATCGCGGGGCTGACGCTGGTCGTCGGTGTCCTCGCGATGGCGGTGGCAACCGCGAGCGCAGCGCTGATCGACCGGATGCGGGGGATGCTGCCGATCGTCAACCGGTTCGGGGGTGCGCTGCTGATCCTGGTCGGCTTGTATGTCGGCTACTACGGCCTCTATGAGGTGCGACTGTTCAGTCTGGACGCCAGCCCGGAGGATGCGGTGATCGCTGCGGCGAGCCGGTTACAGGGCTCGTTGGCGGGTTGGGTGCATCAGCATGGCGGATGGCCATGGCTGGTGGCGTTGGCGGTTCTGCTGGTCGCAGCATCGGCGGGCAACGGCTATCGCCGGAGGCGCCGCGACAAGCGTTCCGCGGTCGCCGATCGCTAGCGCAGCCAGCCGCGGCGACGCCCCCAGATGTCGCGCACCAGGATGAAGAGCACCAGCGCGGCGAATCCGATGCAGAAGATGTCTTCGACGTGGCCGACGTGGTTGCCGCGCAGGAACGCCAACAACATGACCAGGATGAACCCGCCCACGACATACCAGGTGCGGTAGTTGATCTTGCTCCAGCCCCACTGCGCGGACGGCACCTCAGCTTCATCGACGCCGCTGTACGGCTCCACCTCAGTACTGGCCACGGTGATCCCTCCGGTTGGACTGGACTGTCGACCCACATTCTGGCACAGGCCGGTTGGCCGTGGGCAGGTCCGCTCCTGCTATGCCGGCGGCATCAACACCGTGTCGATCATGTACACCTGCGCATTCGCCGTCGACACCCCGCCGCAGACCAGACCGGCGTTGTTGACCCGGATGTTGTTGCCCTGGCCGGTCACCGTCACGCTCGCGCCCTGCAGTGTGGTGTGCGTGCCCACGACTCTGGCCGGAGTCGCCTGGCCGTTGACGACGTGGTAGGTCAGGATGCTGGTCAGCATCGCCGAGTCCGTCTTGAGTTGGTCGATGGTGGCCGGCGGCAGTTTCCCGAAGGCGGCATCCGTGGGAGCGAACACCGTGTACTGGCCGCTGTTGAGGGTGTCCACGAGGTTCACCTGGGGATTGAGCCCACCCGACAACGCCGACGTCAACGTCGTGAGCATGGGGTTGTTCGCTGCGGCCTGCGTCACCGGCACCTGCGACATGCCCTGCACCGACGCCGGTCCGGAGGGATTGGCCGCCGCGTAGTCCGCACATCCCGGACCCACCAGGTCGGCCGCTGCCGCGTATGGCGCCATCGCAAGTCCGCATGCCACCAGAGCTACCGCGAGACCGGTTGCGGCCACCGTGTTTTCCGTCTTCATTTCGTTCGCTCCTATTGAGTACCGAGGCGGTGTGCCGCCTCGTTGGGTCCCCGACGTAGATGATTCGGAGTCGATTGGGTCCCGGACGGGTTCAGCCGTAAGTGAACGAGAAAATCTGCACACCCTTGCTGGGCCGCACCTCGACCGTCCCGGCTCCCTGCGTCTCACCGGCGAGGATCTTGCGGTTGGTCGGCGGTCCGCCGATCGGCACCGTGGTGGTCTTGCCGTCGCGGATCACCTGCAGGGTGCCGGTGCCGCCGACGACGGCGTAGACGTCCTTGGCGTGGTAGTTGAGCTTGATCGACGAGTCGTCGCCGTCGGCCGTCGCCCCCTGGTAGTCCAGTGACCAGCGACCCTTCAGCGCAAAGCTGTCCGCGGCCAGGGTGGGCGGGTAGTCGAAAATCGCCGATCCTTCGTCGTAGACCCCGCCGCCGCCGAAGTTGACGACCTTGCCGACGCCGAAGTAGGTCTCGGCGGTCAGGATCGTTTTCGGCGTGAGGTCGGGTGTGTCGACGGGCCGGGGAAGTGGCCGGCCGGGTGTGGCGTCGGTGAGCAACTGCCTGATCAACGATTCGGTCTCCCTGTAGCCGCCTTCGCCGAACTTCATGTGCCGCACCGTGCCCCGGGCATCGATCAGATACTCGGCCGGCCAGTACCGATTGCGGTAGTTCGTCCACGTAGAGAAGTTGTCGTCCAACGCAATCGGATACGTGATGCCCAGGTCGGCTGCTCCCTTCGCGACGTTCTCCGGGACCTTCTCGAAGGCGTACTCGGGTGTGTGTACGCCGACGACCACCAGACCGCTGTCCCGGTAGGCCTGATACCAGCCGACGACGTGTGGGATAGCGCGTTGACAGTTGATGCACGAGTACGCCCAGAAGTCGACCAGTACCACCGTGCCGCGCAACGAAGCCAGCGTGACCGGCTCGCCCCCGGGGGTGTTGAGCCATCGGGTGATGCCTCGCAGATCGGGTGCGGTTCCGCAGTTCAGAAGTTCGGCGGCACCGTTGCTGCAGTTGGACAGCTGCGCGTTCTGGTCGGTGACGATGCCGCCGAGCTCGAGCTGCCGGCGGATCTGTTCTGTGCCACCGACTTTGTCCTGCAGCGAGGAGGTGTAGTCGGGAATCGCGCGTTGCAGTACGGCGGGCAGATCGAACACCAGCGCGACCGCGAGCAGCATGGTCATGATTCCTGCGCCGATCCGGATTTCGCGTTGCCTGCGTCGAAACGCGCTCACCCGCACGGCAATTCGTCGACCGGCGAGGGCGAAGAACAGCAACGGCAATGCGGCACCTCCGGCGAAGGCGGCGGTGAGCACGACGGTTCCCACACCGATCTGGGCGGTCGCACCGGCCACCACGATGGCCGCCAGCACCGGTCCCGCGCACGGTACGTAGAGCACACCCAACGCCAGGCCGAGTCCGAAACCCTTTCCACGCGTGCTGATCTGCTTCTGCGGGATGCGTGAGAACGGCTTCTCCAGCAACTGCTCGAAGCGCGGGAAGATCAACCCGGCTCCGATCGCCAGCAGGGCCACCAACGCAACCCAACGGATGGCGTCCTGCGGCAGTCGCAGCGCGGAGAGCAGCGCCGAGCCGAGCAGGGTGACCACACTGAAGCTGAGCACCAAACCGGCAATCACGCGGTAGGGACGGGACCTGTCGGAGTGGGTTTGCTGCGGTAGAACTGCCACGGAGCCTTCGGTTTTCGTCGTCGCATCGGCTGAGTTTGTTTGCACCCCGGAGAAGAAGATCACCGGCAGGACCGGCAGGATGCACGGCGAGATCCCGGTGATGAGGCCACCGAGAAATCCGACCAACGCGAGAGTCAACATGTCAGCTATTCGTCGCGGATCGCGCCGCGGATTGGTTCGAACGGCAACGGGATTGGCGCCACGACAAAGGCAGCCCACCGAAGTGGACTGCCTTTGTCTCGGTCAACCGGATCACTGAGGGGGCATCAGGACGGTGTCGATCATGTAGACCGTCGCGTTCGCGGTGTGCACCCCACCGCACACCAGGCTTGCGGCGTCGACTTTCAGGTCGTTGCCCGCGCCCGTCACCGTGACGTCCGCACCTTGCAACGTCTTGTGTGTGCCGGCGACCTTGGCCGGACTCGCCTGACCGTTGACCACGTGATAGGTCAGGATGCTGTTGAGCAACTTGGCATCGGTCTTGAGTTGATCGATGGTGGCCGCCGGCAGTTTGTCGAAGGCCGCGTTGGTGGGCGCGAACACGGTGTATTGCCCGCTGTTGAGCGTGTCGACCAGGTTGACCTGCGGATTCAGCTTGCCCGACAGGGCGGATGTCAGCGTGCTCAGCATCGGATTGTTCGACGCCGCGGTCGCCACCGGATCCTGTGCCATGCCCGCTACCGATCCGGGTCCGGTCGGGTTCTGCGCGGCGTATTCCGAGCAGCCCGGGCCGATCAGGTCCGCGGCCGGGTTCGCCGCTGCCGACGACGGCGCACTGCTGGGGGCGGCGGTCATGCTCGAACTGCTCGAAGCACCGGAGCCGGCACCGCCCTGCGCCGCGGGCTTGTCACTTGCACATCCCGAGAAGCCCGCAATCGCGATCGCCGCAAGGGCCGCTGCCGCCGTCGTCTTGGCCTGTGTGGTCATTGAATTCCAATTCCTTTGCTGCAGAACAGTTTCGAGGCGACACGGGCCGCCCCCGGATGGGTCGTACACACAGTCATTCGGAGTCAGCATCGGCACGGACGGGTCGAACACGCGCGAGTCGACCGCGTACCGCCCGACATGACGCACCCACGCGGCACAATGGTCGGGTGACAATCTCCGATCGCCGCCTGCGAGTGCTGGTGCTGGGCAGCACCGGCTCGATCGGTACCCAGGCATTGGAGGTCATCGCCGCCAACCCGGACCGCTTCGAGGTCGTCGGGTTGGCCGCCGGAGGTCACAACCTGGACACCTTGCTGCGTCAGCGCGCCGAGACCGGGGTGACCAACATCGCGGTCGCCGACGCGGACGCCGCCGAACGGGCCGGCGATATTCCGTACCGGGGACCCGAGGCGGCCACTCGTCTGGTGCAGGAGACCGAGGCCGACGTCGTGCTGAATGCGCTGGTCGGTGCGCTGGGACTGCGGCCGACGCTGGCCGCGCTGGAGTCCGGGGTCCGGCTGGCCCTGGCCAACAAGGAGTCGCTGATCGCCGGGGGGCCTCTGGTGTTGGCGGCGGCGGGTCCGGGGCAGATCGTTCCGGTGGATTCCGAGCACTCGGCGCTGGCGCAATGCCTGCGCGGCGGCACCCCCGACGAGGTCGCCGAACTGGTGCTGACGGCCTCCGGCGGGCCGTTCCGCGGCTGGTCGGCGGATGACCTGCAGGGGGTGACCCCAGAGCAGGCGGGCGCGCATCCGACCTGGTCGATGGGGCCGATGAACACCCTGAACTCGGCCTCACTGGTCAACAAGGGCCTCGAACTCATCGAAACGCACCTGCTGTTCGGCATCCCCTATGACCGCATCGAGGTCGTCGTACACCCACAGTCGATCGTGCACTCGATGGTCACCTTCGTCGACGGTTCGACGATCGCCCAGGCCAGTCCACCGGACATGAAGCTGCCGATCGCGCTGGCGCTGGGCTGGCCGCACCGAGTCCCCGGGGCCGCCGCCCGCTGTGACTTCACCAAGGCTGCTACCTGGGAATTCGAGCCGCTGGACAGCGAGGTCTTCCCGGCGGTGGAGTTGGCCCGGCAGGCCGGGGAAACCGGCGGCTGCATGACCGCCGTCTACAACGCCGCCAACGAGGAATCCGCCGAGGCGTTCCTGCAACGGCGCATCCCGTTCCCCGCGATCGTCGCCACCATCGCCGACGTGCTGCACGCTGCTGACCAGTGGGCCGTTTCACCCGCTACCGTGGATGAAGTACTCGAGGCGCAGCGTTGGGCTCGTGAGCGGGCGCAACATGCGATCGCGACAGCTAACCCCGTGTCGGTCCGAGTCTCCGGCTTGGCATGAGAAAGGTCGTAACAGGCTGATGATGTTCGTTATCGGCATTGTGCTGTTTGCGCTGTGCCTCCTCATCTCGGTCGCCCTGCACGAATGCGGCCACATGTGGGCAGCGCGCGGCACCGGCATGAAGGTGCGCCGCTACTTCGTCGGCTTCGGGCCGACGCTGTGGTCGACCCGACGTGGTGAGACCCAGTACGGGATCAAGGCCCTGCCGCTGGGCGGTTTCTGCGACATCGCCGGGATGACTCCCGCCGAGGAACTCGCGCCCGACGAAGAAGACCGCGCGATGTACAAGCAGGCGACCTGGAAACGCGTGACAGTGTTGTTCGCCGGGCCGGGAATGAACTTCGTGCTGTTCCTGGTGTTGATGTACGCCATCGCGGTGATCTGGGGGCTGCCCAACCTGCATCAGTCGACGAAGGCAGTTGTCGGCGAAACCACCTGCGTCGCACAGGAAACCGTCAAGGGCAAGCTCGACAAATGCGACGGACCGGGCCCCGCGGCGCTGGCCGGGATCCGCGCCGGCGACGTCGTGGTCAAGGTGGGCGACACCCCGGTGTCGACCTTCGAGGAAATGGCGACGGCGGTGCGCAAACTGCACGGCACCGTGCCCGTCGTGGTCGAACGTGACGGGAAGACCATCGTCACCAACGTCAACGTCGAAAGCACCCAGCGTTTCGTCTCCGCCGGACGCGACGCTGACGCCAAAGCCGCGACGGTCGGTGCCATCGGTGTGGCGGCGCCGTCGCCCGAACCGCCGACCCGGTACAACGTGCTGTCGGCGGTGCCGGCCACGGTAGCTTTCTCCGGCCAACTCACCGTCGAGGTCGGCAAATCCCTGGCCGCCATTCCCTCCAAGATCGGCGCCCTGGTCCAAGCCATTGGCGGCGGTGAGCGCGACCCGCAGACCCCGATGAGCGTCGTGGGCGCCAGCATCATCGGCGGCGACACCGTCGACCACGGGCTGTGGGTGGCCTTCTGGTTCTTCCTGGCCCAGCTGAACCTCATCCTGGGCGCCATCAACCTGCTGCCGTTACTGCCGTTCGACGGAGGCCACATCGCCGTCGCGTGCTACGAAAAGATCCGCAACATGATCCGGTCGGCGCGCGGCAAGGTGGCCGGCGCCCCGGTGAATTACCTCAAGCTCATGCCGGCGACCTACGTGGTGCTGGCTCTCGTAGCCGGATTCTTCCTGTTGACCGTCACCGCCGACCTGGTCAACCCCATCCGGCTCTTCTAGAAACAGAGAGAAGGCGAAGCCAAGTGACCATAGGCCTGGGCATGCCGCAGCCCCCGGCCCCCACGCTGGCGCCGCGGCGCAAGACGCGACAGCTGATGGTCCGCGACGTCGGGGTCGGCAGCGATCACCCGATCGCGGTGCAGTCCATGTGCACCACCAAGACCCACGACGTCAACACCACCCTGCAGCAGATCGCCGAGCTGACCGCCGCCGGGTGCGACATCGTGCGGGTGGCCTGTCCACGTCAGGAGGACGCCGACGCGCTGGCCGAGATCGCCAAGCACAGCCAGATCCCGGTGATCGCCGACATCCACTTCCAGCCGAAATACATCTTCGCCGCGATCGACGCCGGCTGCGCGGCGGTTCGGGTCAACCCGGGCAACATCAAGGAATTCGACGGCCGGGTCGGTGAGGTGGCCAAAGCCGCCGGGGCCGCGGGCATCCCGATCCGCATCGGTGTCAACGCCGGCTCGCTGGACAAGCGGTTCATGCAGAAGTACGGCAAAGCCACCCCCGAGGCGCTGGTCGAGTCGGCGCTGTGGGAGGCCTCGCTGTTCGAGGAGCACGGCTTCGGCAACATCAAGATCAGCGTCAAGCACAACGACCCGGTGATCATGGTCGCGGCCTACGAGCAGTTGGCCGCGCAGTGCGACTACCCGCTGCATCTCGGGGTCACCGAGGCCGGTCCGGCGTTCCAGGGCACCATCAAGTCCGCCGTCGCCTTCGGCGCGCTGCTCTCCCGGGGGATCGGCGACACCATCCGGGTGTCGTTGTCGGCGCCGCCCGTCGAGGAAGTCAAGGTCGGCACGCAGATCCTGGAGTCGCTGAACCTGCGCCCACGCGGGCTGGAGATCGTGTCCTGCCCGTCGTGCGGCCGCGCCCAGGTGGACGTCTACACCCTGGCCAACGAGGTGACCGCCGGGCTGGACGGGCTCGACGTGCCGCTCCGGGTGGCTGTGATGGGCTGCGTGGTCAACGGGCCGGGGGAGGCCCGCGAGGCAGATCTGGGCGTGGCGTCCGGCAACGGCAAAGGTCAGATCTTCGTCAAGGGCGAAGTGATCAAGACGGTGCCCGAGGCGCAGATCGTCGAGACGCTGATCGAAGAGGCCATGCGGCTCGCCTCGGAGATGGGTGACCTGACCGAGACGGATCCGGGGACGGCAGCAAGCGGTTCGCCTATTGTCACCGTAAGCTGATAGGGGCCAAACTCACCGGCCCTCGATTCGCACCACAGAGAGTTATGAGATGTCGGCTCCGCCCATCTTGCGCCTGGTTGGCGAGAGACGGGTGTCAGTGGTGCGTGACGCCGCCGCCGTCTGGCGTGTCCTGGGGGAGAACCCGGTCGAATCGTGCATGGTGGCCGCCCGCGTCGCCGACTACGGTGTCGAGCCCAATTCCATCGGCGGCGAACTGTGGACCCGCGGCGGCGTGGACGAGTCGCTGTGTTTCGCCGGCGCCAATTTGATTCCACTGCGCGGCAACCTGATTGATCTCAACGCGTTCGCCGACGAGGCCAAGAGCACGGCACGGCGGTGTTCGTCGCTGGTCGGTCGGGCCGATTTGGTGCTGCCGATGTGGCAGCGCCTCGAACCCGCCTGGGGGCCCGCGCGTGACGTGCGCGCCGACCAACCGCTGATGGCGCTCAACGCCCATCCAAACTGCACGCTGGACACCGAAGTGCGCCAGGTGCGTCCGGAGGAACTGGACGCCTATCTGGTCGCGGCGGTGGACATGTTCATCGGCGAGGTCGGGGTCGATCCGCGACTCGGCGACGGCGGCCGCGGATATCGTCGTCGCGTCGCCAGCCTGATTGCGGCCGGACGGGCGTGGGCCCGCTTCGAGCACGGCCAGGTCGTGTTCAAGGCCGAGGTGGGTTCGCAGTCACCCTCGGTCGGCCAGATCCAGGGCGTCTGGGTCCATCCCGAGCGGCGGGGCCTGGGCATGGGCACCGCGGGCACCGCGACGCTGGCCGCGGTTATCGTCGGCAGCGGGCGGATCGCCAGCCTGTACGTGAACGATTTCAACACCGTGGCGCGGGCCGCCTACGCCCGCATCGGGTTCAAGGAAGTCGGCACCTTCGCAACGGTGTTGCTGGATTAGTGCTCGCCTCGGGTGTGCGGCTGGCTGCACACTCGACGCGATCCGGCGTCATAGCGCCACCCGGCTGACTCGAAAAGGGCCGTAATTGGCCGACTTACGAGTATCGTCACAATCTCCGATCGTCAGTGTTTCCGGCTGGGAGGACAATGATGTCGTTTCTGATCGCCGCACCAAGCCTTTTGACTTCAGCCGCGGCGGATGCCGCAGGTATCGGATCCTCGCTCGTCGCAGCGAATCTGGCGGCATTGGCACCGACCAGCACGCTGATCGCAGCCGCCGGTGACGAGGTGTCGGCGGCGATCGCCTCGCTGTTTTCCGGCCACGGCGAGGCATACGAGGCTGCCAGCCGGCAGGCCGCCGCCTTCCACGAGCAATTCGTGCAGGCACTAGGCAATGCCAGCAAGGCGTATGCGACCGCCGAGGCGATCAATGCCGGTCCGCTGCAGCCACTCGTCGACCCCATTCTGGGTGCGATCAACGCGCCGACGAACCTGCTGCTGGGACGGCCGCTCATCGGCGACGGGTTCAACGGCGTGAACGGCACCGGCCAAGCCGGCGGGGACGGCGGGATCCTGTGGGGCAATGGCGGCCGGGGCGGGTCAGGAATTGCGGGCGGGACGGGCGGACGCGGGGGCAACGCCGGCTTCTTCGGCAACGGCGGTGCCGGCGGTACCGGTGGCCTGCGCGGCGGAGCGGGCGGCGCCGGCGGCACCGGCGGTTTGTTCTGGGGCAACGGCGGGGCCGGCGGTACCGGCGGTCTCGGCGGCAACCTGTACGGCGGCGCCGGAACCGTCGCCGGCGGGGCCGGGGGAGCCGGCGGCAGGCCGTTCTTGTTCGGTGCCCCGGGCGCAACCGGCAACGCCGGCGCATTCCTCAACACGGCCACCTTCGTGACTGAAGCCCAGTTCGCCGAGTGGGCGCTAGCCACACCGGACGGGAATTTCCTGCTGATCGGCACCGACGGCACGAATCTGAGCAGAATCCTGGCGGATCCCACTGGGACCCCGAACTTCCATCTGTTCATGGAGCAGAGCACCACCTCGGCGTCGACGATCGTCGGACACACCAGCGTGTCCAACCCGTCGTGGACGACCATCCAGACCGGTGTGTGGAGCGAGACGGCCGGCGTCACCAACAACGTCTTCACCCCGTGGACGTACGACAACTGGCCGACCGTCTACAACCAACTCGAGGGCGCGTACGGCGACGACATCAACACGACGGTCATCGGCAACTGGCCGGTCATCACCGACATCGCCGGCGCCGGGTCGCATCCTGCGGACAATGTCATTTTCGTCCCGCATGACGCCGCGAGCGACCCGTACTGGGTAGCGTCGCAAAACATGGTCGGCCAGGAAACCCAGGCCGCGATCATGCTCGCCGACCCCGACAAAGCGAATTTCATCTTCTCCTACTACGTAGGTGTCGACGAGATGGGGCATGCATTCGGCGGCGGCTCGCCGGAGTACGCGGCGGCCCTTCGAAACATGGACGCCAACCTCGGCCAACAAATTGCGGGTCAGCCGTTGGCGACAAGAGGCGTGCTGGGCGCGGTAGCCGACTGGGAGGCCATGTGGCAGCCCACCCACCCCGGCGAGGAATGGAACACCCTCATCGTCACCGACCACGGCCACACGGATACCAACATCGCCGGCATCGGTCACGGTTTCCAATCACCCGTTGAGACAGCAAGTTTCCTGATGTGGGATCAGGCCGGCAACAATATCCATGACGGCTGGATCAACAACTCATGGCAGATCGTCAGTACGACGCCGACGATCATGGATACCTTCAGCCTTCCGACGCCGAGCTACATGCAGGGTGCGCCGCTGACGTCCCCGGTCTTCAACGGCACCTACTTCGATCCCGACGTCAACTTGTTCAATGTGCTCAACCAGACATTCGCCGCCCAGGGTTATCCCGATGTTCCGACCAACCTGATCCTGGACTCGCGCACGCTCGCGGCCTCGATTCCCTACTTCGTCTACGACCCGATCCAAAGCCTTGTGGATGCAGTGCCGAGCTTCTTGCAGTTGCCGGTCTCGTGGGTCGGTGCCGGCGTCTACCAGACCCTGAATATCCCCGCGCAGATCTTCGTCCGGTTCACCGGTGTGACCGGCAACCAGATCATCCCGCCGATCCTCAACCCGTTCGCGCCCTAGCAAGCGTCACGGTTTCGTCTCGGTGTGTCTACGAGGCGGTGACGCCGACAGTTTCTACCATCAGCATCGATGGTCACAAAAAAAACTCCAGTCTCAGCAGTCACACTGGCAACCTCGGTGGTGTGCCTGCTGGTGGCGCTCGCCGTCCTGCCCGGCTGTACCCCGCGGCCCGAAGGTCCCGGACCCGCCGCCGAGAAGTTCCTGGCCGCGCTGTCCGTCGGTGACACCGCGACCGCGGCGCAACTGAGCGACAGCCCCAACGACGCGCGCGAAGCGCTCAACGCGGCCTGGGCCGGCCTGCAGGCCACCCACCTTGACGCGCAGGTGCTGAGCTCGAAGTACGCCGAGGACACCGGCACGGTGGTGTACCGCTTCACCTGGCACCTGCCCAAGAACCGGATCTGGAGCTATGACGGCCAGCTGAAGATGGCCCGCGATGAGGGACGTTGGCAGGTGCGCTGGACCCCGACCGGCCTGCATCCCAGGCTCGGTGAGCACCAGACGTTCGCGTTGCGGGCCGACCAGCCCCGGCGCGCCTCGGTCAACGAGTTCGGCGGCACCGACGTGCTGGCGCCGGGCTACCTGTACAACTACTCACTGGACGCCACCCAAGCCGGGACCGAATTGATCGCCACGTCCCACGCCGTCATCGAGGCGCTGCACCCGTTCAACGACCAACTCAACGACCCGCAACTGCTTGCCGAAATGGCAAGCTCCGCAACCCAACCCGTCGATCTGGTCACGTTGCTGCCCGACGACAGCAACCGCGTCTTCCCGGCGATCGGCAGACTGCCCGGCGTCGTCGTCACGCCGCGCCCCGAGCTGTTGCCCACCGATCCGAACTTCGCGCCCGCGGTGATGGGCCAGGTGAAAAAGGCGGTGGTCGACCAACTCGACGGGCAGGCGGGGTGGCGGATCGTCACCACCAACCAGAACGGGGTCGACGTCGCGGTGCTGCACGAAGTCGAGGGCACACCGGCGCCGTCGGTCTCGATCACGCTGGACCGCGCGGTGCAGAACGCCGCACAGCATGCCGTGGACACCCGTGGCGGCAAAGCCATGCTGGTGGTGATCAAACCGTCGACCGGCGAGATCCTGGCCATCGCGCAGAACGCGGGTGCGAACGCCGATGGCCTGCTCGCCACCACCGGCCTCTATCCGCCGGGGTCCACCTTCAAGATGATCACCGCCGGTGCGGCCGTGGAGCGCGACATGGCCACCCCGAACACCATGCTCGGATGTCCCGGCCACCTGGACATCGGGCACCGCACCATCCCCAACTACGGCGGCTTCGATCTTGGCGTGGTGCCCCTGTCGCGGGCGTTCGCCAGTTCCTGCAACACCACCTTCGCCGAACTGAGCAGCAAGTTGCCGCCGCGCGGCCTGACCCAGGCCGCCAACCGCTACGGCATCGGGCTGGACTATCAGGTCGAGGGCATCACCACGGTGACCGGCTCGGTGCCGCCCACGGTGGACCTGACCGAGCGCACCGAGGACGGCTTCGGGCAGGGCCGGGTGCTGGCCAGCCCGTTCGGCATGGCTTTGGTCGCGGCCACGGTCGCGGCCGGGAAGACTCCGGTCCCGCAGCTGATCGCCGGTCGGCCCACCACCGTCTCCGGCGACAACACCCCGATCAGCCCGAAGATGGTCGAAGCGTTGCGGCCGATGATGCGCCTGGTCGTGACCAACGGCACCGCCAAGGAGATCGCCGGCTGCGGGGAGATCTACGGCAAGACCGGCGAGGCCGAGTTCGCGGGCGGATCACATTCCTGGTTCGCCGGATACCGCGGTGACCTGGCGTTCGCGGCGCTCATCGTCGGGGGCGGCAGCTCGGAATACGCGGTCCGGATGACCAAAGTGATGTTCGACTCGCTGGCGCCTGGCTACCTGGCCTGACAAACGCTGCTAGCGGCCGCTCGCCGGCCTACGGGCCGAAGGCGCTCGCCAGGGTCGGGTCGAACGTCTTGATCCGCGTGACACCGCGACGCTGGCAGCAGGCCAGGTGAAGCAGATCGCGCGCGCCGAGACCGCGGTGGCGGGTGTGCAGTATTCGAGCGTGCAGGATGTCGGCCATCTCGACGGGCCAGATTTCCGCTAGCTCCCGTGCCAATGTCAATGCCGAATCCAGCGTCGAGATCCGGCCCACCGGCAGGTACGCGTGCAGCAATTCCTGGGCGACCTCAGCTGAGGTGACAAGCCGCTCCTTGTGTTCCACGCTGTGCACGAGGAACTCGCGGGCGGGCGTTCGCAGTGGGTGATCGCGACCCACCGCATACATGAAGACGTTGGTGTCGACGAAAATCACGACGTCGTGAGCCCGCGACGGCGGGACTCGGCCATCACCTGCAGATGCGTCTCCCAATCAGGTTCTGTTCCTGCGTCTTCGGAATGCGCGAAGAACTCAAGCAGGTCCCGGGCGGTACGAATGGGACGTTCCCGTTGGGCCTCGAGTTGCTTGAGTCCCGCTTGTCGCAGCCAGTTGCTGAGGGACATCTGCTGCGCCGCGGCTTGCTGGCGGAAGGCTTCCCGCTCTTCCTCGGACAGAATCACCTGAACTCGCCTACTCATGTGTATGTAGATACACATGCATCGGACCAAGCGTGCAGACAGCAGCCGAGAACCGCGCGCCGACGAGGGCTTTGCTGCAACGAAGCTACGTCCGCCGGTAAGTTACGTGTGGTGGGCGAATCATCGCCAGTAGTCGAGCAGTGGAAAAGGCGATGACGGAATCCGGCGGGGACATGGCAGTGCGGGTGTCGGATGCTGACCGCAACGGCACCATGCGGCGGCTGCACAACGCTTTGGCGCTCGGGCTGATCGACCTTGACGAATTCGAGCAGCGCTCGACGCAGGTGTCTTTTGCGCGCACCCGCAACGAGCTGGACAGTCTGGTCGGTGACCTGCCCGCGCCGGGCGCGATCGTGACGTCGGCCACCGATCGGGTGGAGTTGCGCGGCTGGGCCGGCTCGCTCAAGCGCCACGGCGAGTGGACGGTGCCGACCCGGTTGTCGCTGGTGCGCCGGTTCGGCAACATCGAACTCGACCTCACCAGAGCCCGTTTCGCCGGTCCCGTCGTCGTCATCGAGATCGACATGAAGTTCGGCAACCTCGACCTGCGGTTGCCCGACGGTGCGAGTGCCTCGATCGACAACGTGGAAGCCTACGTCGGTAGCGCGACCGACCGTCGCAAAGATCCGCCGGCCGAAGGCAACCCGCACGTCGTCCTGAGCGGTCAGTTGGTGTTCGGGTCGGTGATCATCCGGGGTCCCCGCCGCCGGACGTTGCTGCGCCGGCCTCGGTTCTGATCGCCGCTCGCCGAGATCGAAAGGCTGCAGACGAACTCTTCGAGCGCGGGCCTGCAGAGGTGCAATCTCGATGCGTGCGCCGAACTCGGTGCCGCGCCGGGCCGAGCCGCACATCGCTAAGCTGTGTCCCATGCCTGCTCGCACCGCGCTTGCCCCCGGCGTGCTGTCGTCCACGTTGCCGGTGCCCAAGTGGATCGCGCGCCCGGAATACGTCGGCAAGGCCACCGCCAAAGAGGGCACCGAGCCTTGGGTCCAGGAACCCGAGGTCATCGAAAACATGCGCGTCGCGGGGCGGATCGCGGCGCAGGCGCTGCAGGAAGCCGGCAAGGCCGTCGCGCCCGGCGTTACCACCGACCATCTGGACCGCATCGCGCACGACTACATGGTCGACCACGGCGCCTACCCGTCCACGTTGGGCTACAAGGGTTTTCCGAAATCGTGCTGCACGTCGCTCAACGAGGTCATCTGCCACGGCATCCCGGATTCGACGGTGATCGAGGACGGCGACATCGTCAACATCGACGTCACCGCATACATCAACGGGGTGCACGGCGACACCAACGCGACCTTTCTGGCCGGTGACGTCGCCGAGGAACACCGCTTGCTCGTCGAGCGCACGCACGAGGCGACGATGCGCGCGATCAAAGCCGTCAAGCCCGGCCGGGCGCTGTCGGTGGTGGGTCGGGTCATCGAGGCGTACGCAAATCGGTTCGGGTACAACGTAGTTCGCGACTTCACCGGTCACGGCATCGGCACCACGTTCCACAACGGGCTGGTGGTCCTGCATTACGACCAGCCGGCCGTCAGCACCGTCTTGCAACCCGGGATGACGTTCACCATCGAGCCGATGATCAACCTCGGCGCGCTGGATTACGAGATCTGGGACGACGGCTGGACGGTCGTCACCAGAGACCGCAAGTGGACAGCGCAGTTCGAGCACACCCTGCTGGTCACCGACACCGGCGCCGAGATCCTCACGCTGCCGTAACACGTCGACGAACAGCCGGCAGCAAACCGGTCGCAATGAAGACGGTCGAGCCGATCGTTGGCGGCGCCGGACGCACCTCTTCGACCGGAATCGTCCCGGGTGCTCGTGGCCCCGGTTTCGGGTAATTTGCGGGGGGTGCCCACGATGATGACCACGCTCGATGGATTCCCTGTGCCAGTGGGCGTGTCCGGTCCGGACAACGGCACCGTCGTGGTGATACTGGCCGCCGAGCAGCGTGCCCCGTCGGCCTACGACGCCGTGTGCGAGCGGCTGCACAACGCGTCGTTGCGCACCGTCGTCATCGGCGCCGACCCGCGGCTGACCGCCAAGTCGGTGATCGGCATTCTCGACTCGTTGGGCATTGCGTGGGCGGTGGCGGTCGGCGACCGCGCCGGCGCCGAGCTGGCCTGGGAATTGGCGGCCACCAGGTTGGGCAGGTTCGCGGGGCTGGTCGCGATCGATCGCGTGCACCCGCGGGTGGCCGCTGCCGACGACGCTGACGAAATCTGTCCGCCGGTGGAGATTGCCACGACCGTGCTGGTGAGCACGCCGGCGATGCGCGACGCCGCCCGCGAGAGCCAGCGGTTCGTCTTCGGCGACTACCGGGTGGTGGAGTTGCTGGGCCGGCGCAGCGCGAGCGAGTCGACCGCGCAGTTGGCCACCGAGATCATCTTGCGCACCAGCGGCTGGTAGCGCGGCAGAGTGGTTGACTGGCGGGCATGACTGGGCACCTCTCGCCGTCCGACCTGGAACGACTGGTCGCAGCCGGCGACGTCGACACCGTCATCGTGGCCTTCACCGACATGCAGGGCCGGCTGGTCGGCAAACGGGTCGCGGGCCGGTTCTTCGTCGACGAGGTTGCCGGCCACGGCGCCGAATGCTGCAGTTATCTGCTGGCCGTGGATGTCGACGTCAACACCGTGGCGGGATACGCCATGTCGAACTGGGAAACCGGCTACGGCGACATGGTGATGACGCCGGATCTGTCCACGTTGCGGCTGGTGCCGTGGCTGCCCGCCACCGCGTTGGTGATCGCCGACTTGTCCTGGCTGGACGGCGGCCCGGTCGTGCAGTCGCCGCGTGCCATCCTGCGCCGCCAGCTCGAGCGCCTCGAGCGGCGCGGCTTGGTCGCCGATGCCGCCACCGAGTTGGAGTTCATCGTGTTCGACCAGTCCTACCGTCAGGCGTGGGCCGACGGCTACCGCCGCCTGACGCCGGCCAGCGACTACAACATCGACTACGCGATCATGGCCGGTTCGCGCATGGAACCACTGCTGCGCGACATCCGGCTGGGCATGCAGGGTGCGGGTCTGCAGATCGAGGCGATCAAGGGGGAGTGCAACAACGGCCAGCAGGAACTCGGCTTCCGCTACGCGGAGGCGCTGGTCACCTGCGACAACCACGCCGTCTACAAGAACGGCGCCAAGGAGATCGCCGACCAACACGCCAAGAGCCTGACGTTCATGGCCAAATACGATGAGCGCGAAGGCAATAGCTGTCACATCCACCTGTCGCTGCGCGACGCGGACGGCGTCTCGGCATTCTTCGATCCCGGTGTGCCGCGCGGCATGTCGGCGACGTTCCGCGGTTTCATCGCCGGGCTGCTGGCCACGGTGCGCGAGCTCACTTTGTTCTATGCGCCGAACATCAACTCCTACAAGCGTTTTGTCGACGGCAGCTTCGCCCCGACCGCGGTGGCGTGGGGATTGGACAACCGCACCTGCGCGCTGCGGGTGGTGGGGCACGAACGCAATATCCGAGTCGAATGCCGCGTCCCCGGCGGCGACGTCAACCAGTATCTCGCGGTGGCGGCGCTGATCGCGGGCGGTTTGTACGGTGTCGAGCAGGGCCTGGAACTCGGCGACCCGTACGCCGGAAACGCCTATCAGGCCGACGATGTCGAGCGGCTACCGTCCACCCTCGCCGAGGCGGCCGCGCTGTTCGGGGATTCGGCGGTGGCGCGGCAGGCATTCGGCGACGACGTGGTCGCGCACTACCTGAACAACGCGCGCGTGGAACTGGCGGCGTTCAACACTTCGGTCACCGATTGGGAGAGGATGCGTGGTTTTGAGCGGCTCTAGGCCCCCGGTCGTGGGGCTGACCATGTACCGGGAGCAGGTACGCACCGGGGTGTGGGACATCCCCGCGGCCTATCTGCCGTCCGACTACTTCGAAGGCGTCGTGCAGGCCGGCGGTGTCCCGGTGCTGTTGCCTCCCCAGCCGGTGCGAAGCGACACCGTCGAGGCGCTGCTCGACAGTCTGGACGCTCTGGTCATCACCGGCGGTTACGACCTCGACCCCGCCACCTACGGCCAGCAACCCCACCCGAGCACCGATCAACCGCGTGCCGACCGCGACGCCTGGGAGTTTGCGTTGCTGCGGGCCGCGCTGGACCGGCGGCTGCCGGTGCTCGGCATCTGCCGGGGCGCGCAGATCTTCAACGTCGCCTTCGGCGGCACCCTGCACCAACATCTGCCCGAGGTGCTGGGCCACTCCGGGCATCGTGCGGGCAACGGGATATTCAGCCGGCTGCCGGTGCGGACCGTGGCGGGCACCCGCGCGGCCGCGCTGCTGGGCGAAACCGCCGACGTGCCGTGCTATCACCATCAGGCCATCGACAAGGTCGGCGACGGACTGGTGGTCGGCGCGTGGGACGTCGACGGCGTGGTCGAGTCCGTCGAGCTACCCGGCGACGCGTTCGCGCTTGCGGTGCAATGGCATCCGGAGAAGGCGCTGGACGATCTGCGGCTGTTCACGGCCCTGGTGGACGCCGCGAGGGCCGGCCTATGACGGCCACCGACGTGGTCAACCCGGCCACCGAAGAGGTGTTGCGCACGGTCGAGCACGCCGACGCCGCGGCCGTCGACGACGCGGTGGGGCGGGCCCACGCTGCCCAGCGTCGCTGGGCGAAGTTGGCCCCGGCCGACCGGGCCGCCGGCCTGCGTGCCTTCGCAGCCGTCGTCGACACCCACCGCGACGAACTCGCCGCCCTCGAAGTAGCCAACTCCGGACATCCGATCGGCTCGGCGGAATGGGAGGCCGGCAACGTCCGCGACGTGCTGCAGTATTACGCCGGCAGCCCAGAGCGCCTGTGCGGCAAGCAGATTCCGGTGGCCGGTGGGCTCGATGTCACCTTCAACGAGCCGATGGGCGTGATCGGGGTGATCACCCCCTGGAACTTTCCGATGGTGATCGCGACCTGGGGTATCGCGCCGGCCTTGGCCGCGGGCAACGCGGTCCTGGTCAAGCCCGCTGAGTGGACACCGCTGAGCACGATGCGACTCGCGGAGCTGGCGGTCGAGGCCGGGCTGGATCCGGATCTGCTGCAGGTGCTGCCCGGGCGGGGATCGGTGGTGGGGGAGCGCTTCGTCACCCATCCCGGGATCCGAAAGGTCGTATTCACCGGGTCCACCGGCGTCGGCAAGCAGGTGATGGCCGGTGCGGCGGCCGCGGTGAAGCGGGTGACCCTGGAACTGGGCGGCAAGAGCGCCAACATCGTCTTCGCCGACTGCGACCTGGAGCGCGCGGCCGCGACCGCGCCGGCCGGAGTCTTCGACAACGCGGGCCAGGATTGCTGCGCCCGCAGCCGGATCCTGGTGCAGCGCAGCGTCTACGACCGGTTCATGGAGTTGCTGGAGCCGGCCGTGCAGGCAGTGGTGGTCGGGGATCCCGGGGCGCGGGACACCGAGATGGGGCCGCTGGTCTCGGCGGCGCACCGGGACAAGGTGGCCTCCTACGTGCCCGACGGCGCGCCCGTGGCCTTTCGGGGGTCGGCACCACGCGGGCCCGGGTTCTGGTTCCCCCCAACGGTTCTCACCCCGCAGCGCACCGATCGCAGCGTCACCGACGAGATCTTCGGACCGGTGGTCACGGTGTTGGCGTTCGACGACGAACACGACGCGGTGACACTGGCCAACGACACCGAATACGGTCTGTCCGGGTCGATCTGGACCGACGACCTGTCCCGCGCGCTGCGTGTGTCCCGGGCGGTGGAAGCGGGCAACCTGTCGGTGAACTCGCATTCCTCGGTGCGCTACAGCACCCCGTTCGGCGGGTTCAAACAGTCGGGTCTCGGTCGTGAGTTGGGGCCGGACGCGCCGCTGCAGTTCACCGAGACCAAGAACGTCTTCATCGCGATCAAGGAGAGCTGATGATCAACCTCACGCGGCGGCTTTCCGGCCGGGTGGCCGTCATCACCGGCGGCGGTAGCGGCATCGGCCTGGCCGCGGCCCGCCGCATGCACGCCGAGGGCGCCCAGATCGTGATCGGTGACATCGACACCGAAGCCGGCGGCGCGGCAGCAGAACAGCTCTCCGGTTTGTTCGTGCCCGTCGACGTTTCCGACGAAGATTCGGTGAACAAGCTGTTCGACGCCGCCGGGCACGCTTGCGGGTCGGTCGACATCGCGTTCAACAACGCCGGCATCTCACCGCCGGAGGACGACCTGATCGAGAACACCGAACTGGCGGCCTGGCAACACGTCCAGGACGTCAACCTCAAGTCGGTCTATCTGTGCTGTCGAGCGGCGTTGCGGCACATGGTGCCGGCCGGGAAGGGCGCCATCATCAACACGGCATCCTTTGTCGCGGTACTGGGTTCGGCCACTTCGCAGATCTCCTACACCGCCTCCAAGGGCGGGGTACTGGCCATGTCTCGGGAACTCGGCGTGCAGTACGCGCGGCAGGGTATCCGCGTCAACGCCCTGTGCCCGGGTCCGGTCAATACACCGCTGCTGCAAGAACTCTTCGCCAAAGATCCGGAACGGGCCGCGCGCCGCCTGGTGCACGTACCGCTGGGCCGATTTGCCGAGCCGGACGAAATCGCCGCCGCCGTGGCGTTTTTGGCCAGCGACGACGCGTCGTTCATCACGGCGTCCACATTCCTGGTCGACGGCGGCATCAGCTCGGCCTACGTGACACCGCTGTAGCGGCGTCAGGAGTAGACGAGCCTCGCGCAGACTGCCCGCCCGCCGATCGTCCGCAGTCGCCGCGCCGAAGCGCGGAAATCGACGCTGACCGGGCTCGGCGGTTCGATGTCGCTCCAAGCCGAGGGCACCGACAGACGGCCCACCCTTCGGCCACCGCCCCAGCGCGCAGTCACCGTCGTCCGGCCGGCCGCCGGTTTGCGCCCGACCGGGCCGGATCCTCTGCCCAAAAAATTCAGCAGGTGCATCGGGAACTTCACCGGCGCCCGCAACGAACCCAGCCGCGCTAGCGACGCCGACACCGACAGCAACGCCGCGTCGAATGCCGCCGACGGCGACGACGCGAGAGACTGCAGCATCTGCGGGAGAGCGGCGATCAATTGCGATCCGGCGGTCACGACTTCCGGGTCGCCGGCCACGCCCTGTTGGGCCGGCAGAGCGACCGCCAGCGGCGCCGACGTGAACGGCGTGACCCGGGCCGCCGTGGCAGCAGCGTCGGCGTAGCTGTACATCGCCGCGACGTCCTGGGCCCACATCTGTTCGTAGTCGGCGTCCATGGCAGCGATCGTCTCGGTGTCCTGACCCAGCGGATTCCCGTCAGCCACCGACCTGCGCTGGGAACGGTTGGCCGCGATCACCGCGGGAGGCACCACCGCGGCACGCGCGTCTTCGTAGGCGCTCGCGGCCGCCATCGCATGCGCGGCAGCCTGCTCGCCCGTGGCGGCCGCGGCGGCCAGCCACCCCAGGTACGGCACCGCGGATTGGGTCATCGCGATTGCCGCGTGACCCTGCCATCCAGAGGTCAGCCGCGTCGTCACCGAGCGGAAGCCGTCCGCCGCTTCGTCCAACCCGTCCGCCAACCGGTTCCACGCCGTCGCGGCGGCCAACAGCGATCCCGGACCAGGACCGGAATACAGCCGCGCCGAGTTGACCTCCGGCGGAATCGCCCCGTAATCCACGGCTACCTCTCCCCAGCAGTCGGCCGCGACCGTCGGGAGACGCGCGCGACGCGGAGATCCACCTTCCCAACCTATCGCGACCAATTTAGGTCAGCCACACGAAAATAATTTGAGTTCGGCTAGAAGAGCTCTATCAGCGGAATCGCCATTTCCGCCGTGGTCGCCGCGCCGTGGAACCCGACGAGGCTAGCCGTTTCGGGAGGTTCGTGACCGCTCGCCAGAATCGCGGACTCGCCGGTGCAGACGACGACGACATCGCCGATCCTGGGTAGGTGTTCGGCGCTGACCGGGCCGAAGATCCCCGACGCGACGGCGTCGTCCCGGCTGCGCACTTCTGCTTGACCGGCCAGCACATCGGACCAGATGGCCAGCACGTCTTCGGCGGCGCCCGGTTCGGTGTGCAGGTAGCGCACCCGCGGCTCACCGGCTACCACCCGCACGCCCGCCGCCAGCCGGGGATCGGCGGCCATGTCGACGCGGGCGTCCGGCGGGACGTTGAGGCCGCCGTGGTCGGCGGTCACCAGCAGCGCGGCATCGTCGGGCAGCGACTCGACCACCCGGGTGAGCAGGGCGTCCACCCCGGCCGCGGCCTCGTGCCACTCGGCCGACCCGACCCCGAACACGTGCGCGGCGGTGTCCAGGTCGGCGGTGTACCCGTAGACCAGACCCGGGCCCGCGCGTAGCTCTTCGGCTACCCGCGCGGCGTAGTCGTCATCGGAGCGCGTCCCGACGAACTGCGCGCCCCGGTAGGCCGCCGCTGTCAGACCGCTGCCCAGGAACCACTCCGGCAGCACGGCGCGCGCGCTGACCCCGGCCCGCGTCAGCCGCTCGAACCACGTCGGCAGCGGCTGCCACTGCTGGTGCGGTGGGTCGTCGCGCCACCGGATGTGGCTGAGCACCCGGTCGGTGCCGGGCACGTTGACGGTGAAACCCAGCACGCCATGCCGGCCGGGCGGTGCGCCGGTACCGAGTGACACCAGGCTGGTCGGCGTGGTGGACGGGAAGGTGCAGTCCAGGCGTCGCAGCCGTCCGGTGCCGCCGGCGAGCACCGAGGCCAGCAGCGGCGCGTCGTCGGCCAGGTCCGGCAACAGCTCCCAGCCCATCCCGTCGACCAGCACCACGCAGACGCGCTCAGGGACGCCGAGCGAGTCGGCCAGCGCGAGCGTGTCCGTCGCGTCCGGCACCCCGAACAATGCCGCGACGCTGGGCAGCACGTCGCAGATCGAACCGGGCACGCGGTCAGTGTGGCACGAAATCAGCTGTGCGCGAGCCGAGGTGCTGTTAGCAGGCGACGCGCCGGTGACCCCCGCGTTGGCAATCCCCGGTCCGGGACGCGACACTGAGGGGGTGACGACCCAAGCGGAAGGGTTGGACCCAGCGGTCACCGAACGGATCGGCGCGCTGCTGCGTGCCCGCGGGTTGCGGCGGATGGCGTCGCGGATCCAGGTGCTCGCGGTGCTCGAACCCGTCCGCGGACACCTGTCGGTGGCAGAGATCCACAACCGGCTGCCCGCCTGCCTGCCCGCGGGCATTCAGCCCCCCGATCTCGCCACCATCTACCGCACGGTGACCACCCTGGTCGATCAGGGCGTCCTGCACGGGCTGACCATGGACGACGGCGTCACCACCTACGGCATGGCCACCACACCGCACCACCACGCGGTGTGCACCAAGTGCGACGCGGTCATCGAAGTGCCCGCGCCCGAACTCAGTTCGGCGCTCGCGCACGCGATGGCGGCCAGCCGGTTCGCGTTGTCGGAGCAGGCCGGTCTGACGCTGCGCGGCTTGTGTCCGGCTTGCCAGGACAGCGTGCAGGACCACCTCGCGGGGGAGAGTGACCCGACCGACCCGCGGCCCACCGGCCGGCAGGTCACCCGGACGCGGCGTCGCTGACGTCCAGTCCCAGCAGCGCGTTCTCCACCACCTCCGGCAGCGCCGGGTGGATCCAGTACTGGCCGCGGGCCATCTGCCCGACGGTGAGCCCGAAGGTCATTCCCTGAATCAACGGCTGGATCAGTGCCGAAGCCTGATATCCCATGAAGTGCGCTCCCAGCAGCAGCCCGGTGCCGCGGTCGGCGATCAGCTTGACGATGCTGGTGGTGTCTTCCATCGCCCATCCGTAGGCGACGTCGCCGTACTCCTGGATCTTGACCGAGATGTCGTATCCCTCTGCCAGAGCCTGGTTTTCGGTCAAGCCCACACTGGCCAGCTGCGGATCGGTGAACACCGCCGACGGAACGAATCGGTGATCGGTGAGCGTCATCGACGCGGTGTCGTCCCAGTCGCACAGCAGGTTGCGCTGCACCACCCGCGCTTCGTGGTTGGCGACATGCTTGAGCTGGTGGGGCGAAGAAACATCGCCGAGCGCGAAAACGTTACGCGCAGAAGTTCTTTGGTAGCAATCGACCACCACTCGGCCGTGTTCGAGCCGCACTCCGGCTTGTTCGGCGTCCAGCAGATCGGCGTTGGACACCCGGCCGGTGGCCACCAGCAGCGCGCCGGCTTCGATGGTGCTGCCGTCGTCCAGCTCGACGGTGACCCCGTCGTCCCGGTCTTCGGCGCCGACGATGTTGCGCTGGGCGCGCAGCTCCCACTTGCTGGCCGCGAGCCGGGTGAACTGCTCGCTGATCGCCTCGTCGGCGTGCCTGAGCATGGTGCCGCCGCGCAGGACGACGGTGACCTGGACCCCCATTGTGGCGAAGATGTGCGCGAATTCGGCTGCCACATAACCGCTTCCGGCGATCACCAGATGTTCGGGCAGGGTGGGGATCCGCATGATGGTGTCACTGGTGTGGTACGTCGCGCCGCTGTCGCGGATGGCCGGCGGGACGGTCGGTCGCGAGCCCGCCGCGATCACCACCTGCTCGGCGGTGAATTCCGCACCGGCTTCGGTGCGCAACAGATAGCGGCCGTCGTCCTGCACCGGCCCGAAGCGGGTGTGCTGGCCGTAGACCTCGACGTTGGGCAGCGAGCGCCGGTAGGCCTCACCGCTGTTCGCGATCGGATCGATGCGCCCGAAGACCCGCGAGACGATGTCGTCCCAGCGCACCCCGTCGACGTGTGCGTCGATGCCGTATTTCGCGGCCCCCCGGACGGCCTGGGCGACCTCGGCGGCGTAGACGAACATCTTGGTCGGGATGCAGCCGACGTTCAGGCAGGTACCGCCGAAGGTGCCCTGTTCGCAGATCGCCACCCGCTTGCTCGCATACCGTTCGTCGAGAATTGTGTTGCCCGAACCGGTTCCGATGATCGCGAGGTCGTAGCTTTCCATTCAGCCGTCAGCCTTTCCCATTCTCCGGTGTCGACACGCCGGGTGTGCACAGATGATCGTCGAGCCACCGGTCGAGGTGGCGGTAGGCCAGTCGGCGCGGCTGTTCCAGCGACAGGAACACGTCGTGCTTGGCGTCCGGTACCGGGATGATGGTGCTGCGGTTGCCGATGCACCCGGCCCACCGGGCGATCTGCGCGACGTCGAGCACGGCGTCACCGCGTTGCAGCGCCTGCGGTCCGGCGTCTTCGGCAACGGTGTGATCCGAGCGCAGGATCAGGTTGGGCACACCGACGTCGAGTCCACGATGCAGCCGCGCCTGACCGCGGCGCACGGCGTGCAGCCACCCGAAGGTAACGGGGAAGCCGCCCAACGGTTTCCACTGCAGGTTGTAGTCGAACTCGCCGTGGTAGTCGCGGTGCAGGCTGGAGCCGTAGCCCCCGGCGCCGCTGGCCCGGGCCACGGCCTTGCTGCGCATGCGCGACAACGCCGCGATGGTGGCCGACGTCAGGCCCAGTCGCAGGATCGCCGGACCGTGCAGATCCAGGAACGGGCTGTTGAGCACCAGGCCGCGGATGCCGGCCGAAGCGTCGGCGCGGCGCAGGCGGTCCAGCCACAACGACACGATCAGGCCGCCCGCCGAATGCCCGTACATCAACACGTCCTGGCAATCCCGGCGAATCAGGTCCAGCGCCCGGTCTAGTTCGGTGTTGTACTGGGCGAGGTTGGTGGTGAAGTGCGGGGTCTGTTCCGGCCGATGCGAGCGCCCGCACTTGCGCAGGTCCAGTGCATAGAACGCGAACCCGCGGTCGGCGAAGTGATCGGCCAGCGCGGTGTTGAAGAAATAGTCCGTGTAGCCGTGCACGGCCAGTACGGCGTGTGCGGCCGGCGCCATCTCCCCGCGCCGGATCAGGGTGGCGACGATATCGCCCTCCCCGTCGGGGTCGGGCCCGAGCGGGATCGAGTGCTGCCAGTAGCCGGGCAGGACGTCGGGCACCCAGCCAGTCACGATGGCCAGCTTAAAGAAGGCGTGGCCGGGCCGCCCACATTGGTGGCCAGGCACTTGGCGTCACGTGTCGGGATAATCTGGGACCGGCATAGCCAGAGGAAGGGTCATCGATCCGGTGTCAGAAAGACTCAGAACCGACGTCGTGCTGGTGGGCGCCGGAATCATGAGTGCCACCCTGGCCGCGATGCTGCGGCGGCTCGAGCCGGACTGGTCGATCACGGTGGTCGAACGCCTGGACGGGGTCGGCGCCGAGAGCAGCAGCCCGTGGAACAACGCCGGCACCGGCCACGCCGGGCTGTGCGAGATGAACTACACCCCGCAGCGGCCCGACGGCACGATCGACATCACCAAAGCGGTGCGGGTCAACGAGCAGTTCCAAGTCACGCGCCAGTTCTGGGCGTACGCAGCCGAAAACGGCATCCTGGCCGACGTGCGCGGCTTCCTGAACCCGGTCCCGCACGTGAGTTTCGTCCGCGGTGCGGCCGGGGTCGACTATCTGCGGCGCCGCCGCGAGGCGTTGGCGCACAACCCGTTATTCGCCGCGACCGAGCTGATCGACGACCCCGACGAGTTCGCACGCCGGCTGCCGTTGATGGCCGACGGGCGTGACTTCTCCGAACCCGTCGCCCTCAACTGGTCCGCCGACGGCACCGACGTCGACTTCGGCGCCCTGTCCCGGCAGCTGATCGGCTACTGCGTGCGCAGCGGCGCCACCGTGCTGTTCGGGCACCGGGTCCGCGCGCTGTCCCGGCAGCCCGACGGCGGCTGGAGGCTCACCGTCGCCGACCGTCGCACCGGCCGACAGCGAAAGCTCGACGCCAAGTTCGTCTTCGTCGGCGCCGGCGGCGACGCGCTGCCGTTGTTGCAGAAGTCAGGCATCAAGGAGGTCAAGGGTTTCGCCGGATTCCCGATCGGCGGCCGGTTCCTTCGCGCGGCAAACCCGGCGCTGACCCCGGCCCACCGCGCCAAGGTGTACGGCGTTCCGTCCCCGGGCGCCCCGCCGCTGGGCGCGCTCCACCTCGATCTCCGCTACGTGCAGGGCAAGTCGTGGCTGGTCTTCGGCCCCTACGCCGGCTGGTCGCCGAAGTTCTCCAAACACGGCCACATCAGCGACCTGCCCCGGTCGATCCGGCGCGGCAACCTGATGTCGGTGCTGGGTGTCGGCGTCACAGAGACAACCATGGTCAGCTACCTGCTCGGCCAGCTGCGACTCACCAGAGCCGAACGGCTCCGCGTGCTGCGTGAATTCGCGCCCAGCGCAAGAGATTCGGACTGGGAACTGACGGTGGCGGGCCAGCGGGTGCAGGTCATCCGGCGCGACAACCGCGGCCGAGGGGTGCTGGAATTCGGCACCGCCCTGGTCGGTGCCGCCGACGGCAGCATCATCGGCCTGCTGGGCGGTTCCCCCGGTGCTTCCACCGCGGTTCCGATCATGCTGGACGTCTTGAGAGACTGCTTCGCCAACCGCTATCAGTCCTGGCTGCCCAAACTCAAGGAGATGGTGCCGTCCCTGGGCGCCAAGCTGTCCGACGAACCGGTGCTGTACGACGAACTGCGTTCCTGGACCGCCCGGACCCTGCAGTTGGAAGCCGCATGACCGAAGCGCTGCGCCGAGTCTGGTCCAAAGACCTTGACGCACAAACTCTTTACGAACTCCTGAAACTGCGGGTGGAGGTTTTCGTGGTCGAGCAGGCCTGTCCCTATCCGGAACTGGACGGACGCGATCTGCTCGCCGAGACCCGGCACTTCTGGCTGGAAACCCCGCAGGGCGAGGTGATCTGCACGCTGCGGCTGATGGAGGAACATCCCGGCGGCGAGAAGGGGTTCCGACTCGGCCGGTTGTGTACCAAGCGCAGCGCCCGCGGCCAGGGCCACACCACCCGGCTGTTGCGCGCCGCGCTGGCCGAGGTGGGCGACTTCCCGTGCCGGATCGACGCACAGACATACTTGACGGACATGTGGACCAAACACGGGTTCGCCCGGGACGGAGACGAATTCATCGACGGCGGCATCCCGCACGTGCCGATGCTCAGACCCGGGTCGGGGGCGCAGCGGTGAAGCCCTACCCGTTCAGCGCCATCGTCGGACAGGACCAACTGCGACTCGCGTTGCTGCTGTGCGCGGTGCGCCCGCAGATCGGCGGCGCGCTGATCCGCGGCGAGAAAGGCACCGCGAAGTCGACCGCCGTGCGGGGCCTGGCCGGCTTGCTGTCGGCGGCGACCGGCAACGAGGATGCCGGTCTGGTCGAGATGCCTTTGGGCGCAACCGAAGACCGGGTGGTGGGCTCGTTGGATCTGCAGCGGGTGCTACGCGACGGCGAGCACGCGTTCGCGCCCGGCCTGCTGGCCCGTGCCGACGGCGGCGTGCTCTACGTCGACGAGGTGAACCTGCTGCACGATCATCTGGTCGACATTCTGCTCGACGCCGCGGCGATGGGCCGCGTCCACGTCGAACGCGACGGCATATCCCATTCGCACCAGGCCCGGTTCGTACTGATCGGCACGATGAATCCCGAAGAGGGCGAACTGCGTCCGCAGCTGCTGGACCGCTTCGGGCTCACCGTCGACGTGCAGGCGTCGCGCGACGTCGACGTGCGGGTGCAGGTGATCCGCCAGCGGATGGCGTACGAGGCGGACCCGGACGCGTTCGCGCAGCGCTACGCCGATGCCGACGCCGAGCTGGCCCGGCGCATCGCGGCCGCCCGCGCGATCGTCGACGACGTGGTGTTGCCGGACGACGAGTTACGCAGAATCGCGGCGCTGTGCGCGGCGTTCGACGTCGACGGCATGCGGGCCGACCTGGTGGTGGCCCGCACCGCGGTCGCGCACGCGGCCTGGCGGGGTGGGGACACGGTGACCGAACAGGACATTCGGGTTGCCGCCGAACTGGCGTTGCCGCATCGGCGCCGGCGTGACCCGTTCGACGACCATGGCATCGACCGCCAGCAACTCGACGAGGCACTCGCCAAAGCCGCCGAATCGCACGGCGATCCGCAGCCGGATCCCGATCCGCCCGGCGGGGGTGCGTCGGCCGGTGACCCAGAGCCGCAATCGGCGCCGGGACCCGCACCCCAGCCGCCGCGGCCCAGCGCACCGCCGTCGAGGGTCTTCCGCGCCAGGGCGTTGACGGTGCCGGGAATGGGCGAGGGCGCTCCTGGACGGCGTTCGCGCGCCCGCAATGCCTCGGGGAGCGTGGTGGCGGCCGCGGATCCGTCGGTGCCCGACGCGCACGGCCTGCATTTGTTCGCCACTGTGCTGTCCGCGGCCGAGCAGGCATCCGGCCGCGGGCGGTTGCGGCTGCGGCCCAACGACATTCGTCGCGCTGTGCGCGAAGGACGCGAGGGCAACCTGGTGATCTTCGTCGTCGACGCGTCCGGGTCGATGGCCGCGCGCGATCGGATGGCGGCGGTCGGTGGCGCCACCCTTTCGCTGCTGCGTGATGCCTATCAGCGGCGCGACAAGGTCGCGGTCATCACGTTCCGTCAGCAGACGGCGCAGGTGTTGCTGCCGCCCACGTCCTCGGCGCACATCGCCGGACGCCGATTGGCCCGGTTCGACACCGGCGGCAAAACCCCGCTGGCCGAGGGTCTGTTGGCCGCCCGTGCGCTGGTCATGCGGGAGAAAGTGCGCGACCGGGCCCGGCGTCCGCTCATCGTGGTGCTGACCGACGGGCGTGCCACTGCTGGCCCGGACCCGTTGGGCCGCAGCCGAATTGCGGCGGGCCGTCTGCGCGCCGAGGGTGTGGCCGCGGTGGTGGTGGACTGCGAGACGTCTTATGTGCGGCTGGGATTGGCCGGTGAGCTCGCCCGACAACTGGGTGCGCAGGCCATCCGGCTCGAGCAGTTGCACGCCGACCAGTTGACCCGAGCAGTCCGTAGCGTGGCCTGATATGCCACAAGGGATTCCAGCCGAGGTCCCCGACGACGGGCTGACCACCAGGGCGCGACGCAACACCCCGGTACTGGCCGTACACACCGGTGCCGGAAAAGGGAAATCGACCGCCGCGTTCGGCATGGCGTTGCGGGCCTGGAACGTCGGACTGGACATCGCGGTGTTCCAGTTCGTCAAGAGCGCGAAATGGAAAGTGGGCGAAGAATCGGCCTTTCGCCGGCTCGGTCAGCTGCACGACGAGCAGGGCGTCGGCGGCGCGGTGGAATGGCACAAGATGGGCGCCGGCTGGTCCTGGTCGCGCAAGCCCGGCAGCGCCGTCGATCACGCGGCGACCGCGGCGGACGGGTGGGCCGAGATCAAGCAGCGGTTGGCCGCCCAGCGCCACGACTTCTATGTCCTCGACGAGTTCACCTACCCCCTGAAGTGGGGCTGGGTGGACGTCGACGACGTGGTGGCGACCCTGCTGGCGCGACCCGGTCACCAGCACGTGGTGATCACCGGGCGCGACGCGCCGCCGGCGCTGATCGAGGCCGCCGACCTGGTGACCGAGATGACGAAGGTGAAGCACCCGATGGACGCCGGGCGCAAAGGCCAGAAGGGCGTCGAGTGGTAGCTGCACCCGCCCCGCTGGTCGGCGAGCGTGCACAGTCGTACGCCGACACGCCGCGCCACGGGTCATTGTCTGCACGCTCGCGGCGCAGGTGGCTCCGGTGACACCCGCCGTGGTGATTGCCGCGCCCGCTTCCGGTAGCGGAAAGACCACGGTCGCAACGGGTTTGATCGGCGCATTGCGCCGGGCGGGGCACCGGGTGGCCCCGTTCAAGGTCGGGCCGGACTTCATCGACCCCGGCTACCACGCGCTGGCCGCGGCGCGCCCCGGCCGCAACCTGGATCCGGTGCTCGTGGGGGAGCGCCTCATCGGCCCGCTGTTCCGGCACGGCGCCCGCGACGCCGACATCGCGGTGATCGAAGGGGTCATGGGCCTGTTCGACGGGCGCATCGGCGAATCGGTGACCGGCCCGGCGGTGGGCTCCACCGCGCACGTCGCGGGACTGCTACAGGCACCGGTGATCATGGTTGTCGACGCGCGCGGTCAGAGTCAGAGCATCGCCGCTCTGCTGCATGGCTTTTCGACGTTCGACGCCCAAACCTGGATCCGCGGCGTCATTCTCAACCGCGTCGGTACCGCCCGCCACGAGCAGGTGCTGCGGCAGGCGTGCGAGCATGCCGGTGTCCCGGTACTGGGGGCGATTCCCCGGATGGCCGAACTAGAGCTTCCAACAAGGTATCTCGGCCTGGTGACCGCCGGGGAGTACGGTCGGCACGCGCGGGAGGCGGTGGCGGCCATGACCGATCTGGTGGCCCGTCACGTCGACCTGGCCGGGGTGCTGGCGACCGCGGGCAGCCGCGTCGAGGACGCGGCGTGGGACCCGGCGGCCGCGGTGGAACGCAGTCTCCAGAGCGACCGGGCCCGGAAAGCTGTGGTCGCCCTGGCGGCGGGCAAGGCGTTCACCTTCGGCTACCCCGAACACGCGGAGCTGTTGCGTGCCGCCGGCGCCGACGTCGTCGAGTTCGACCCGCTGAGCGAAACCCTGCCCGACGGTGCGAACGCGGTGCTGTTACCGGGCGGGTTCCCCGAGCAGTTCGCCGCCGAACTGTCGGCCAACCACGACGTGCGCCGTCAGATCCGCGACCTGGCCGTCGCCGGCGCGCCGATCCACGCCGAGTGCGCGGGCCTGATCTACCTGGTGTCCGACGTCGACGGACACCCGATGTGCGGGGTGCTGAACGGGTCGGCGCGCTTCACCCAGCGCCTCACCCTGGCCTACCGCGACGCCGTTGCGGTGGCCGATTCGTCGGTGTACGCCGCCGGTGACAGAGTGACCGGGCACGAATTCCACCGGACCGCAATCACTTTCACCGGCGGTTACCAGCCCGCGTGGGCGTACCGGCAGGACTCCGGCGCGGTGCGCGAGGGCGCGGTATACCTCGGGGTGCACGCGTCCTACCTGCATACCCACGCCGCGGCCACGCCCGAAGCGGTGGCGCGTTTCGTCGCGCACGCCACGGCCTGCGGTGCGACGGTGTCCAGCACTAGGCTTGCCCGGTGACCGAGAGCCCCTACCTGGTGGGACTGCGACTGACCGGCAGGAAGGTCGTCGTCATCGGCGGGGGCAGCGTGGCCCAACGACGGCTACCGTTGCTCATCGCCAGCGGGGCCGACGTCCACGTCATCTCCCGCAGCGCCACCCGCTCCGTCGAGGCGATGGACGGCATCACCCTGACGGTCCGGGAATACCGCGACGGTGACCTGGCCGGCGCCTGGTACGCCCTGGCCGCCACCAACGATCCGCAGGTGAACGCGGCCGTCGCCGCCGAAGCCGAACGGCGCCGGATCTTCTGTGTGCGCGCCGACGCCGCCGTGGAAGGCACCGCGGTCACCCCGGCGTCGTTCGAATACGCCGGTCTGTCGGTGGGTGTGCTGGCCGGCGGCGAACACCGCCGGTCGGCGGCCATCCGGTCGGCGATCCGGGAGGCACTCCAGCAGGGCCTCATCACCGCGGAGAGCTCCGACGTCGTTCGCGGTGGGGTGGCCCTGGTCGGCGGCGGCCCCGGCGATCCCGAACTGATCACCGTGCGGGGGCGTCGGCTGCTGGCCCAGGCCGACGTCGTGGTCACCGACCGGCTCGCACCGCCAGAGCTGCTGGCCGAGCTGGCCCCCCACGTCGAGGTGATCGACGCGGCGAAGATCCCGTACGGCCGCGCCATGGCCCAGGACGCGATCAACGCCGTCCTGATCGAACGCGCCCGGGCCGGCAAGTTCGTGGTCCGGCTCAAGGGCGGCGATCCGTTCGTGTTCGCACGCGGTTACGAGGAAGTGCTGGCGTGCGCCGAAGCGGGCATTCCGGTGACCGTCGTGCCAGGTGTGACAAGTGCCATAGCAGTTCCTGCGATGGCGGGTGTTCCGGTCACCCATCGGGCCACGAATCACGAATTCGTGGTGGTCAGCGGCCATCTGGCGCCGGATCATCCCGAATCGTTAGTGAATTGGGACGCTTTGGCAGCCTTGACCGGCACCATTGTTTTGCTGATGGCCGTCGAACGGATCGAACTCTTCGTCGCCGCGCTGCTCAAAGGCGGCCGACCTGCGGATACTCCGGTCCTGGTGGTGCAACACGGCACGACGGCCGCTCAGCACACGTTGCGGGCGACCCTGGCGGACACGCCGACGAAGGTCCGCGCGGAAGGAATCCGACCTCCCGCGATCGTCGTAATCGGGCCCGTGGCGGGTCTGAGTGGGCCTTACGCTTTAAACAAATCTTAAGATTACTGTAAGGTAACCTGCTATGACGGCTCTTAACGACTCAGAGCGGGTTGTCCACAGCTGGACGGACGGCAGCTCGAAAAGTTCGGCGTCGGAGCGTCCCACAGAATCGGTGGAGACCCCTTTGCAGCGCCTGAGCAGGTATTACCCGACCTGGATGCCCTCGTACCGCTTCATCGCGGCGGTCATCGCGATCGGCGGGATGCAGCTGCTGGCCACCATGGACAGCACCGTCGCCATCGTCGCCCTTCCTAAGATTCAGGACGAGCTCAGCCTGTCCGACGCGGGCCGCAGCTGGGTGATCACCGCTTACGTGCTGACTTTCGGCGGATTGATGCTGCTCGGCGGCCGGCTCGGCGACACCATCGGGCGCAAGCGCACCTTCATCGTCGGTGTCGCGCTGTTCACCATCTCCTCGGTGCTGTGCGCGGTGGCCTGGGACGAAGTGACGCTGGTCATCGCCCGGTTGTCCCAAGGCATCGGGTCGGCGATCGCGTCACCGACCGGCCTCGCTCTGGTGGCGACCACCTTCCCGAAGGGCCCGGCGCGTAACGCCGCGACCGCGGTGTTCGCCGCCATGACCGCCATCGGGTCCGTGATGGGTCTGGTGGTCGGCGGCTTCTTGACCGAGTACTCCTGGCGGTTGGCGTTCATGGTCAACGTGCCGATCGGGCTGGTGATGATCTACCTGGCCCGCACCGCGCTGCGGGAGACCAACCGGGAGCGGATGAAGCTGGACGCCGCCGGCGCCATGCTGGCCACGCTGGCCTGCACCGCGGCCGTTTTCGCTTTCTCGATCGGCCCGGAGAAGGGCTGGATCTCGGTCACCACCATCGGTTCGGGTGTGGTGGCGCTGGGCGCCGCGATCGCGTTCATCATCGTCGAGCGCACCGCGGAGAACCCCGTCATCCCGTTCGAGTTGTTCCGTGACCGCAACCGGCTGGTCACCTTCGGCGCGATCTTCCTCGCCGGTGGCGTCATGTTCAGCCTGACCGTGTCCATCGGCCTGTACGTGCAGGACATCCTGGGCTACAGCGCGTTGCGGGCCGGCGTCGGCTTCATCCCGTTTGTGATCGCCATGGGCATCGGCCTGGGCATCTCCTCGCAGCTGGTGTCCCGGTTCTCGCCGCGGGTGCTGACCATCGGTGGTGGCTGGCTGCTGCTCGGCGCGATGCTCTACGGCTCGTTCTGCATGCACCGCGGCGCCCCCTACTTCCCGAACCTGGTGTTGCCCATCGTCGTCGGCGGCATCGGCATCGGCATGGTGGTCGTGCCGCTGACCTTGTCGGCCATCGCCGGGGTCGGCTTCGACCAGATCGGCCCGGTGTCGGCGATGACGCTGATGCTGCAGAGCCTGGGCGGGCCGCTGGTGCTGGCCGTCATCCAGGCCGTGATCACCTCCCGCACCCTCTACAACGGCGGCATCACCGGCCCGGTGAAGTTCATGAACGAACTTCAGCTGCATGCCCTGGACAAGGGCTACACCTACGGCCTGCTGTGGGTGGCCGGGACGGCCGTCATCGTCGGCTGCGCGGCGCTGTTCATCGGCTACACACCCGAAGAGGTGGCGCACGCGCAGGAAGTCAAGGAAGCGATCGACGCGGGGGAGCTGTAGCTCGCTAGCGGCCGCCGTGCCGAGCGTCACGCCAGGGTGGCGCAAGCGCTCGAGCGTCGCGCTGGCGTGACGCTCACCGCACCGGACGGCAGGCTAGGCTTGCCGCTCGTGATCACCCGGATGTCCGAGCTGTTCCTGCGCACCTTGCGCGACGATCCCGCCGACGCCGAAGTGCCCAGCCACAAGCTGCTGATCCGCGCCGGCTACGTCCGGCCCATCGCGCCGGGGCTGTACAGCTGGCTCCCGCTCGGCCTGAAGGTCCTGCGCAACATCGAACGCATCGTGCGCGAGGAGATGAACGCCATCGGCGGCCAGGAGATCCTGTTCCCCGCGCTGCTGCCACGCGCGCCGTACGAGACCACCAACCGCTGGACGGAATACGGCGAAAACCTGTTCCGGCTCAAAGACCGCCGGAAGAATGACTACCTGCTGGGCCCGACCCACGAGGAACTGTTCACCCTCACCGTCAAAGGCGAGTACAGCTCCTACAAGGACTTCCCGCTCACGCTGTATCAGATTCAGACCAAGTACCGCGACGAGGCGCGCCCGCGTGCCGGCATCCTGCGGGGCCGCGAGTTCGTCATGAAGGACTCCTACTCCTTCGATATAGACCCCGCCGGGCTCCAAGCCTCCTACGACGCGCACCGCGAGGCCTACCAGCGCATCTTCGACCGCCTCGAGGTGCGCTACGTCGTCGTGTCGGCGGTCTCCGGAGCGATGGGCGGCAGTGCCTCCGAGGAGTTCCTGGCCGAAAGTCCCGTCGGCGAAGACACCTTCGTGCGCTGCCTGGAATCCGGCTACGCCGCCAACGTCGAAGCCGTCGTCACCGCGCGCCCCGAGCCGAGCCCGACCGACGGCCTGCCGGCCGCCCAGGTCCACGACACCGGCGACACCCCGACCATCGCCACCCTCGTCGCTTGGGCCAACGAAAGCCTGGGTCGCACGATCACCGCCGCCGACACCCTCAAGAACGTCCTGGTCAAGGTCCGCCAGCCCGGCGGCGATTGGGAGCTGCTCGCCATCGGTGTGCCCGGGGACCGCGAGGTGGACGACAAGCGGCTGGGCGCGGCATTGGAACCCGCCGAGTACGCGTTGCTCAGCGACGCCGACTTCGCCGAACACCCCTTCCTGGTCAAGGGCTACATCGGCCCTAAAGCGTTGCAGGACAACAAAGTTCGCTACCTCGTCGACCCGCGCGTGGTCGACGGCACCAGCTGGATCACCGGGGCCGACGAACCCGGGCGCCACGTGGTCGGGCTGGTGGCCGGCCGCGACTTCAGCGCCGACGGCACCATCGAGGCCGCCGAGGTGCGCGAAGGCGACCCCTCGCCCGACGGCGCCGGTCCGTTGGTGATGGCCCGCGGCATCGAGATCGGCCACATCTTCCAGCTCGGCCGCAAGTACACCGACGCGTTCACCGCCGACGTGCTCGGCGAGGACGGCAAACCGGTGCGGCTGACGATGGGTTCCTACGGCATCGGGGTGTCGCGGCTGGTCGCCGTCGTCGCCGAACAGCACCACGACGAGCTCGGGCTGCGCTGGCCGTCGTCGATCTCGCCGTTCGGGGTCCACCTGGTGATCGCCAACAAGGACGCCGAAGCCCGCCTGGGCGCGGCCAAGCTGGCCGCGGATCTGGACAAGGTCGGTGTCGACGTGCTGCTCGACGACCGTCAGGCCTCGCCGGGCGTCAAGTTCAAGGACGCCGAACTGCTGGGCGTGCCGTGGGTCGTGGTGGTGGGCCGGGGCTGGGCGGACGGCCGGATCGAGCTCCGCGACCGCTTCGCCGGACAGACGACCGAGCTGGCCGTCGGCGATTCACTGGTCACCGACATCGTGGCAGCGATCAGCCCCTAGCGAGGTACGGCGAGCAGACGCAAAAGCCCCTCATTTCGGCACGAAATGGGGGCTTTTGCGTCTGCTCGCGAGCGGGAGGTGCCCCCAGCGCCTACTCGTTGCCACCCGGGAACGTCGTGGTGATCGGCCAGCCGCCCAGCACTTTGTTCCAGCGGGCCGCCAGCACCGCACTCTGCGTCAGGGCATTCGAGGCGAAGGCACGGTCCTCGGCGGTGTCGGCGTGCTCGACGACAGCCCGCCACGCCGTCGCGCCGTCGTTCTCCATCCGCGCCGCCAGCCGGGCCGCTTCCGACGGGCTGGCCACCGGGGAGGGCAACTGGTAGCCGGCCGCGGCGACCGGCACGGTGGCCTTGCGTGCGGTCAGCATCGCGATGACGTCGTCGCGCCGCTGGCGGTGCTGGTTGAGGGCTTCCACCACGAGGTCGTTGACGCTCGGCGGCGACATCGCGGACACGATCCCGTAGCCGTAGATGGTGGCGTGCTCGACGGCGAGCGCGTCGCTGAACGCGGTGATGTCGGCGTCTTTGCCGGCGGGGGCACGTTTCGGTCCGGTCATATCGACGGTCCCCCGGGTACCAGCGCGACGGTGGCAGAGGCGGTGCAGCAGGCGGCGATCGAGGCCAACAGGCCCGCCCGGTAGCCCGACGACGTCGCGACCAGCCGGCTGGCGTCCTCGGCCGACTTGCGCAGTGAGTCGATGACGTCGGACACCGGAGGCGGCGGCGGTGGCGGCCCCTCCGGCTCGGTGGGGGTCGCACTCGCGCTGGAGCTGCTGGTCTCGCTGGTCGACGAAACCAACTTGCCCGCGGCGCGGGCGATCTCGGTGGACAACGCCCGGGCGTGCGCGGCGCGCTGGGTGGCTACCACGGTCAGCGCGGCCGCGATCTGCGGCGGGCTGCCGATCGCTCCGGCCGCCGCGGCCGCCAGCGCACTGGCGTGGCGCGCCTGTTCCAGCGGGCTCAGCAACTCTTCGACGACGGGCGGCTTGGGCGCCGACTCGCTGCAAGCGGTTGCCACTGAAAGTGCAGCGAGAGCGACGCCACCGGCGAGTACACCCCGCCGACTGATGACGGGTACTGCTTCGGGCACGTTCCACATCCTGCCATCACGGTGCCCCTCGGACGGTAGGCACGTTGCGGTCGGACCCGGACGAGACGATCAGGGCGTTATCGGCGGTTCCTGGCGTATCGTTGATAGCTGGCTCAAAGACAACTCAAGATGAGGAGCTCGCCGTGACCACCGGGCTACCTTCGCAGACGCAGGTGATCGAGCTACTCAGTGGTGAGTTCGCGCGCGCCGGCTACGAGATCGAAGACGTAGTCATCGACAGTCGCACCCGTCCGCCGCGCATCACCGTGATCGCCGACGGCGACACCGCCCTGGACCTGGACACCATCGCTTCGCTGTCCCATTCGGCGTCGACTTTGCTGGACGGCGCGGACGACGGTCGCGGCACCCCCTACGTGCTCGAGGTCAGTTCGCCCGGCGTCGAGCGCCCGTTGACCAGCGAGAAGCATTTCCGTCGGGCGCGGGGACGCAAGGTAGACGTGGTGCTGGCCGACGGCTCGCAGTTGTCCGGGCGGGTCGGCCAGACCGGCGACGGCACGGTCGCGCTGGTGGTCCGCGCCGGCCGCGACCTGGCGGTGCGCGAGATCAAGCTCGGAGAAATCGCCAAAGCTGTTGTGCAGGTTGAGTTTTCGACGCCAGCACGAGCAGAGCTGGAGTTGGCGCACGGGACGGAGGCGGGAACATGAACATCGACATGGCCGCTCTGCATGCCATCGAAGTCGACCGGGGCATCTCGGTCAACGAGCTGCTGGAGACGATCAAGTCCGCGCTGCTCACCGCGTACCGGCACACCCAGGGTCATCAGACCGACGCCCACATCGAGATCGACCGCAAGACCGGCGTCGTCAAGGTCATCGCCCGCGAAACCGACGACGAAGGCCGCCTGATCAGCGAGTGGGACGACACCCCGGAGGGTTTCGGCCGCATCGCCGCCACCACGGCACGTCAGGTGATGCTGCAGCGCTTCCGCGACGCCGAGAACGAGCGCACCTTCGGCGAGTTCTCCACCCGGGAAGGCGAAATCGTCGCCGGGGTGATCCAGCGCGACAACCGAGCCAACCTGCGCGGGCTGGTCGTGGTGCGGATGGGTACCGAGACCAAGGCGTCCGAAGGAGTGATCCCGGCCGCCGAACAGGTCCCCGGCGAAACCTACGAGCACGGCAACCGGGTCCGCTGCTACGTCGTCGGCGTGAGTCGCGGCGCCCGCGAGCCGGTGATCACGCTCTCCCGCACCCACCCCAACCTGGTGCGCAAGCTGTTCTCGCTGGAAGTGCCCGAGATCGCCGACGGATCGGTGGAGATCGTGGCGGTGGCCCGGGAGGCGGGGCATCGCTCCAAGATCGCGGTGAAGTCCAACGTCGCGGGCTTGAACGCCAAGGGCGCCTGTATCGGTCCGATGGGGCAGCGGGTCCGCAACGTGATGAGCGAGCTGTCCGGAGAGAAGATCGACATCATCGACTTCGACGAGGACCCGGCCCGCTTCGTGGCCAACGCGCTGTCGCCGGCGAAAGTCGTCTCGGTCTCGGTGATCGACGCGACCGCGCGCGCGGCACGGGTGGTGGTGCCCGACTTCCAGCTGTCGCTGGCCATCGGCAAGGAAGGGCAGAACGCGCGGTTGGCGGCCAGACTGACCGGGTGGCGCATCGACATCCGGGGCGACGCGCCGGCCCAACCCGGCACCCAACCCGACCACGGCGCCAGCCACGGAATGGCCCACGAGCGGTAGTGGGGTCCGACTACCCAGCGGGTGGTTCGGAGCAGTGGTCGGGTAACGCTAGACTGAGCCGTGATCCAGCGCGAGCCTTCGGCCTGGGCGCACCGAAGCCCGGACAACCCCAGCGGACCGGTGCGGATGTGTGTCGGATGCCGGAAGCGAGAGTTGGCCGTCGAACTGCTTCGAGTGGTGGCTCGGTCTGACGGGAACGGCAGCTACGCCGTGATCGTTGACACGGCCGGACGCCTGCCGGGGCGAGGTGCATGGCTGCATCCCGTTCCGCAGTGTGTACAGCAGGCGATTCGGCGGCGAGCTTTCGCCCGAGCGCTGCGCATCACCGGTTCACCGGAAACATCCGCGGTGGTCGAGCACGTCGAGGCGCGCTCGTCCCACCGGGCAACAGAACAGGTAGCAAGAACATGAGCACACCGTGAAGTCCCGATGACCATGCGTCATAGCTAATACTTGAGGCGCGGCCCACGACTGTCGCCTCTGAGACAGGAGATGTAGTGGCAGGTAAGGCCCGCGTACACGAGTTAGCCAAGGAACTCGGTGTCACCAGCAAGGAAGTCCTCGCCCGACTGAGTGAACAGGGCGAATTCGTCAAATCCGCATCGTCGACGGTCGAGGCGCCGGTAGCCCGCCGGCTGCGCGAGTCGTTCGGCGGCGGCAAACCGGCAGCGCCCAAGGGCGCCGACAGCGCAGCCAAGGCCCCCGAGAAGGCGGCGGTCGCCGCCCCCGGTGCGGACCTGGACCGGGCGCTGGACAAAGCGGTCGGCAACGGCGCGGCCACCCCCGCGCCGGTCAAGCCCGCCGATCCCACCAGGACGGCGCCGCCCGCGGCCCCGGCCCGCCCGGCCGCTCCGGCAGCCGGCGCCAAGCCTGCGGCCCCGCCGACCCCGGGACCATCGGCCCCCACGCCGACCCCGGGACAGCCGTCGAGCCCACAGGCGCCCCATCCCGGCATGACTCCCGGGCCGCGTCCGGGCCCGGCGCCGAAGCCCGGGGTACGCACGCCGCGCGTCGGCAATAACCCGTTCTCGTCGGCGCAGCCCGTCGACCGGCCGATTCCCCGTCCGCACCCGCAGGCTCCGCGTCCCGGAGCGCCCCGCCCGGGTGCACCCCGGCCCGGTGCGTCACCCGGCAGCATGCCGCCGCGTCCCGGCGGCGCCGCCGGAGGCCCCCGTCCGCCCCGGACGGGTGCGCCGCGTCCCGGCGGTGCCCGTCCCGGCGGTCCCGGCGGCGACCGCACCGGCGGCGGCGGTAACTACCGCGGTGGCGGTGGTGTCGGTGCCGCACCCGGCGGTGGCGGCGGATTCCGCGGCCGTCCCGGCGGCGGCGGCCCCGGTGGTGGCGGCGGTGGCCGTCCGGGTCAGCGCGGCGGCGCGGCCGGCGCGTTCGGCCGTCCCGGCGGTGCGCCCCGACGCGGCCGCAAGTCCAAGCGGGCCAAACGCGCCGAATACGAGAACATGCAGGCGCCCGTCGTCGGTGGCGTGCGGCTGCCGCACGGCAACGGCGAGACGATCCGGCTGGCGCGCGGTGCCTCGCTGAGCGACTTCGCCGACAAGATCAACGCCAACCCGGCCGCGCTGGTCCAGGCGCTGTTCAACCTCGGCGAGATGGTCACGGCCACCCAGTCGGTCGGCGACGAGACGCTGGAGCTGCTGGGCAGCGAGATGAACTACGTCGTCCAGGTCGTCAGCCCCGAGGACGAGGACCGCGAGCTGCTGGAGTCCTTCGACCTCACCTACGGCGAGGACGAGGGCGGCGAGGACGACCTGCAGACCCGTCCGCCGGTGGTGACCGTCATGGGTCACGTCGACCACGGTAAGACGCGCCTGCTGGACACCATCCGGAAAGCCAGCGTCCGTGAGGGCGAAGCCGGCGGCATCACCCAGCACATCGGTGCCTACCAGGTGGGTGTCGAACACGACGGCGCCGACCGGTTGATCACCTTCATCGACACCCCGGGTCACGAGGCGTTCACCGCCATGCGTGCCCGCGGCGCCAAGGCCACCGACATCGCCATCCTGGTGGTCGCGGCCGACGACGGTGTGATGCCGCAGACGGTGGAGGCCATCAACCACGCGCAGGCCGCCGACGTGCCGATCGTGGTGGCGGTCAACAAGATCGACAAGGAGGGCGCCGACCCGGCCAAGATCCGCGGTCAGCTCACCGAATACGGTCTGGTGGCCGAGGAGTTCGGCGGCGAGACGATGTTCGTCGACATCTCGGCCAAGCAGGGCACCAACATCGAGGCACTCGAGGAGGCGGTGCTGCTGACCGCCGACGCCGCTCTGGACCTGCGGGCCAACCCCGACATGGAAGCCCAGGGTGTGGCCATCGAAGCGCACCTGGACCGCGGTCGCGGTCCGGTTGCCACCGTGCTGATCCAGCGCGGAACCCTGCGGGTGGGCGACTCGGTGGTGGCCGGCGACGCCTACGGCCGGGTCCGGCGGATGGTCGACGAACACGGCGAGGACGTCGAGGAAGCATTGCCGTCGCGTCCGGTGCAGGTCATCGGCTTCACGTCGGTGCCCGGTGCCGGTGACAACTTCCTGGTCGTCGACGAGGACCGCATCGCCCGCCAGATCGCCGACCGGCGCAGCGCCCGCAAGCGCAACGCGCTGGCGGCCCGCAGTCGCAAGCGGATCAGCCTGGAGGACCTGGACTCGGCGCTGAAGGAAACCAGCCAGCTGAACCTGATCCTCAAGGGCGACAACGCCGGTACCGTCGAGGCGCTGGAAGAGGCCCTGATGGGTATCGAGGTCGACGACGAGGTGGCGTTGCGCGTCATCGACCGCGGTGTCGGTGGCATCACCGAGACCAACGTCAACCTGGCGTCGGCGTCGGATGCGATCATCATCGGCTTCAACGTCCGCGCCGAGGGCAAGGCGACCGAACTGGCCAACCGCGAGGGTGTGGAGATCCGCTACTACTCGGTGATCTACCAGGCGATCGACGAGATCGAGAAGGCCCTGCGCGGCATGCTCAAGCCGATCTACGAGGAAAACCAGTTGGGTCGGGCCGAGATCCGGGCGATCTTCCGGTCCTCCAAGGTCGGCATCATCGCCGGTTGCATGGTCAGTTCCGGTGTGGTGCGCCGCAACGCCAAGGCTCGGCTGCTTCGGGACAACATCGTGGTCACCGAAAACCTGTCGATCAACTCGCTGCGCCGGGAGAAGGACGACGTGACCGAGGTCCGCGAGGGTTTCGAATGCGGTCTGACACTGGGCTATTCGGACATCAAGGAAGGCGACATCATCGAGTCCTTCGAGCTGGTCCAGAAGGAACGGTCATGAGGCCGGCGCATGGCTGATCCGGCCCGCGCGCGCCGACTGGCCAAGCGGATCAGCACCATCGTCGCCTCGGCGATCGAATACGAGATCAAGGACCCGAGGCTGGCCGGCGTCACCGTCGTCGACACGAAGGTGACCGCCGACCTGCACGACGCGACCGTCTACTACACGGTGATGGGGCCGACGCTGGACGACGAGCCCGACTATGCGGGCGCGGCCGCGGCACTGGACCGCGCCAAGGGTGTGCTGCGGACGAAGGTGGGTGCGGGTACGGGGGTACGGTTCACTCCGACCTTGACGTTCGAACGCGACACCACCTCCGACGCGGTGAATCGGATGGAAGAGTTGCTCGCCCGGGCACGGGCGGCGGACGCCGATCTGGCACGGGTACGGGTGGGTGCGAAGCCGGCCGGGGAGGCCGACCCGTACCGTGATACTGGGTCGGCGGCCGAACCGCCGGTCTCCGGGGGACTTAGCGAAGCTGGGAACGCCGATGACTTCGACCGACCGCAAGACCGACCGCAAAATCGACCGCAAGACCGACCCGAAGACTGAGCTGACCGGGATGTCGCGCCTTTCGGGGGCGCGCGTCGACGCTGTCGACGCCGCTCAACTGCTGTCGTCCGCCAACACGGTCGCGGTGATCTGCCACGTCCATCCGGATGCCGACACCATCGGCGCCGGGCTGGCGCTGGCCGCGGTGCTCGACCACACCGACAAGAAGGTCCAGGTCAGTTTTGCCGCCCCCGCAGAGCTGCCGGAATCACTGCGCTCGCTGCCGGGCTGCCACCTGCTGGTCAGCCCCGAGGAACTGCGGCGCGACGTCGACCTGGTGGTGACCGTCGACGTTCCGAGCATCCACCGACTCGGTGGGCTGCGTGATCTGGCCGGTCCGGACCAGCAACTGCTCGTCATCGACCATCACGCCTCCAACGGCATGTTCGGCACCGCGAACTTCGTCGACGCGTCGGCGGATTCGACCACGATGATGGTCGCCGAGATCCTCGACGCCTGGGGCAAGCCGATCGACCGGGGCGTGGCGCACTGCATCTACGCCGGGTTGACCACCGACACCGGGTCATTCCGGTGGGCCAGCGCCCGCGCGCTGCGGCTGGCCGCGCGGCTGGTCGAACTCGGTGTGGACAACGCCGCGATCAGCCGCTCCCTGATGGACAGCCACCCGTTCGCGTGGTTGCCGATGCTCTCGCGGGTGCTGAGTTCGGCGCAGTTGGTGCCCGAGGCGGTCGGCGGGCGCGGATTGGTCTACGCCGTAGTCGACCATCGGGAATGGCTCGGGTCGCGCGCCGAGGAGGTGGAGAGCGTGGTCGACATCGTGCGCACCACCCAGCAGGCCGAGGTGGCTGCGGTGTTCAAGGAGGTCGACCCGCAGCAGTGGTCGGTGTCGATGCGCGCCAAGAACGACGTGGACCTGGCCTCGGTCGCGTCCGGGTTCGGTGGCGGCGGACACCGGTTGGCCGCGGGCTACTCGACGGCCGGCTCCATCGAAGACGTCGTAGCGTCGTTGCGCGCGGCGTTGGGCTGACCAGCCTTGACCGAGGGCGGCCGTCCCGCCGCCAGTGGTAGGCAGATCGCGGCGCTGGCCCTGCCGGCCCTCGGGGTGCTGGCCGCCGAACCGTTGTATCTGTTGTTCGACACCGCCGTGGTAGGTCGCCTCGGGGCGGTGCCGCTGGCGGGGCTGGCGATCGGCAGCCTGGTGCTCGGCGTCGTCAGCACCCAGCTGACGTTCCTGTCCTACGGCACCACGGCCCGCGCCGCCCGCTACTTCGGAGCCGCCGACCGCGCGGCCGCGGTCAACGAAGGCGTGCAGGCGACCTGGCTGGGGCTGGGTGTCGGAGCGGCGATCGTCGTCGCGGTCCAGGTCGCGGCGGTGCCGGTGGTGTCGGCGATCGCCGCGGGTGGACCGATCGCGGCGGCGGCGCTGCCGTGGTTGAGGCTGGCGATCCTGGGCGCACCCGCGATCCTCGTCTCGCTGGCCGGCAACGGCTGGATGCGCGGCGTGCAGGACACCGTGCGGCCGTTGCGTTTCGTCGCCACCGGGTTCGCGGTGTCGGGGCTGCTGTGCCCGCTGCTGGTCTACGGCTGGTTGGGCTTGCCGCGGCTGGGGCTGCCCGGATCGGCGGTGGCCAACCTGGTGGGTCAGTGGCTGGCGGCACTGCTGTTCGGCCGCGCGCTGCTGACCGAGCGGGTACCACTGCGGCCGGACCGGGCCGCGCTGCGCGCCCAGTTGGTGATGGGGCGCGATCTCATCCTGCGCAGCCTGGCCTTTCAAACCTGTTACGTGTCGGCAGCGGCGGTGGCGGCCCGGTTCGGGGCCGCGGCGCTCGCGGCCCATCAGGTCGTGTTGCAGCTGTGGACTTTCCTCGCGCTGGTGCTCGATTCGCTGGCCATCGCGGCGCAGTCACTGGTCGGCGCCGCTTTGGGCGCCGGGGAGGTCGCGCACGCGAAATGGGTGGCGTGGCGGGTGACGGCGTTCTCGCTGCTGGCTTCCGGGGTGCTGGCAGCCTGTTTCGCCGCGGGCTCCACGGTGTTGCCCAACTTGTTCACCGACGACGGCTCCGTGCTGGCTGCGATAGGGGTGCCGTGGTGGTTCCTGGTGGCTCAATTGCCGGTCGCGGGAATCGTTTTCGCCCTGGACGGGGTGCTGCTGGGGGCCGGGGATGCCGCGTTCATGCGCACCGCGACCGTGGTGAGCGCACTGGTGGGTTTCCTGCCGCTGATCTGGCTGTCGCTGGCTTACGACTGGGGCTTGACCGGCATCTGGTCGGGTCTGAGCACCTTCATGGTGTTGCGGCTGGCGTTCGGCGGTTGGCGGACGCTGTCCGGGCGTTGGGCGGTGCCAGGAGCGGCGTAGGGCGGCAGTTCTGCGGCGCTACACTGCGCCGGTGACGACGACGCGGCAGGCACGGAACCGGCCGTGGGGTGACTACGCATTGTTCGTCGTCCTGGTCGGCCCGAACGTGGCGTTGCTGTCGCTGTTCATCTACCGCCCGCTGATAGACAACATCCGGCTGTCGTTCTTCGACTGGAACATTTCAGACCCGCAGGCGAAGTTCGTCGGGTTCTCCAACTATGGGGAGTGGCTCACCCGCGTAGACACCCGCCAAATCGTGCTCAACACCGTGATCTTCACGGTGGCCGCGGTGGTCGGCTCGATGGTGTTGGGGCTGGCGTTGGCGATGTTGTTGGACCAACGGTTGCGCGGACGAAACCTGGTGCGCTCCATGGTTTTCGCACCGTTCGTGATATCCGGTGCGGCGGTCGGCCTGGCCGCGCAGTTCGTCTTCGACCCGCACTTCGGTCTGATCCAGGATCTGGCGCGCCGCTTCGGAGCCGGGGTGCCGGACTTTTACCAGGACGCGCGCTGGGCGATGTTCATGATCGTCGTCACCTACGTCTGGAAGAACCTCGGCTACACCTTCGTCATCTATCTGGCGGCGTTGCAGGGTGTGCGTCGAGACCTGTTGGAAGCGGCTGAGATCGACGGTGCGAGCCGGTGGACCACGTTCCGCCGGGTGCTGCTGCCGCAGCTGCGGCCCACCACGTTCTTCCTGTCGATCACCGTGCTGATCAACTCGTTGCAGGTCTTCGACGTCATCAACGTCATGACTCGCGGGGGTCCGGAGGGCACCGGCACCACCACGATGGTCTTCCAGGTGTATTTGGAGACCTTCCGCAACTTCCGTGCCGGCTACGGTGCCACCGTAGCCACCGTCATGTTCCTGGTGCTGCTGGCGATCACCTACTACCAGGTGCGAGTAATGGATCGGGCTGACCGCCAATGACATCCGCACGTTTTCTGGGTTATGCGGCCATGCTGCTGGTGGTGGCGCTGGTTGCCGGGCCGCTGGCGTTCGTGTTCTTCACCTCGTTCAAGGATCAGCCGGACATCTATTCGCAGCCGACGACCTGGTGGCCGCCGCACTGGCACCCGCAGAATTATCGGACTGCCACGCAACAGATTCCGTTCTGGACCTACCTGCGCAACTCGGTGATCCTCACCACCGCGCTGGCGGCGGTGAAGTTCGTGCTCGGCGTCCTGAGCGCGTTCGGACTGGTGTTCCTGCACTTTCCGGGCCGCAACGCGGTGTTCCTGGTGATCATCGCCGCGCTGATGGTGCCCAATCAGATCACGGTGATCTCCAACTACGCGTTGATCTCTCAATTGGGACTGCGCAACACCTTTCCCGGCATCATCCTGCCGCTGGCCGGTGGCGCGTTCGGAACTTTCCTGATGCGCAACCACTTCCTGTCGTTGCCTACCGAGGTCATCGAAGCGGCCCGGATGGACGGCGCACGCTGGTGGCAACTGCTGTTGCGCGTGGTGCTGCCGATGTCGGGACCCACCATGGTGGCATTCGGCATCATCACCGTCGTCAACGAATGGAACGAATACCTTTGGCCATTCCTGATGGCCGACGACGAATCGGTAGCACCCCTGCCGGTGGGGCTGACGTTCCTCCAGCAAGCAGAAGGAGTGACCAACTGGGGTCCGGTCATGGCGGTGACGCTGCTGGCGATGCTGCCGATCCTGCTCATCTTCATCGCGCTGCAACGGCAGATGATCAAGGGCCTCACGTCGGGCGCGGTCAAAGGGTAGCCGTGCATACCTTCGACCGCAGGCAATTTCTCGGGCTGATCGGCGCGGCCGGTGTGACAGCCGGGTGCGCGGGGATGGGCGGTAACGGCACGATCAAATCCGGAAACGGGCCCATCTCCTTCTGGTCCAATCACCCGGGGATGTCGACCGCGGTGGAGCGAGAGTTGATCGCTCGCTTCGAGCAGAAGTTCCCTGACCTGCAGGTCAAGTTGATCGACGCCGGCAAGGACTACGACGAGGTGGCGCAGAAGTTCAACGCCGCGCTCATCGGCACCGATGTTCCCGATGTCGTTGTGCTAGACGATCGTTGGTGGTTCCATTTCGCGCTGAGCGGTGTCCTCACGCCACTGGACGAACTCTGGCGCCAGGTCGGCCTGGACACTTCGGATTATGTGGACTCGCTGCTGGCCGACTACGAGTTCGACGGCCACCATTACGCGCTGCCCTATGCGCGCTCGACGCCGCTGTTCTACTACAACAAAGCGGTATGGGAACGCGCCGGCCTGCCGGATCGCGGACCCGTCTCGTGGCCGGAGTTCGCGGAATGGGGGCCCCGGTTGCAACGGGTGGTCGGGCCCCGCAACTGGGCGCATGGTTGGGCGAATTCCGAAGGGATCTCCTGGACATTCGAGGGTCCGATTTGGGCGTTCGGCGGCGCGTACTCCGACAAGTGGACGCTGAAGTTCACCGATCCGGCGACCATCGCAGCGGGCAACTTCCTGCGGGACTCCACTCATGGCGGGCGTTACGCAGTAGTCGCCAACAATGTCGCCAACGAGTTCGCCACCGGCATCCTCGCCTCCGCGGTGGCATCGACGGGCGCGCTCGTGGGCATCACCGCCGCGGCTGGATTCGACTTCGGGGTGGCGCCGCTGCCGAGCGGTCCCGGCGGCGCGCCCGCCTGCCCGACCGGCGGCGCCGGGCTGGCCATCCCGGCCAAGCTGTCCGACGAACGAAAACTCAACGCGCTCAAGTTCATTGCCTACATCACCAGTCCGCGGTCCACCGTCTACTTCAGTCAGCACACCGGCTATCTCGCGGTGCGAAAGTCGGCGGCCGACGATCCGAGCGAACAGCAGTATCTGGCCGAAAACCCCAATGCGCGAGTAGCTTTCGACCAGCTGCCGCATACCCGGCCGCAAGACTACGCGCGTGTCTTCCTGCCGGGCGCGGACCGCATCATCGCGGCGGGTCTGGAAACCATCGGGCTGAAGGGATCCGACGTGACAGCGACATTCAGCGGCATCGAAAAGCAATTGCAGGTCATCTACGACCGTCAAATCAAGCGGAAGCTATCGGATATGCGCCATGGCTGAAGTCCGCTACCGCGCGGTCTCGCACCGCTACCCGGGCGCAGCCGAGCTGGCAGTGGACAACCTGAGCCTGGATATTGCCGACGGCGAATTCCTGGTATTGGTCGGACCTTCCGGCTGTGGCAAGTCCACCACCTTGCGCATGCTGGCCGGACTGGAATCCGTTGCGAGCGGCCAGATCACGATCGGCGACGTGGACGTCACCCACTTGCCGCCGCGGGCGCGCGACGTCGCAATGGTTTTCCAGAACTACGCGCTCTACCCGAACATGACGGTGGCTGCCAATATGGGGTTCGCGCTGCGCAATGCGGGGATGTCACGCGCTGACACCCGCCGGCGTGTCCGAGAAGTTGCCACCATGTTGGAACTGACCGAGCTGCTTGACCGTAAGCCGGCGAAGCTGTCCGGCGGGCAACGCCAACGGGTGGCGATGGGCCGGGCGATCGTGCGACGGCCGCAGGTGTTCTGCATGGACGAGCCGCTGTCGAACCTGGACGCCAAACTACGGGTCAGCACCAGATCGCAGATCTCCGCATTGCAGCGCCGACTGGGCACCACCACCGTCTACGTCACGCACGACCAAGTGGAGGCGATGACGATGGGGGACCGGGTCGCCGTGCTCAAAGATGGTGTGCTGCAACAGGTCGACACCCCCCGCGCGCTGTACGACAACCCGGCTAACACGTTCGTGGCGACCTTCATCGGGGCTCCGTCGATGAACCTGATCGACGCCGAGGTCACCGACGGCGCAGTCACCTCTCCCGCTCTGGCGATACCGGTGCCCGGCGGCACGAACGGCCGGGTGCTGCTCGGTGTGCGGCCCGAGTCGTGGGACGTCACCACCCCGGGCGCACCAGGTTCGGTGAGCGTACAGGTCGAACTGGTCGAAGAACTCGGCTTCGAATCCTTCGTCTACGCGACGCCGCGGCCGGAGGAGAGCTGGTCACCCCGCGCCGGGCGAATCGTGTTCCGCACCGACAGGCGCACCGCGGTCAGGGCAGGGGAGTCGTTGGCCATCGCGCCGCACCCGCATGAGGTGCGGTTCTTCGACAGCGCGACCGAAACTCGCCTGGGCTAACGCACCTGCGACCGTCCGCGTTGCAACACCGCTTCCCGATTGGCGGCGATGTCGTCCCCGCTGGTCCGGAACTGCCGTGCCGCAGCGGCTTCCAGCCACAGCCCGCCGCCGATCTGCGCGTCGTCGATGTGATGGTAGGACGCCAGCAACGCACGCACCGCGTCCTGGTTGTTGCCCACGATGGACGCCGCGACCCCGCGCGCGGTCGGCAGCAGCTGGTCATGCGGCACGACTTCGGTGACCAGCCCGGCGCGCAGCGCGTCGGCGGCCGAAAGGTAGTCGCCGGTCATGCTCATCCGCCGGGCCATGCCGACGCCCACCTTCTGTGGCAGTCGCACGCTCAGCCCCCACGTGGGCAGCAGACCCACCCGGGCGTGCGTGTCGGCGAACCTGGCCTGCTCGGAGGCGATCAGGATGTCGCAGTACAGCGCCAGTTCAAGTCCGCCGGTGACCGCGGCGCCGTTGATGGCGCCGATCACCGGTTTGGTCAGCGCCGGCCAGCGCGGGGAGATGTCGGGTAGCGCGGTCTGCCCACCCAATTCCTTGAGGTCCAGTCCGGCGCAGAACACCGGGTCGGCGCCGGTGACGATGACGACGTCGACGTCGTCGTCGGTTTCGGTGTCGGCCAGCGCGCCGAAGAACCGGTCGCGCAGCGCGGCGGACAGCGCATTGCGCGACTGCGGGCGGTTCAGCGTCAGGGTGCGCACCCGCTCGTCGGTGTCTATCAGCAGGATGTCGTCGGTCATGGTCTCACCGTAGTCAATCGCGCAGGGCAGCCCAGTAAACTAACACCATGACCAGAACTATGACCGCCACTGACGTCAAAGCAAAGATTCTGGCCCTGCTCGACGAAGTCGCCGACGGTGAGGAAATCGAGATCACCAAACATGGCCGTACGGTGGCCCGATTGGTCGGTGCGCGCGGCGCGCACGCGCTCAAGGGGCGGATGTCCGGCAGGGCGATGAGCGCCGTCGAAGAGGATGAACTCTTCGGCACCGATGTTTCCTGGGACGTCTCGTGACCACCGTGTTGCTCGACTCGCACGTGCTGCATTGGTGGTCGGCCGAGCCGGCGCGCCTGAGCAAATCGGCGCGCCAAGCCGTCGAACAAGCCGACGAGCTGGCCGTTGCCGCGATCACGTGGTTCGAACTTGCCTGGCTTGCCGAGCACGAACGCATCCTGCTGACGATCCCTGTGCGAACGTGGCTACAACAGCTCGCCGAAAATGTGCGCACGATCGGTATCACGCCGGCCGTGGCCGCGACTGCGGTCTCGCTTCCCTCGTCGTTCCCGGGTGACCCCGCTGACCGCCTGATCTACGCCTGCGCTGTCGAGCATGGCTGGCGACTGGTGACCAAGGATCGCAAGCTGCGGAGTCATCGACACCCACGACCGGTTGCCGTCTGGTAACTGGTATTCGCCCGCCTATCGTGGACGCCATGTGCCGGAACATCACCGAATTGCGCGGGCTGGAGCCGCCCGCCACACCCGAGGAAGTCGCGGCCGCGGCGCGCCAGTATGTGCGCAAGGTCAGCGGCATCACCCGCCCGTCGGCGGTCAACGAAGCCGCGTTCGAAGCAGCGGTCGCCGAGGTCACGGCGACCACCACGCGGTTGCTGGAGGCGCTGCCGCAACGCCGGCAACCGCCCAGGACGGTGCCGCCGCTCCGCCGCCCCGAGGTGCTGGCCAGATTGCAATGAGTCCCGCGCTCAAAGAGTGGAGCGCCGCTGTGCACGCCCTGCTCGACGGGCGTCAGAGGATCCTGTTGCGCAAAGGCGGCGTCGGCGAGAAGCGGTTCGACGTCGCGGCCCGCGAGTTCCTGCTGTTCCCGACGGTCGCGCACAGCCACGCCCAGCGCGTGCGGCCTGAGCACCAGGGCTTACTGGAACGGGCGGCCGAAGACAGCACCGACGAGCACGTCACGATCCGGGCTGCGGCCAAAGTCGTTGCGGCGCTGGCAGTCAACCGGCCGGAGGGGCTGGCGCAGATCGAGGATCTGCACATCTGGACCGCCGATTCGGTGCAAGCCGACCGGCTGGACTTTCGGCCCAAACACAAGCTCGCCGTGCTCGTGGTCAACGCGATCCCGCTCACCGGGCCGGTGCGGCTGAGCCGCACTCCCGACTACGCCGGCTGCACCAGCTGGGTGGAGTTGCCCGTCACGCCCACCCTGACCGAACCGCTGCACGACGACGCTGCATTAGCCGAGGTCGCCGACCGAGTCCGCGCCGCCGTCGGCTGATCTTCGTTGCACCGGCAGCACTAGCCGGGATTCACCGAAATGCACCGAGTGCGTGGCAGGGCGCAGCTGATGCCCGGTCAGCATCGGCTCCTCGGTGCCCAGGTTGCGCGCGTAGCGGGGGAACCAGCTGCCGGTGATCAGCACCCTGATGCGGGACCCGGCGGCGAATCGATGCGCGATGGCATCGAGTTCGATGGTGACGCGGCGGGTGCCCGACTCGTCGGTGGCCAGCCGGCGGTAACCGTCGCTGACGTTGCGGGACTTGCCTTTTGCGTCGACCTCGCTGACCCGGACGAACAGGTCGACGTTGGGGTTATCGGCGCTGTGCTCCAGCTCGACGACGGGGTTCCCGTACACGTCCAGGTCGTGGGTGAGGGTGGTGCCGGTGAAGCTGAGCACGTCGTCGCGCAACGCCAGGCGGGTGTCGTCGCGGTAGCCACCTTTCGGCGAGAGCAGCGGACCGCCGGTGGTCGGCGTCGGGTCGGCCGGGTCGTAATGAAAGTTCGCCGGCCGCGTCTTGGTCGTCGGCGGCGTGTCGCCCAGATGCCCGTAGGGCTGCAGAAAAAACACCTGATCGGTGGTCGCCGGCGGCCAGTCGGGCAGATGCCGCCAACCCCGGCCGGCGACGAACACGTGCACCGGGCTGGGACGGCGTAGTTCGGGTGCGCCGCCGAGGTGCGTGTCGAGCCAGTCCAGCGTTTCGCGCGCACAGGTCGGCATTCCCTGGAACAGCATCTGGGTGTGCGTCCACGGACCGACCGTCAGCGCCACGTTGACGCCCCGGTCTTGCAGGTGCCGATACTGCTGCAAGGTCTGGCGCAGGAAGATGTCCTGCCACCCGCTGAGCAACAGCACCGGCACGTCCACCCGGTCCAGCGCGTCGGGGAAGCGCAGCCGGTCCCAGAACGGGTCGTGGGCGTCGGTGTGTTCGACCCACGATTCGAACCACGGCGCCCCCGCGCCGAGCAACGCCCGCGCGGCCGGGCCCAGCGGCACCTCACCGACGGCACGCGCCACCTTGCGAGGGGCGCGCAGCTGACGGATACCGGTCCGGATGCGGCCGGGATCCTCCTGGCGGGCGACCATAGCGCTCCAGCCCAGGAAATCGTTCACCGCGAACGTGCCGGTGCTCCACACCGAGTCCCGGAAGTCGTGCGGACCCACCGTGATCACCGCCGCCGCCAACTCCGGCGGCGGATCCTGCAGCAGCGCCCACTGGGTGAAGCCGAGGTAGGACAGACCCACGGTGGCGAAGCGGCCGGTGAACCACGGCTGACGGCGCAGCCATTCCACCGTGTCGGAGCCGTCGGCGGCTTCGTTGGCCATCGGCTCGAAGTCGCCGGCGGACCCGAAGGTGCCGCGCACGCTCTGCAGCACGACGTGGTACCCGCGGGCGGCGTACAGGCGGGCGAAGGCCAGTGAGAACGGAAATCCGCGGCCGTAGGGGCCGCGGGCCAGCAGCGTGCCGGCCGGTTTGGACGTCTGCGGTGCGTAGTGGTCGCCGACCAGGTGCACGCCGTCGCGCATCGGGATCCGCACCTGCTGCACGGTGTAGCCCGTTCTCGCCCGTGGCAGGCCCAGCGCCCGGCCCAGTGCACCCATAGCGACCTTGCCGCCGACACCAGCTACCCGAGTGCGCAGTCTCGGCTCGTCTATCGCTGTAGTGCTCACCCTGCCCAGGTTAGGGAAACGGCTCAGAACTTGTAGAGGGGAGCGAGTTCGTTGGCCCGCTGCAGGTTCGTCGAAGGGCAGTCGACGTCGGGTTCGGAGTAGACCGTGGAGTAGAACAGCGACTGTTGAATCACCCCGTAGCTGGTCTTGAACGTCACCATGCAGGAGATGTACCAGAAGCTGTTGTGGTACGTGGGTTTCATCACCCAGTACTGCGCGGCCCGGTGCCCCTGGATCGTGGTCTCGATGGCGTCCGGCGGCAGCGTCTGGGCGTAGGTCCGCCAGACGATCGGTTCCACGGCCAGCTGATAGTTGCCCGCGTCGAACTGGCAGCGCAGCCCCTCCTGGGGTTGCGGCGGCGTGAATGCCAGGCCCAGTCGCTGCGCCGCCTCGAACGGGATGTCCTTGCACGGATCGAACGGGCTCGGGTCCTGCGTCTCCACGATCGGGCTTTTCATCGTGGTCTGCATCGGCGCGGCGGTCGATCGCAACTCGACGTGGCCGCGTTGGGCCGGAGGCGGACCGTACTGCCAGCCCGCCACCCCCACTGTGACCGCTGTGGCCACCGCACCGAACGCTGCAGCCAGACGCACCTTGGCGAACACGAAACCCCCTGCTGTTGGCGGCACTATTGCCGGGAGTGTACAAGCCGGCTCCGCGCGGTCACAGCGAAACCAGTGACGTCCGGTCGCTAGGCTGGTGAGTCGTGGCAGGACATGAGGCAGGGCAGCCGACGCTGTGGGCCGTTTCCGACCTGCACACCGGCCACCTGGGCAACAAGCCCGTCACCGAGTCGCTGCACCCGTCGTCGCCGGACGACTGGCTGATCGTCTGCGGCGACGTCGCCGAACGCACCGACGAGATCCGCTGGGCGCTGGACCTGCTGCGCCGCCGGTTCGCGAAGGTGATCTGGGTGCCGGGCAACCACGAGTTGTGGACCACCAACCGGGACCCGATGCAGATCTTCGGGCGCGCACGGTACGACTATCTGGTCAACATGTGCGACGAGATGGGCGTCGTCACCCCCGAGCACCCGTTCCCCGTCTGGACCGAGCGGGGCGGGCCGGCCACCATCGTGCCGATGTTCCTGCTCTACGACTACAGCTTCCTGCCGGCCGGAGCGCAGAGCAAAGCCGAAGGTATGGCGATCGCCAAGGAACGCAACGTGGTGTGCACCGACGAGTTCCTGCTCTCGTCGGAGCCCTACGCCACCCGCGACGCCTGGTGCCGCGACCGGGTGGCCAAGACCCGCGCGCGCCTCGAGCAGCTGGACTGGATGCAGCCGACCGTCCTGGTGAACCACTTTCCGCTGGTGCGCGACCCGTGCGACGCGCTGTTCTACCCGGAGTTCTCGCTGTGGTGCGGAACCACCAAGACCGCCGACTGGCACACCCGCTACAACGCGGTCTGCTCGGTGTATGGCCACCTGCACATTCCGCGCACCACCTGGTACGACGACGTGCGGTTCGAAGAGGTGTCGGTGGGTTATCCGCGGGAGTGGCGGCGCCGCAAGCCCTACAGCTGGCTGCGCCAGGTGCTGCCGGATCCGCAGTACGCGCCGGGCTACCTCAACGACTTCGGTGGCCATTTCGTCATCACGCCCGAGATGAAGGCGCAGGCCACCCAGTTCCGGGAACGGTTGCGGCAGCGGCAGAATCGGTGACGGCGCGCATGCTGGTGTCGACGGTGTTGCCCGGCACGCTGGTCGAGGACATGGCTTACGCCGAGTTGTATTCCGACCCGCCCGGGCTGGCCCCGCTGCCGGAGGAGGAGCCGCTGATCGCCAAGTCGGTGGCCAAGCGCCGCAACGAGTTCATCACGGTACGGCACTGCGCCCGCGTCGCCCTCGGTGAGCTCGGGGTGGCGCCGGTGCCAATCCTCAAGGGCGACAAGGGCGAACCACGCTGGCCCGACGGTGTCGTGGGCAGCCTCACGCACTGCACCGGGTACCGGGGCGCGGTCGTCGGACGTCGGGGTGCCGTGCGATCGATCGGAATCGACGCTGAACCGCACGACGTGCTGCCCAACGGCGTGCTGGACGCGATCAGCCTGCCCGCCGAGCGCATCGAGATCCCCCGGGCCGTGCCATCGGGCCTGCATTGGGACCGAATCCTGTTCTGCGCCAAGGAAGCAACATACAAAGCCTGGTTTCCGCTGACCAACCGTTGGTTGGGGTTCGAGGACGCCCACATCACGTTCTCGGCCGACTCCGAATCCAGCGGGCGATTCGTGTCCCGCATCCTGATCGATCCGGCCGCGCTGTCCGGGCCGCCGTTGACATCGCTGGCTGGGCGCTGGTCGGTGGAGAGCGGCCTGGTGCTGACCGCCATCGTGTTATGAGCGACGCCGGGCTGGTGATCGTCGACAAACCGGCCGGCATCACCAGCCACGACGTGGTGGGGCGGTGCCGGCGGATCTTCGGTACCCGCCGGGTCGGTCACGCCGGGACGCTGGATCCGATGGCCACCGGGGTGCTGGTGATCGGTGTCGAGCGGGCCACCAAAATCCTCGGACTGCTCACCGCGACCTCGAAGTCGTACGCGGCCACCATCCGGCTGGGCCAGCGCACCTCCACCGAAGATGCCGAAGGTGTGCTGCTGCAATCTGTTTCGGCCGCGCACGTCACCGACGATGTGATTGCCGACGCGGTGGGGGCCTTGCGCGGCGACATCGACCAGGTCCCCTCGGCGGTCAGCGCGATCAAGGTCGGCGGCCGTCGCGCCTATCAGCTGGCCCGGGCCGGTGAGGCCGTCGAGCTGGCGGCACGCCCGGTGCGCATCGACCGCTTCGAGGTGCTGGCGGTGCGGCGCTCAGGAGACCTGGTCGATCTCGACGTGGAGGTGGACTGTTCGTCGGGCACCTACATCCGCGCGCTGGCCCGCGACCTGGGTGACGCGCTCGGGGTGGGCGCTCACCTGACGGCGTTGCGGCGCAACCGGGTTGGCCGTTTCGATCTGAGTCACGCGGTCACGCTCGACGAATTGGCTGAGCGGCCGCGACTGAGCCTCAGCCTGGACGAGGCGTGCCTGCTGATGTTTGCGCGCCGGGACCTCGATGCCGGCGAGGTCGACGCCGCCGCCAACGGCCGGGCGCTGTCCCCGGCCGGTATCGAGGGCGTGTACGCCGGGGCCGCCCCGGACGGGCGGGTGATCGCGTTGCTGCGCGACGAAGGTTCGCGTACCAAGTCGGTGGTGGTGATCCGCCCCGCGACCCTGAGCTAGGCGGTGAATCCGCCGTCGACGTTCAGGTTTGCGCCGGTCACGAATCCGGACTCGGGGCCCGCCAGGAAGCTGACGATGGCAGCGATGTCGCTGGTGTGCCCGTAGCGGCCGAGCGCGACGAGAGACCTTAAGCTGTCGGCGAATTCGCCTTCGTCGGGGTTCATCTCGGTGTTGATCGGACCGGGCTGCACGTTGTTCACGGTGATGCCGCGCGGGCCGAGTTCGCGGGCCAATCCGCGGGTCAGCGACGACACCGCACCCTTGGTCATCCCGTACACCGAGACCCCGGGTCCCGGTATCCGGTCGGCGTTGATGCTGCCGATGTTGATGATCCGCGCACCCTCGTGCAGATGCTTGATCGCGCTGCGGATGGCCCAGAAGACGCCGCCGATGTTGATGGACACCAGCCGCTCGAACTGCTCGGCATCGAAGTCATCGATAGGTGCGATGTGAATGGTGCCGGCGTTGTTCACCAGCACATCCAGGCCGCCGAGTTCGGCGACGGTCCGATCGACCGCCGCGGCGATCTGGGCCGGGTCGGCAGCATCTGCCTGGATCGCGACCGCTTTGCCGCCACCGGCCGTCACGTCGGCAACCAGTTTTTCGGCATTGGTTGCCGATGACGCGTAGGTGAATGCCACTGCGGCACCGTCTGCCGCCAGGCGGCGGACGATCTCGGCGCCGATGCCGCGCGAACCACCGGTGACCAGTGCTCGCCTCCCGCTCAGGATTGCTGTGCTCATCTCGACGACCTCCTAGGACGCTTGCGTTACGTCGGGGTCAAGTTGAAGAGCGTCGAATAGATTCCCAATATGTCGTGGGTCACAGAAAAAGCTGACCCGGCAAGCAGCTTGGCTTCGGCGCATTGCAGACTGAGTCAAAGCCGTTCGAGAGGGGCAACGATGCCTAAAGCAACCAACAAAGTGTTCGTCGTCGGCGTCGGGATGACGAAATTCGAAAAACCGGGCCGCCGCGAAGGTTGGGATTACCCCCAGATGGCCAAGGAGTCCGGCACCAAGGCGCTGCAGGACGCCGGTGTCGACTACTCCGAGATCGAGCAGGGCTACGTCGGCTACTGCTCGGGTGACTCCACGTCGGGGCAGCGTGCCCTCTACGAACTCGGCATGACCGGCATCCCGATCGTCAACGTCAACAACAACTGCTCGACGGGGTCCACCGCGCTCTATCTCGGCGCGCAGGCCATCCGGGGCGGACTGGCCGACTGCGTGCTGTCACTGGGCTTCGAGAAGATGCAGCCCGGCGCCCTGCAGGGCGGCGCCGCCGACCGCGAGTCGCCGTTGGGCAACCACATCAAGGCGCTGGCCGAGATCGACGAGTTCGCATTCCCGGTGGCGCCGTGGATGTTTGGCGCGGCCGGCCGCGAGCACATGAAGAAGTACGGCACCACCGCCGAGCACTTCGCGAAGATCGGCTTCAAGAACCACAAGCACTCGGTCAACAATCCCTACGCGCAGTTCCAGGACGAGTACACCCTCGAAGACATCCTGGCCGCCAAGGTGATCAGCGACCCACTGACCAAACTGCAGTGCTCGCCGACCTCCGACGGCTCGGCCGCGGTGGTGCTGGCCAGTGATGACTACGTGGCCCGCCACGGCCTGGCCGGGCAGGCAGTGGAGATCGTCGGGCAGGCGATGACCACCGACTTCGAATCCACCTTCGACGGCAGTGCCCGCAACGTCATCGGCTACGACATGAATGTTCAAGCCGCGCAACAGGTTTACCAGCAGTCCGGTCTCGGGCCCGACGACTTCCAGGTGATCGAGCTGCACGACTGCTTCTCGGCCAACGAGCTGCTGCTCTACGAAGCGTTGGGGCTGTGCGGCGAGGGTGAGGCGCCGAAGCTGATCGACGACGAACAGACCACCTACGGCGGCCGCTGGGTGGTGAACCCGTCGGGTGGGCTGATCTCCAAGGGGCACCCGCTGGGCGCGACCGGGCTGGCGCAGTGCTCGGAGCTGACCTGGCAGCTGCGCGGCACCGCGGATAAGCGGCAGGTCGAAAACGTCACGGCCGCACTGCAACACAACATCGGTCTCGGCGGCGCGGCCGTCGTCACCGCCTACCAGCGCGCCGAGCGCTGACCCCACATCACCTAGGCCAGGTCGCCGCGGCTCAGGCCACCACCCAGATCGCCCGCGCCGCCGGACTGCCCAACTCCACCGTGGTCGCCGCGCCGTCGTCGGCTTCGATAGCGATCGAGATCATCCCGGCGAACTCGCGCCGGGTCAGCACCCGCAGCTGCGAGTCCAGGCTGATCCCCACACTGTCGAAGTAACGCAGCATCTCCGGGTCCGCGTCGGAGATGCGGGCCACCGTCCCGGTCTCGCCGTCGTCGCAGGCCCACAGTTGCCGGGCCGGCGGCGTCGGAACCTGACCGTCGGGCGCCGGGATCGGGTCACCGTGCGGATCGCGACGGGGGAAGCCGAGCTTGGCGTCGATGCGGGCCATGAGCCGATCCGACACCGCGTGCTCGAGCACCTCAGCTTCGTCGTGCACCTCGTCCCAGCCGTAGCCGAGCTCGTCGACCAGGAACGTTTCCAGCAGCCGGTGCCGGCGCACCATCGCCAGCGCCGCACGCCGTCCGGACGCCGTCAGCGTCACCGCACCGTACTTCGCGTGGTCGACCAGACCCTGCTCGGCGAGCTTGCGGATGGATTCCGACGCGGTGCTGGCGGAGACCCCGATCTTTTCCGCCAGCAGCTTGGTGCTGACCTTCTCTCGCGACCACTCCTGGACCGTCCAGATGACTTTGAGATAGTCCTGGGCAACCGCGGTGAGCCCGCCCGGCTCCTCGTCAGCCCTCACAGCAAGAAAGTTTAGGCCCGCGGGATCCGAGCTCGCCTGATTTGGTGTCTCGGCGTTATCGGAGCGCCTTCGTCGACGCCGTAGGCTTGCGGTCGTGCAGCGGTGGCGCGGCCAGGACGAGATCCCCACGGACTGGGGCAGATGCGTGCTGACCATAGGGGTTTTCGACGGTGTGCATCGCGGGCACGCCGAGTTGATCGCGCACGCGGTCAAGGCCGCCCGCGCCCGCGGTGTCCCGTCGGTGCTGATGACCTTCGACCCGCACCCGATGGAAGTGGTCTACCCCGGTAGCCACCCGGCGCAGCTCACGACACTCACCCGCCGCGCCGAGCTGGTCGAAGAGTTGGGCATCGACGTCTTCCTGGTAATGCCGTTCACCACCGATTTCATGAAGCTCACGCCGGACCGCTACGTGCACGAACTCCTCGTGGAGAACTTGCATGTAGTGGAAGTGGTCGTGGGGGAGAACTTCACGTTCGGCAAGAAGGCGGCCGGCAACGTCGAAACGCTGCGCCGGGCCGGCGAGCGGTTCGGTTTCGCGGTGGAGTCGGTGTCGCTGCTGTCCGAGCACCACAGCAACGAGAACGTGACGTTCTCCTCGACCTACATCCGGTCCTGCGTGGACGCCGGCGATGTGGTGGCGGCGGCCGAGGCCCTGGGTAGGCCGCATCGGGTGGAGGGCGTCGTGGTGCGGGGTTACGGGCGCGGGCTCGAGCTGGGGTATCCCACCGCCAATGTGGCGCCGCCGATGTATTCGGCGATCCCGGCCGACGGCGTCTACGCGGCCTGGTTCACCGTGCTCGGGCACGGACCGGCCACCGGCACCGTCGTGCCCGGCGAGCGGTACGAGGCGGCGGTGTCGGTAGGCACCAACCCGACCTTCTCCGGGCGTACCCGCACGGTGGAGGCCTTCGTCCTGGACACCGAAGCCGACCTGTACGGCCAGCACGTCGCGCTGGACTTCGTCGCGCGCATCCGCGGGCAGAAGAAGTTCGATTCGATCGACGATCTGGTCGTCGAGATCGGCAAGGACACCAAACGCACCCGCAAACTGCTGGGTTAGATGGTGGCGGCCCGCCGCGCCCGGCTTCGCCGCGCTTGCGACCGCCACGGGTTAGACGGTGGCGGCCCGCCGCGCCCGGCTTCGCCGCGCTTGCGACCGCCACGGGTTAGATGGTGGCGGCCCGCCGCGCCCGGCTTCGCCGCGCTTGCGACCGCCACGGGTTAGATGGTGGCGGCCCGCCGCGCCCGGCTTCGCCGCGCTTGCGACCGCCACGGGTTAGATGGTGGCGGCCCGCCGCTGTTAGACTGCCCGACGGCGTGCGCTGCGGTTCGCGGTGGCCGCGCCCTTCGATCTTGATCGCGGACCTATTGATGGAGATGTCTTCGTGGCGCTTACCGCCGAGCAGAAAAAAGAAATTCTGAAGTCCTACGGGCTGCACGAGACCGACACCGGATCGCCGGAAGCCCAGATCGCGCTGCTGACCCGGCGGATCGCGGATCTGACTGAGCACCTGAAGGTGCACAAGCACGACCACCACTCGCGGCGCGGCCTGTTGCTGCTGGTCGGCCGGCGCAAGCGGCTGGTCAAGTACCTCACCCAGGTCGACGTCGAGCGTTACCGTTCGCTGATCGAACGGCTGGGTCTGCGCCGCTGACGCGTGGCGTCGTGCGCGCCGCCTTCACCGGGGTTGTCCTGGCTCTGGTCGCCGGCGCATTGACGGGATGTTCGGCACGGCCCGGTGGGCCCGACCTCGCCGACGTCAAAGTGGGGGACTGTCTGAAGCTCGGCGGTACGGCCGACCGCCCGCAAGCGACGAAAGCGGTGTGCGGCAGCCGGGAATCCAACTTCAAAGTCGCCGCGCTCGTCAGCGGTGACGTCAAGTGCCCCGCCGACGTCGACTCGTCCTACTCGGTGCACAACTCGGTCAGCGGCGCTGACAACACCCTGTGCCTGGACATCGACTGGGTGGTCGGCGGATGTATGAGCGTTGACCCGCAGCACACCACCGACCCGGTCCGGGTCGAGTGCAGCGACACCGCCGCGCCGCACCGGCAGCGCGCCACCCAGATCCTCAGAGACCTCGACCCGCAGGCCGGTGTCGACCAGTGCGCGAGCGGTCTGGGTTACACCTATGCCCAGCGGAGGTTCGCGGTGTGCGTGGAGAACGTCACCGCCGGACCCGGAAACTAGAGGCTGTAGGGGTCGTCCTGCCGATATGACGAGTTAGCCGGTGTAGAGTGAGTGCGTTCTGGGCCGGATCGGCCCAAGCACCTCGGTGCGGTTCACGCAGACCCGCGTGTGCCGTTCCAGCGGGTCACTGCGTATCAAGGGAGCTGCCTGAATCGGGCGGTCTTCGGTAGTGGCTGCCGGGCTCCCCGGATCTGGGAAAGGTCGGCCGCTTCGATCGACGGCCGTAGCCGCATCCAGGTTGGTGACCGCCCTCTGGGTTTCCGCGTGACGTACGCGAAACAGCGAATGACCAGAGAGGCCGCACAGACGTATGTCTGCGACTGAAATTGAAGAAGGCGTGTTCGAAACGACCGCCACCATCGACAACGGGAGCTTCGGCACCCGCACCATCCGTTTCGAGACGGGCCGGTTGGCCCAGCAGGCCGCCGGCGCGGTGGTCGCCTATCTCGACGAAGACAACATGCTGCTGTCGGCGACGACCGCCAGCAAGAACCCCAAGGAGCACTTCGACTTCTTCCCGCTGACGGTGGACGTCGAGGAGCGGATGTACGCCGCCGGCCGCATCCCCGGCTCGTTCTTCCGCCGCGAGGGCCGGCCGTCCACCGACGCGATCCTGACCTGCCGGCTCATCGACCGGCCGCTGCGCCCGTCGTTCGTCGACGGTCTGCGCAACGAGATCCAGGTCGTGGTGACGATCCTGAGCCTGGACCCCAATGACCTGTACGACGTGCTGGCGATCAACGCGGCGTCGGCGTCGACCCAGTTGGGTGGGCTGCCGTTCTCCGGTCCGGTCGGCGGCGTGCGGGTGGCGCTGATCGACGGCACCTGGGTCGCCTTCCCGACGGTCGAGCAGCTCGAGCGGGCGGTGTTCGACATGGTGGTGGCGGGTCGCAAAGTCGATGATGACGTAGCGATCATGATGGTCGAGGCCGAGGCCACCGAGAAGGTCATCGAGCTGGTCGAGGGCGGAGCGCAGGCGCCGACCGAGACGATCGTTGCCGAGGGCCTGGAAGCGGCCAAGCCGTTCATCGCCGCGCTGTGCACCGCGCAGCAGGAACTGGCCGACGCGGCGGCAAAACCGACCAACGACTACCCGGTCTTCCCGCCCTACGAGGAAGACGTCTACTACTCGGTGGCCTCGGTGGCCACCGACGAGCTGACCAAGGCGCTGACCATCGGCGGCAAGGCCGAGCGCGACCAGCGCACCGACGAGCTCAAGGCCGAGGTCCTCGAGCGCCTGGCCGGCACCTACGAAGGCCGCGAGAAGGAGGTCAGCGCCGCGTTCCGGTCGCTGACCAAGAAGCTGGTCCGTCAGCGCATCCTGACCGATCACTTCCGCATCGACGGCCGCGGGATCACCGACATCCGCGCGCTGTCCGCCGAGGTCGCGGTGGTGCCGCGGGCACACGGCAGCGCGCTGTTCGAGCGCGGTGAGACCCAGATCCTCGGGGTCACCACATTGGACATGGTCAAGATGGCTCAGCAGATCGACTCGCTGGGACCGGAGACCTCCAAGCGCTACATGCATCACTACAACTTCCCGCCGTTCTCCACCGGCGAGACCGGCCGGGTCGGCTCGCCCAAGCGGCGTGAGATCGGGCACGGCGCGCTGGCCGAGCGGGCGCTGATGCCGGTGCTGCCCAGCGTCGAGGAATTCCCGTACGCCATCCGGCAGGTGTCCGAAGCTCTGGGCTCCAACGGCTCGACGTCGATGGGCTCGGTGTGTGCGTCCACGCTGGCGCTGCTCAACGCCGGTGTGCCGCTGAAGGCGCCGGTCGCCGGGATCGCGATGGGTCTCGTGTCCGACGATATTGAAGTTGACGGCGGGGAGACCGAACGTCGTTTTGTCACCTTGACCGACATCCTGGGCGCCGAGGACGCGTTCGGCGACATGGACTTCAAGTGCGCCGGCACCAAGGACTTCGTCACCGCGCTGCAGCTGGACACCAAGCTGGACGGGATCCCGTCACAGGTGCTGGCGGGTGCGCTGGCACAGGCCAAAGACGCGCGACTGACCATTCTCGAGGTGATGGCCGAGGCCATCGACGGCCCCGACGAGATGAGCCCGTTCGCGCCGCGGGTCACCACGATCAAGGTCCCGGTGGACAAGATCGGCGAGGTCATCGGACCCAAGGGCAAGGTGATCAACGCGATCACCGAGGAGACCGGCGCGCAGATCTCCATCGAGGACGACGGCACGGTGTTCGTCGGCGCCACCGACGGCCCGTCGGCGCAGGCCGCGATCGACCGGATCAACGCGATCGCCAACCCGCAGCTGCCGACTGTGGGTGAGCGGTTCCTCGGAACCGTGGTCAAGACAACCGATTTCGGTGCGTTCGTGTCGCTGCTCCCGGGCCGTGACGGCCTGGTCCACATCTCGAAGCTGGGCCGGGGCAAGCGCATCGCGAAGGTCGAGGACGTGGTCAACGTCGGCGACAAGCTGCGCGTGGAGATCGCCGACATCGACAAGCGGGGCAAGATCTCGCTGGTGCTCGTTGACGAAGAGGCCGCTGCAGAGACCGCCGCCCCGGCAGATGCCGCGCCGGTCAGCAGCTGACCCGGACCGCACGGCAGTACGCCGGACCACACTGCCGGGCGGTCTTCGGGTCGTCACCGAATACCTGCCGGCGGTGCGGTCGGCGTCCGTCGGCGTCTGGGTCGGGGTCGGATCGCGCGACGAGGGCACCACGGTGGCCGGCGCCGCGCACTTCCTGGAACACCTGCTGTTCAAGTCGACCCCGACCCGCACCGCGGTGGACATCGCGCAGGCGATGGATGCCGTCGGCGGTGAGCTCAACGCGTTCACTTCCAAAGAGCACACCTGCTATTACGCGCATGTCCTGGACAGCGACCTGACGCTGGCCGTCGACCTGGTGGCCGACGTGGTGCTCAACGGCCGGTGTGCCGTCGACGACGTCGAACTCGAACGCGACGTGGTGCTCGAGGAGATCGCGATGCGCGACGACGACCCCGAGGACGCGCTGGCCGACATGTTCATGACGGCTTTGTTCGGCGACCATCCGGTGGGCCGGCCGGTGATCGGCAGCGCGCAATCGGTGTCGGCGATGACCCGCTCGCAACTGCATTCGTTTCACCAGCGGCGCTACACGCCGGAGCGGATGGTGGTGGCGGTGGCCGGCAACGTCGACCACGACGAGGTCGTCGGGTTGGTGCGCCGGCACTTCGGGGCGCGCCTGGTCCGCGGCCGTAAGCCGGTGGCGCCGCGCAAGGGAGCGGGACGGGTGAACGGTGCACCCGGTCTGATGCTGGGCAGCCGTGACGCCGAGCAGACGCACATCTCGCTGGGCGTGCGGACCCCCGGTCGCGGCTGGGAGCACCGCTGGGCGCTGTCCGTGCTGCACACCGCACTCGGCGGCGGTCTGTCGTCGCGGCTGTTCCAAGAGGTGCGCGAGGCCCGCGGGCTGGCCTACTCGGTCTACTCGGCGCTGGACCTGTTCGCCGACAGCGGGGCGCTGTCGGTGTACGCGGCCTGCCTCCCGGAGCGGTTCGCCGACGTGCTGAAGGTGACCGGCACGGTACTGGAATCGGTTGCGCGCGAAGGAATCACCGAGGACGAGTGTCGGATCGCCAAGGGCTCGCTGCGGGGCGGGCTGGTGCTGGGACTGGAGGATTCCGGTTCACGGATGAGCCGGATCGGCCGCAGCGAACTGAACTACGGCGCGCACCGCAGCATCGAGCACACGCTGCGCCAGATCGACCGGGTGACCCTCGACGAGGTCAACGCCGTGGCCAAGCGGGTGTTGAGCAAACCGTTCGGGGCCGCCGTCCTCGGTCCGTACAAGTCGAAACGGTCGCTGCCGCAACAACTTCGAGCAATGATAAGTTAACTCGATGGTACTGGGTTTCTGGGACATCGCCGCGCCTATCGTCGGTGCGCCGATGGCGGGCGGCCCGGGTACTCCGGCGCTGGCTGCGGCGGTATCCAACGCCGGCGGCCTCGGCTTCGTCGCCGGCGGTTATCTCAGTGCCGATCAGTTCGCCGCCGATATCGCCGCGGCGCGCGCCGCGACCACCGGTCCGATCGGGGCCAACCTGTTCGTGCCCCAACCCAGCGTCGCCGACTGGAATGCCCTGGAGTACTACGCAGAAGACCTCGAAGAGGTTGCCGATCACTACCACGTCGACGTCGGCCGGCCGGTCTACGGTGATGACGACGACTGGGAGGCCAAGCTCGAGGTGCTCGCCGACGTCCGTCCGGAGATGGTGTCGTTCACCTTCGGCGCACCTCCGCCGGACGTCATTCGTCGGTTGAGCGCGCTGGGACTGCTGGTGTCGATCACGGTGACCTCGGTCTATGAGGCCGGTGTCGCCGTCGCGGCCGGTGCCGACAATCTGGTGGTGCAGGGGCCCGCAGCGGGCGGGCACCGCGGCACGTTCGCACCGGACATGGAGCCGGGCAACGAGTCATTGCACCAGCTGCTCGAGCGGATCGGCAGCATGCACGATGTTCCGCTGATCGCGGCCGGCGGCTTGGGCACCGTCGAAGACATCGCGGCCGCGCTGCGGCGGGGGGCGGTGGCGGCGCAGGTGGGCACCGCGCTGTTGCTCTCCGACGAAGCGGGCACCCATCCGGCTTACCGTGTCGCACTGAAGAATCCGTTGTTCGACGCGACCGTGGTCACCCGGGCGTTCTCCGGCCGGTACGCGCGCGGGCTGGCGAACAACTTCACCCGGTTGCTCGACCACGTGGCCCCGCTGGGCTATCCCGAGGTCAACCAGATGACCAAGCCCATCCGGGCGGCCGCGATTCAGGAAGAGGATCCGCACGGCACCAACCTGTGGGCGGGCGAAGCCTACAAGGAAGTGCAGCCGGGGCCGGCCGCCGACATTGTCACCGCCCTGGCGCCCTATATCCGCTAGCCGTTTGCGGTCAGCACGCCGGCCGGGTCGGTGAACGGCAGGCCCAGGTCTTCGGCGACATGGTCGGCCAGCAGCGCACCGGCATGCGTCGAAAGACCTTTGGCCAGAGCGGGATCCGATCGGCACGCGCGCTGCCAGCCCAGGTCGGCGAGCTTGAGCACATACGGCATGGTCGCGTTCGTCAGCGCATAGGTCGACGTCTTCGGGACGGCGCTGGGCATGTTGGCCACGCAGTAGAACAACGTCTCGTGCACGGCGAACGTGGGCTCGTCGTGGGTGGTCGGTCGCGAATCCTCGAAGCAACCGCCCTGGTCGATGGAGATGTCCACCAACACCGCGCCGGGTTTCATCTGTGCGACAAGCGAATTCGAGATCAGGCTGGGAGCTTTGGCGCCCGGTACCAGTACCGCGCCGATCACCAGGTCGGCGCGTTTGACCGCACCCACCAACTCATAGGTCGACGAGTAACGGGTGCCGATGCGCCCGGCGAACTCCGCGTCGAGCAACCGGAGCTTGCCGAGGTTGACGTCCAGGACCATGACCGACGCGCCCATGCCGCCGGCGACCCGGGCCGCGTTGTATCCCGCTGTACCACCGCCGATCACAACGACATCAGCGGGTTTGACGCCGGGCACCCCGCCCATCAGGGCACCGCGCCCACCTTCGGTGCGCATCAGGTGGTACGCGCCGACCTGAGCCGAGAGCCGTCCGGCGACCTCGCTCATCGGCGCCAGCAACGGCAGTGCGCCGTCGGCGGTCTGGACGGTTTCGTAGGCGATGGAGGTGGCGCCGGAGGTCAGCAGCGCGTCGGTGCAGGAGCGCGACGCGGCCAGATGCAGATAGGTGAACAGGGTCTGCCCCGAGCGTAGATAGCCGTACTCGGCCGGCAGCGGTTCCTTGACTTTGAGCACCAGATCCGCCTCCGCCCAGACCTGTTCGGCGGTATCGGTGAGTTGGGCGCCGGCCGCCTTGAACTTCTCGTCGGCAATGGCCGAACCCTCGCCGGCGCCGGCCTGGATCAGTACTTCGTGGCCGTGCTGGGTCAACGCGGCGACGCCCGCCGGGGTGATGGCGACCCGGAATTCGTTGTTCTTGGTCTCGGTCGGGATTCCGACTCGCATGATCGCCTCCTGCCGAGCCCGCGTGTAGTTGACTCCTCGATTGTCTCCGAATCTCCGTGGCGCCCGCCAATTATGATCAGCCGATGACTACACCTTCGGCCACCGCCACCGTGCAGATCGACGCCTCACCCGATGTCGTGTACGGACTGATCACCGACCTGCCGACACTGGCGTCGCTGGCCGAGGAGGTCGCGCAGATGGAGTTGCGCAAGGGCGATTCGGTCCGCGAGGGCGCGGTGTTCGTCGGGCACAACGAGAACAGCGGCAAGCGCTGGCGCACCAAGTGCACCGTCACCGAGGCCGAACCCGGCCGCGCGTTCGCCTTCGAGGTGCGGCACACCGTCCTTCCGATCGCCCGCTGGCAGTACGACCTCGTCGCGACCAATGGGGGCTGCCGGGTCACCGAGAGCAGCTGGGACCGGCGGCCGGGCTGGTTCCGCAAGCTCGCCGGCCTGGCCACCGGTGTCGTCGACCGCGACACGGAGAACGCCAAGAACATCGAGCTGACACTGCAGCGCCTCAAGCGGCGAGCCGAAGAAACGTAGTACCGCGGGTATCGCATACCCGGCCCATTTCGATAGACTCGCCGGGTAGAACGGCGCGGCGAGGGGGCCTTGATGAGCACAGTCGACGACCGGGCGGTCGGCCCGCACTCGACGGTATCGGGCGATTATGAGCGTCTGGTCCTGGAAGCCCGCAACGTCGAGTTCGACTGGTCCGGTTTGCCGTTTCACTACGTCCCGAATGAGCCGATGGCCACCCACGTGCTCAACGTCCTGCATCTGCTGCTGCCCGCCGGCGAGGAGTTCTTCGTCGACGTGTTCAAGAAGACGCTGCCGCTGATCCAGGACGACCAACTGCGTCTGGACGTACAGGGATTCATCGGCCAGGAAGCCATGCACTCGCAGGCGCATTCCGGAGTGCTTGCTCATTTCGACGCACAGGGCATCGACCTCACGCCGTTCACCAACCAGATCAGGTGGCTGTTCGAGAAACTGCTCGGCGAGAAGCCGTATCGCAGCCGACGTCGCCAGCACGCCTGGCTGCTGGAGCAGGTCGCGATGATCGCGGCGGTCGAGCATTACACGGCCGTCCTGGGCGAGTGGGTGCTGGACTCGCCGGCGCTCGACGCAGCCGGTTCGGACCCGGTGATGCTGGACATGCTGCGCTGGCACGGCGCCGAGGAAGTCGAGCACAAGGCCGTGGCGTTCGACACGATGAAGCATCTGCGCGCGGGGTATTGGCGGCAGGTACGCGCCCAGTTGGTGGTCGCGCCGGTGCTGCTGCTGTTGTGGATCCGCGGCGTGCGCTTCATGTTCTCGTTGGACCCGTGCGTCCCGCCGGGCACCAAGGCGCGGTGGCGCGATTACCTCAGCGCGGCGCGCCGTGGACTGGCGCCCGGGCCTCTTCGGCTCATGCGGGTGGTGGGCTCCTACTACCGGCCGGGCTTTCACCCGTCGGAGTTGGGCGGGCTGGAGCGGGCCGTCGACTACCTCGCGGTCTCGCCCGCTGCCCGCGCGTCGCACTGATCCATGACCACCATCGCTGCGTCGGACGGCGTTGCCCTGGCGGTCCACCGATACAACGACTTCGCCTCCGAGCGCCCGACCATCCTGGCCATTCACGGCTACCCCGACAACCACCGGATCTGGGACGGCGCGGCGGAGACTCTGGCGAAACGCTACAACGTGGCCGCCTACGATGTCCGGGGTGCCGGTGAATCTGGTTGTCCGGCAACCAGATCCGGATACCGGGTGGAACAACTGGTGTCCGATGTGGATTCGGTGATCGACAGCCTCGGTGTCGACCGGGTGCACCTGCTGGCGCACGACTGGGGATCTGTGCAGGGCTGGGCCGCGGTCAGCGACGGCGAAGTGGCGCCCAAGATCGCGTCCTTCACGTCGATCTCGGGTCCGCACCTGCAGTACGCCGGCAAGTTCCTGCGGTCGGCGCGGACCCCGCGCGCTGCGGCCGAGATTGCCAGGCAGGTGATGTCGTCGGGCTATCTGGGGTTTTTGCTGTGTCCGGGTGTCCCGGAGTTGGCCTTCCGCTCGCGGGTGGGCGTCAAAGTCGTCGAGGCCACCGAACGTATCGGCCGCACCAGCGTCAACAGCCGGAGCGTCAAGACGCCACGGTCGATCGGTGACTACGTCAACGGGCTGAACCTCTACCGCGAGAACCTGCCCGGCCCGCTGGCGTCGCCGGGCGAGTTGCCACGAATCCGCGTCCCGGTCCAGGTGCTGGTGCCGGGCAAGGACATGTTCATCTCACCCGCCCTGCAGCGGTTCATCGGTGCGGTTCCGTTGTGCGGCAGGGTTATCCCGATTCAAGGCGGGCATTGGGTGGTGACGTCACGGCCCGACGTCGTCGCCCGGCTGACCGCCGAATGGGTCGACCAGGTGACGAGTGGGACCGCCCCTTCAGCAGCCTCGGTGATCCGCGGCGGCCCCCGGGAGGTGCGCGGCAAACTGGCGCTGGTCACCGGTGCCGGCGTGGGCATCGGGCGCGCTACCGCGATTGAGTTGGCGCGCAACGGCGCCCGCACGGTGGTGATCGTCGATCGAGATCTGGCCGCTGCCAACGAAACCGCGGATGCCGTCCGCGCCGCATGCGCCGAGGCGGCGGTCTACCAGGTCGACGGCACCGACGAAGGCGCGATCGATCGCCTTGCCGCCGAGGTGCTTAGCGAGCACGGAGTGGTCGACATCCTGGTGAACAACGCTGCTGACGGCGCGGCGCTCGTTCTTTCGGGGACCTTCGGTGACCAGATGGCCGAACGAGGTGAAGGCGGCGCCATCGTCAACGTCTCGCCGGCCGCGGCGTCGCCGTCCGGCGCGGCAGAACTCAGCAAGTCCCTGCGCTCCGGTCTTGCCGGCGAGGGCATCGCGGTCACCGCCGTGTACCCGCGCTCGGTCGACACCGATGTCACCGAGGATGCCGCTCATCGCAGCGCCAGAGCGATCGTCAAGTCCGTCCGGACCGGTGGCTGGACGTCCAGGGTCGGGCAAGCGATGCGGCGACTCGGCTCATCGGCGATCCGGCAGAGACGCGCATCAGACGTAGGGATGTGATTGTGCCGGAGAGCATTTGGACGAGCAGACCCGCCGACCTGTACGGCCGTCGGGACCGGGACCGGTTCCTGACGGTGCTGTGGGGACTGCGCACGGTGATGGGCGGGATGTCCGCGACGTCGCGGTGGACACCGGCGCGGGTGGCGCCGGTGCGGCGCACACACGAGGCGAAGGTCGTCGGACGCGAACTCGTGGCGCCGGACGTGGTCGCGTTGAGGTTGGCCGACCCGGATGGGGGACTGCTGCCGTCCTGGACGCCTGGCGGGCACATCGACGTCCAGTTGCCGTCGGGCCGGCGTCGGCAGTACTCGCTGTGCGGCCCGCCCGGGCGGCGCACCGACTACCGGATCGCCGTGCGCCGCATTGCCGACGGCGGCGGCGGGTCGATCGAGATGCACGACGCCTTCGACGTGGGCGACACCTTGGTATTCGAAGGCCCCCGCAACGCGTTCTACCTCGGAACGTCGGAGCGGGATGTGCTGTTCGTGATCGGCGGCATCGGCGTCACTCCCATCCTGCCGATGATGCGCGTCGCCGCGCAGCGCGGAATCGACTGGCGCGCAATCTATACCGGTCGCAGTCGGGACTATATGCCGTTGCTGGACGAAGTGGTGGCGGTGGCTCCGGAGCGCGTCACGATATGGGCCGACGACGAGCGTGGCGGCTTTGCGCCGGTCGAAGACCTGCTGGCCGGTGCCGGGCCGACGACCGCGGTGTACGTGTGCGGCCCGGCCGCCATGCTCGAAGCGGTCCGAACGGCACGCGACGAATACGCCGATGCGCCGCTGCACTACGAACGGTTCAGTCCGCCGCCGATCGTCAACGGCACGCCGTTCGAGCTGGAACTCGGCCGATCTCGGGAAGTGCTGCGCATCCCGGCGAATCGTTCGGCGCTCGACGTGCTGCTCGACCGCGACCCCACCACCGCCTACTCGTGCCGACAGGGTTTCTGTGGCACCTGCAAGGTCAAAGTGCTTGCCGGCCAAGTCGATCGGCGCGGCCGCGCCGCCGAGGGCGACGACGAGATGCTGGTCTGCGTCTCGCGGTCCGACGGCGACCGGGTCGTCGTCGACGTCTAGAAGACGTTCCGTTCCGTCAGGACGTCGGCGAACCTGGTCAGATCGGCGGCGAACAGGGCGGGTTGTTCGAAGGCGGCGAAGTGCCCGCCGCGGTCTTGAACCGAGTAGTGCACCAGGTTGTATCGCGCGGCGGCCCAGGCCCGCGGCGTCTGCAGCAGCTCGCCCGGGTAGACGGCGTACCCGGTGGGAACGTCGACGCGACCGGTCCATTCGTCGAGCGCGCCGGTGCCCGCCCGTCTTGATTCGCAGTACAGCCGCGCTGCCGAGGTGGCGGTGCCGGTGAGCCAGTACAGCATCAGGTTGTCGATCAGTCGGTCGGTGCTGATCGGCATGCCTTCCCTGATGTCGCACCAGGCGTGGAACTTCTCGAGTATCCAGCCCGCCAGTCCCAACGGCGAGTCGTCCAGACCGAAGCCCAGCGAATGTGGCCGCGTGGACTGCACTTCCAGGTACGCGGTGCCGTCCTTGGTCCGCTCGAAGCTGGCAGCGATCGCGGCGAGTTCGGCTTCGGAGACGTCCGCCAACAGCTGCGGGTCGTTCTGGTCGGGCGGGGCGAACAGCATGTTGGTGTGGATCGCCGCCACATTCGCCGGGTAGTGCTCACCCAGGTAGCGGGTGACCAGCGCACCCCAATCGCCGCCCTGGGCGACGTAGCGTTCGTAGCCGAGCTGGGCCATCACGTCAGCTACGGCCGCGGCGACGCGCGCGACGTCGACTCCCGGTTCGCCAGTGGGACCGGAGAACCCGTAGCCGGGCATCGACACCACCACCACGTGAAAGTGCTTGCGCAGCAAAGGCAGTGCGTCGAGGAACTCGACGATGGAGCCGGGCCAGCCGTGTGTGACAGCCAGCGGAATGGCTTGCGGGTGCTCGGACTTGGCGTGCAGGAAGTGCACGCGCTGACCTGCCGCCTGGGTGACGAAGGAACCCGCCGCGTTGAGCTCGGCCTCGGTACGTCGCCAGTCGTAGCGGTGCAGCCAGTGTTCGATCACGTTCTTCAAGAACGCCTGTTCGGTGCCGTAATCCCAACCTGCACCGGTGATTTCGGCTGGCCAGCGCGCCATGTTGAGACGCTGACGAAGGTCGTCGAGCTGGGCTTCGGGGACATCCACTGGGTAAGGCTGGATCCGCGTGTCGACGGGCGCACTCGCTGTCATGAGCAGTGAGGTGATCGGTGCCGCCGTTGCAGCTTCGACCACGGCCGGTTCGGGTTCCGAACGGAACAGCCGGTAGCCGACATGAGGCACGGTCACGCCTGGCAGCGGCTTCCACACGAAGGTGCGACCATCGAGTTCGAATCCCTGCTTCTCGTAGAAATCGCGCGCCTTCTGGTTCTTGTCGGCGCACCACAGGATCATGTCGTTGTCCGGGTATTCCTGCAGCGCTCTGTCCAGCAGCAGCTTCCCGACGCCATGCCGTTGCTCTTGTTCCGCGATGTAGAGCGCATCGAGCTGGATGTGCTCGGGATTGGACAGATCCGGACCGAACAGCGCCATCCCCACCAACCTGCCGCGCGACTCGGCCAACCACATGCTCCAGCCGCCGCGCTTCAGAGTCGTCGGGTATTGGATGTCCACCCATGTCTTCGGCGTGCCGAGCATGTCCAGGACATGTGTCGCCACAATGCCGTTCCAGGATTGCCGCCACACCGGATAATGCATCGCCGCGACCCTGGCGAAATCCTTCGGTCTGGCTTCGCGGATCCGGATGTCGCTGGATCTCACGTAAGCACCTCCGGTCGCGCGGCAGTTTGACCATCTAAGACTAGAACTAGGGTCCTGCGCGCTCGTCGTCGTTGTCGTCTAAGAGGCGTTCGGGGTGATGGTAGTTGTTGGTGCGGGGTCCGCCGCGGTCGAAAATGCGGGGTGGGTGCCAGGCGGTGCGGCCGTTGGGGAGTTTGGTTGTCGTCCAGCCTTTTCCGATGAGTTTGTGGTTGGCGGGGCAGGCCAGGGTGAGTTTGTCGATGTCGGTGTGTCCGCCTTTGGCCCAGTCGTGGAGGTGGTGGACTTCGCATTTGTCGGCCGGTACGTCGCAGCCAGGGTAAGTGCAGCCGCGTTCGTTGTTGTAGAGGAAGAGGCGTTGGTCGGCGGACGCGGTGCGGCGGGCGCGGCCGAGGTAGAGGGGCCGGTTGGAGTGTTGATCGTAGATGGCCAGGTAGTGGCAGGCCTGGCTGGCCATTTTGATGAGGTCGCGCATGGGGATCAGGGTGCCGGCGGCGGTGACACCGTGGCCGGTGGCGGTGGTGAGTTCTTGCAGGGTGGTGGAGACCACGACGGTCACGGGCAGGCCGTTGTGGTGGCCCAGGGCGGGGTCGCCGAGTCGGCCGCGGATCAGTTGGGTGAGCGCGTCGTGTTGGCGTTGGCCGTAGGTGCGGGTGTCTCGGGCGGCGGCCTCATCCGAGGGTTCGCCGTTGACGGCAGGGTTTTCGTCGTCCGGGTGGCACATTCCCGGGGCGGCGTATTTGGCCAGCCAGGCATCGATCATTGCGCGCAGTTCGGGGGTGGCGATCAGGGTGGCTTGGCTCATGCCGTCGGGGCGTTGTTTGCCCCAGGTGAAGCTGCGTTTGCGGGCGCGGTCGGCGTCGGAGAATTTGCCGTCGGGGTTGAGGTAGAGCGCGGTGCGCTGGGCGGCTTTCTCGAGTTGGTCGGGGCGTAGCTGAGTGGCTTGATCAGCCAGGAAATTCTCGGCCTGTTCGACCAGGGCGACGGGCAGCTCCTGCGGCAGGTCTCGGATGAAGGTTTGTAGGACGCGCAAGTGCTGGGCGTCGAGCATGCCCTGGCGCCATTGGCGGGCGGTGGCGGGGAGTTCGGGTGGCAGTGTCTGGCCGGTGAGCGTCAGCCGGGGGGCCAATTGGGCCGCATCGCGGATGCGGCGGCGTGCCTCGGTGTAGCTGATGCGACACCAGTCGGCCACGATCTGGTGCACGGGGCCGCCGATGTCGGCGGGTTGTTCTGCGGCCAGGGTGTGGATGATGTCGTGGCTGATCACCGCTTGGTGGCGACGGGCTGTTTCCAGGCGCTCCAGGGCGCGCACCCGCACGCTGGGATCGGCGGCGGTGGGCAGGTCGGCGAGGTCGGCCACGGCGGCGTCTAGGGCGTCGAGGCGGGCCGCCACCTCCGCATCCGTGATCGAAAGCATGTTCGAATGATATCGCCGGCCACCGACAAGAGCGACGTCCAAACGCCACCTGTGGATAGAACGGGCTAACGTATCCCTCGTGCGCGGGTGGGATAGGGAAGCCATCCGGAAACTTCGGGCAGCGGTCAACAGCGCGGACGCAACAGCGCTGGTCGCGATGCTGCGCGAGCGGGAGGTCGAGCAGGTCCTGCAATCGGCGGGTGATGCTCTGATCGCCGCCGTCGCGCAAGACGTGCCCGGTGCGGCCCAAATCGGGGCGGTATTCGAGGCAGCGCTGCGCGAGCGCGACTGGACCGGCGATGAACAGTTGGCCGAGCAGCTGTCGGCAGTGCTCGGCAACGCCCCGACGCCGATGCTTAAAGCAATCCCGGCGGACCTGGACGATCTCTCGACAGTGCTGGAAGGCGACCCAGCGAACGCCGGGGGCTACCTCAACCCCGAAACCGGTGCGTGCTGGCCGGAAGAGGCGGATTTCAAGTGGCTCGGGATCGACGAGGAAGATCTCGACGACTGGATCTACGTACTGTGCGAGGGCTCGCACAGCGGTTACGGCGACATGGAAGTCTTCATCAGTACCGTCGACGACGCCGCGATCGCCGACCGGCTCGAGATCGCGATCCAGGGACGAGGGGCGTTCCGGCGTTTCAAGGATGTGCTTTCGCGATGGCCCGACGAATTGCAGCGCTACTTTCAGCTGTCCGACGAGCGCAAGCGTGGCCGCGCCAGGGCGTGGTTGGCAGCCGAGGGCTACCGACCGGTCCTCGCGACAGACCCCGAACAGTAGGCTCGAGGCCATGCGGGTTGGCGTATTGGGAGCAAAAGGCAAAGTCGGCGCTGCCATGGTGCGGGCCGTCGAGGACGCCGACGATCTGACTCTGTCTGCCGAAGTCGACGCCGGCGACGCGCTGAGTCTGTTGACCGACGGCGACACCGAGGTCGTGATCGACTTCACTCATCCCGACGTCGTCATGGACAATCTGAAGTTCCTGATAGACAACGGAATTCACGCTGTCGTCGGGACCACCGGATTCACCGATGACCGTGTCCGACAGGTTGAGTCGTGGCTCGCCCAGAGCCCCGACACCTCCGTCCTGATCGCGCCGAACTTCGCCATCGGCGCAGTGTTGTCCATGCATTTCGCCCAGCAGGCCGCAAAGTTCTTCGAGTCGGTCGAAGTCATCGAACTGCATCATCCGCACAAGGCAGACGCCCCGTCGGGCACGGCAACCCGCACCGCCAAACTGATTGCACAGGCACGAAAAGGACTGCCGCCCAACCCCGATGCCACCAGCAGCAGTCTGCCTGGCGCGCGTGGCGCCGACGTCGACGGCATCCCGGTACATGCGGTGCGGCTGGCTGGACTCGTCGCCCACCAGGAAGTGCTGTTCGGCACCGAGGGCGAGACGCTGACCATCCGCCACGACAGCATCGACCGCACGTCCTTCGTACCCGGTGTGCTGCTCGCCGTGCGCCGCGCCGGAGAGCGTCCCGGCCTGACCATAGGCATAGAGCCCCTGCTCGACCTGCAATGACCGATAGCGCCCGCCTCATCCGAATACAGCTGACCATCGCCTTTCTCTGTGTGGCGATGCTCGTCTACTTCCTGATGCTCGGCCGGGTCGCGCTGACGATGATCGCCTCCGGCCGACCTGCCGCCGTCGGCTTGGGAGCGGCGGTGCTCGTCATGCCGTTCCTCGGTCTGTGGGCGATGATCGCGACGCTGCGAGCCGGCTTCACCCACCAGAAGCTGGCTCGCCTGATCGCCCGGGACGGAATGGAACTCGACGTCAGCGCACTACCGCGGCGCGCCTCCGGGCGCATCCAGCGAGACGCCGCCGACGCACTGTTCGACACCGTGCGCGGCGAAGTGGAAGTCGACCCGGACGACTGGCGACGCTGGTATCGGTTGGCACGCGCCTACGACTACGCGGGGGACCGACGGCGGGCGCGCGAGGCGATGAAGACCGCCGTCGAATTACATGATCGCGGCGACGAGACCGAAAGCTGACGCAATCAGCTATAGGCTTTGCGGGTGAAGTCCGCCTTGGTAACCGGGGCCGCGACCGGGATCGGTGAGCCATGGTTGCACCGCCTGTTACCCGAGCAACAGGTCCAGAACATCTGGCGGCGCATGTTCAGTCGCAAACGGGGCAGGTGACCGGTGCCGCGGCTGCTCATCGTTCACCACACGCCGTCTCCGCACTGTCAGGAGATGTTCGAGGCGGTGCTGGCCGGCGCGTCCGATCCGGAGATCGAGGGTGTGGAGGTTGTCCGGCGCCCGGCGCTGAGGGTGTCACCAGCCGACATGCTCGAAGCCGACGGCTATCTGCTCGGCACCCCGGCGAATCTCGGATACATGAGCGGTGCGCTCAAGCACGCGTTCGACGTCTGCTACTACCCGTGCCTGGACTCCACGCGTGGCCGACCCTTCGGCTTGTACCTGCACGGCAACCAGGGCACCGAGGGTGCGGAGAAGGGCGTCACCGCCATCACCACCGGGCTGGGATGGGTGAAAGCCGCCGAGTACGTGCTGGTGTCGGGCAAGCCGAACAAAGACGACTTGCAGGCGTGCTGGGAACTCGGCGCCACCGTGGCCGCGCAACTGATGGACTAGGTGTACGTCGGCTGAAACGCTTCAGCCGGCTGCGCGAGCGCCAGCGCCGAACTGCTGCCGATCGGCCCGTGCCGATCGAACAGGATCGCGCTGCCGGTGGCGACGCCCGCTGCGCCGTAATGACTTTGAGCCGCCAGCCCGATGTACTCGCCGTCCGGCAACCGACTTGCGGTGACGGTGTAATCGGCGTTGATGTAGCGCAATCCACCTGTGCCCCAGTGGGTTAACGAGCTCGTGACGTCACCCACGAAGGCCAGGCGGGTGAACGGGGTCAACGGAAAGCCCGCCACCATCGGCCGAAACAGCCGTGTCCAGGCGAACTTCGGTGAATGAGACTGCTCCCACTCGCCGGCGGCGATACCCGGGCTGCCCTCGAGGGTCGCGCCATAGCCCCAGATGAGAAACGGCATATCCGTCGGAAAGCCTTCGGAACTGGTCGGAAGCGGCGGCATCGTCACGGGGGTCGACCACACCTCACCGTCGGGCGGGTCGCTGCGGCGGAGGAACAGCGCGCCGGCGCGTGCCACGATTTTCCCGTTCTGCGTCAGCACACCGTCGACGAGCTTGATGCGTCGGCCTTCTCGTTGCACCGACGTCTGGATCTGTACCGGTTCGAGCAGCGCCGGGCGTAGCAGGTCGACGGTGAGACGAGCCGGTTGGAATTCCGCGTCGATACCGGATTGCTCGATCCCCCAACCCAGCAGGCCGCCGACGATCTGACCGCCCATCGCCGCACCCCACGGTCCCCGGGTCATCGGGCCGGGGTGATAAGAGCCGTCGTCGACAGTGAAGAACGCCTCAGGCATGATGACGGAATCCTCGGTCGTCACCGCTACGACGATAGGGCACCGGCAACTTAGGAGTGGTCATGCCTCCGATTGCACCTGTGGTCGAAATTCCCCGCAGCCACAACCCATTCCCGCGAACTGGGGTTTCCATCGACGGCGACGGCATCCCGCGCTACGACGACCTGCCGGCCACCTTGCTGGACGTCCTGGCCGAACAAGTCGCCGCGCGCCCGAACAGCGAGGCCGTGGTCGAACTGGGTTCGCAGCGCTTGAGCTACCGCGATTTGTGGGACCGCGCGGCACGGGTTGCCGGCGGTTTGCGTGCCGGCGGCCTGAAAGCGGGCGAACGGGTCGCGGTCCGATATCCGGCGGGTGTGAACTGGGTGCTGGCCTTCTGGGGCACGGTGATGGCCGGAGGCATTGCGGTGGCGGTCAATACGCGGTCCGCTCAGCCGGAGGTCGACTTCGTGCTGTCCGATGCCGGGGCGAGCTTCGACCTCGCACCGGACGCACCGCTGCCCGACGGCGCATCGTATGTGACCGACCACCTGGGCCGCGCCGACGTCGCCGCCCTGTTCTACACCTCGGGCACCACCGGTCACCCCAAGGGGGTGCCGACCACTCACGAGGCGTTCGTGACCAACACCGAGAACGCGGTCCGGTGTCTTCGACAGCCCAGGGACATCGGCGAGGGTCTGCGCACCCTCGTCTCGGTACCGCTGTTCCACGTAACAGGTTGCAACTCACAGCTTTTGGCCGCGACCCGGCTCGGCGGCGCGGCGGTGATCATGCCGACGCTCAACCTCGATGAACTGATCGCCGCACTGCGCGTCGAGCGCATTTCGGTCATGGTCACCGTCCCGGCGATCTACTCGTTGTTGTTGCGGCACAGCGAATTCAGCACGGCGGATGTCTCCGCTGTGCGCTGGGCGGGTTACGGTGGCGCGCCCATCGCGCCATCGCTGGTGCAGGCGGTCAAGGCCGCGTTTCCACAGGCCAGCGTGTTCAACGGGTACGGCATGACCGAGAGCGCTTCGTTGATGACGGCGTTGCCCGACGAGGAAGTCATCGAGCACGCCGACTCGGTCGGCTACGCGGTGCCCTCGGTGGACCTCGGGGTGATTCCGTTCGAAGACGGTCAGTTGGTCGGTGAGTTGGTAACCCGCGGCGCCAACATCACCGCCGGCTACTGGAACCGTCCCGAAACTACTGCGGCCACGATCGTGGACGGCTGGCTGCACACCGGCGACGTGGTTCGGGTGGACGACGCGGGACGGGTGCATCTCGTCGACCGCCTCAAGGACATCATCAACCGCGGCGGCGAGAACGTCTCCAGTGTCGAGGTCGAAGCCGCGCTGCTGGGGGCGCGCGGTGTCCACGACGCCTGCGTGCTGGCGGTGCCCGACGAGGTGATGGGGGAGAAGGTCGGGGCCGTGCTGGTGGGGGAGGACGTCGACGTGCCGGCCGTACTCGAGCACTGCCGCGAGCAGCTCGCCGACTACAAGATTCCGCAGTACGTCACCGTGGTGACGACACCGTTGCCGCGCAATGCGGGCGGGAAGCTCCTCAAGGGTCAACTTCGTGAACAGGTCCGGTGGGGTCCGGCGCTACGCTGACCACTCGCGGCGTGTCTGATCAGCGTGAACGCGAGGTATGATACGGAAACTGTACGTATGGTGTTGAATCCTGACTTCCGACAGATGGGCGATGGGAACTTTGTCCAGTCCGCAGACGGTGTCACCGGCCGGCGTCTTATGTCGCTGACGCCGGCGGTCGAGGTGTTCGCCTGCCCGACCCGAGCGCCTCTACGACCTGCGCCCCGGGTTGGCAGCGGTTTAAATGGAACGGGGGACTTCTTAAAGGAGGCACCGGCCGCCGACGCGCTCACCAGAAACGGAATGCCTGAGTGGATTTTGGAGCTATTCCGCCGGAGATCAACTCCGCGCTGATGTACGCAGGTGCCGGCGCGGCTCCGATGCTTACGGCCGGCGCGGCGTGGAACGGCATAGCGGCCGAGTTGAGCACCGCCGCGGCGTCCTTCGAGTCGATCATCAACGGGCTGATCTCCCAACAGTGGATGGGTCCGGCGTCGCTGTCGATGGCCGCGGCGGTGGAGCCGTTATTGGTCTGGCTGAGCTCTACCGCTGAATCCTCGGCGCGGGCGGCCACTCAGGCCATGGCGTCCGCGGCAGCATTCGAGACGGCCCATGCCATGACCGTGCCGCCGGCCGACGTCGCGGCCAACAGGGCCCGACATGCCGCGTTGGTGGCGAACAACACGTTCGGTCAGAACACGCTGGCGATCGCGGCCACCGAGGCGCGTTACAGCGAAATGTGGGCTCAAGACGCCGCGGCCATGTACAGCTACGCCGCCGCGTCGGCGGCCGCCGCCCGTCTGGAACCGCTGACCAGCGCGCCGGAGGTCACCAATCCGGACGGGATCTCCAATCAGGCCGCCGCGGTCGGTCAGGCCGCCGCATCCGGTTCGGCTCAGGCAGTACAACTCGGCAACCTGATCAGCGACGGCCCGCAGGCCGTGATGAGCCTTTCCGCCCCGGCGGCCGCAGAGTCCAGTCCCACGACGGTACTGGGATTCCTGAGTTGGCTCGACAGCGTCGAACATCCGTGGTGGGGCGGGTTCGACCACAATCGAGCAACCTACTGGGACTACACCATCGGCCAGCTGGGCAGTGGCGCAGACGACGCAGAAAGCGAAGTCGAGGAGCTACCGTCCGGCTTCCAGGCGCCGATCAAGATAACGCCCGGGTTCGCGCAGTCGATCACGCCGGCGCCCGTCGGTGGCACGACGTTGGTGGCCGGGTTGGGCAACGCGTCGGTGGTCGGTGGCCTGTCAGTGCCGACAAGCTGGGCTTCGGCAGCCCCGGCAATGGCTGCCCGTCCGGCCGTGGAGGCGACCGGCTGGGTCGTCGGCGAGGAAGACGAACCTACCGAGGCGACGCCGCTTGCGCCTGGAATGGTCGCCAATGCGAGCGACGGCGGTGCCGGCCCGGCGCCCCGCTACGGCGTCAAGCCCGTCGTCATGCCCAAGCACGGCGTGTTCTGATCAGGTCCGTACGCTAACTCCATGCGGCCACCACCGCGGGACATCGAGACGACCCTGCTGATTGCCAACCGTGGCGAGATCGCTCTCCGAATCATCCGCACGGCAACCGAACTCGGCATCGGCACCGTGGCCGTCTACGCAGACGACGACGCCGACAGCCCGCATGTGCACGCGGCTGACGTGGCGTTGGGTCTGCCGGGCATCGGCGTCGCCGCCTACCTCGACCACGGCGCCATCTTGGCGGCCGCCTTGAATGCCGGCGCGACATTGATTCATCCCGGCTACGGGTTCCTCAGTGAGAAGCCGGAATTCGCGCGGGCCTGCGCGGCCGCCGGGTTCACCTTTGTCGGCCCGGACGCAGAGGTGCTTGCGGTCGTCGGTGACAAGTCCAAGGCCCGTGCCGCGGCGGCCGCCGCCGGAGTGCCGGTGCTGGCGGCCACCGGGGGACCGAGCAGCCTGGAGCAGGTGCGTTCGTTCTTCGCCGCACAGGACGGCCCGATCATGGTCAAGGCACTCGCCGGTGGCGGCGGCCGGGGAATGCGAAAGGTCGCGCGGCCCGACCAGATCGATGAGGCCTACCGGCAATGCGCCGCCGAAGCCCAACTCGGCTTCGGCGACCCCACCGTGTTCGCCGAGAGACTACTGGACGGTGCGCGACACATCGAAGTACAGGTGGTGGCGGCACCGGCCGGATACCAGACGCGTGCACTGGCCCTCGGCGACCGCGACTGCAGTGTCCAGCGCCGCTATCAGAAGATCGTCGAAATCGCGCCCGCCCAACATCTTTGCGACGATCTGCGTCGTGACCTGCACCGCGCCGCGGCCCGGCTGTGCGCCCGCATCGGGTTGCACGGTCTGGCGACCGTCGAATTCCTGGTCACCGGTGACGAATTCGTCTTTCTCGAAGTCAACCCGCGGATACAGGTGGAACACACCGTCACCGAGGAAGTCACCGGGATCGACCTGGTGGCGGTGCAACTGGCCATCGCCGGCGGGGCGTCCTACTACCAACTCGGTCTGCCGTCCGGAATCGCCTCGGACGGAACCGAAGTCATCGGTGAGCCAGCGGCGCGATCCGGCATCGCCATCCAGACCCGGGTCAACACGGAGACGATCGCGCCGGACGGAAGCGTCCTGCCCGCCACCGGGACCGTGAGCGCATTCTCGCCGCCGAGCGGGCCGGGCGTGCGCGTGGACACCTACGGCCGGACGGGACTGACGCTCAGTCCCCGGTACGACTCGTTGCTCGCCAAGGTGATCACCCATGTAAGGGGCACGTCCTTCCCGGCGGCGGTCCGCAAAGCCCGTAACGCGTTGGGAGAGTTCACCATCGAGGGTGTCGGAACCAACATCGAGTTCCTTCGAGAGTTGTTGTCCGACAACAGTTTCAGCTCCGGGGCAGTAACGACGGGTTTCGTGGACGAGAAACTGCCCGAGCTGGCGGCTGCGGTAGCGTCGCGCCAGCCCCAGCGCCACCCGCACATCGAGCTCTACCCGGGCGAAGAGGCGCTGCGTGCGCAGTTGTCCGGGACGGTGATCGAGTTGGTCCCCGAGGGTGCCGAAGTCGGTGCCGGGCAACAAGTCGTGGTACTCGAGGCGATGAAAATGCAACACGTGCTGGTCGCGCCGGCCCCGCTGCGGGCGGTCCGGCACCTTGTCGCGCCCGGCCAGGTGGTGGGAACCGGTGACGCGCTGGTGGTCTTCACCCGCGTCGGCGCCGACGACAACGACGGAAAGTCCGCTGCTGCGATAGATCTCGATCGTTCGCGTGCCGACCTGGACGAGGTCCGCCGGCGACACCTGATCACCCTGGACGAGGGGCGGGCGGCGGCCGTCGCCAAGCGGCACCGGCAAGGACGGCGCACCGCACGCGAGAACATCGCAGACCTCATCGATCCCGGCAGTTTCATCGAGTACGGCGCGCTGGCCATCGCCGCGCAGCGCACTCGGCGTTCGGAGGAGGATCTGATCGCCAATACCCCCGCGGACGGACTGGTAGCCGGGCTGGCGACCATCGGCGCGGATCGATTCGGGCGCGATGCGGCCGAGGCGGTGGTGGTGTCCTACGACTACACCGTGCTCGCCGGCACCCAAGGCATGCGCAATCACGCCAAAACCGACCGGGTGTTCGACCTCGCCGGCCGAAAGCGGTTGCCGGTGGTGCTGTTCGCCGAGGGTGGTGGCGGTCGGCCCGGTGACACCGACGTCGGCGGCCACGCCGGGCTCGACGTCCCGACCTTCCGGGTGCTGGCGGCCCTGGCCGGTCGGGTCCCCTTGGTGTCGATCGTCTCCGGTCGCTGCTTCGCCGGAAATGCCGCGCTGGCCGGGGTTTGCGACGTGATAATCGCGACCCCGGACGCCAATATCGGCATGGGGGGCCCCGCGATGATCGAAGGCGGGGGACTGGGTGTCTACCCGCCCGAGGCGATCGGCCCGATCGACGTGCAACGGCGCAACGGGGTGGTGAGCCTGGTCGCTCGCGACGAGGCGCACGCCGTCACGCTGGCCAAGCAATACCTCTCGTATTTTCAAGGCAGCATTGACGATTGGGAAGCACCGGATCCGCGTCTGGCCCGGCATGTGGTGCCCGAGAACCGATTACGCGCGTACGATGTGCGGCGCGCGGTCGAATCGGTCGTCGACGTGGGATCGGTGCTGGAGTTGCGACCCGATTACGGCGTCGGCATCGTCACTGCGCTGGTGCGCGTGGAAGGTGTGGCCTACGGGTTGATCGCCAACAGCAGCCACCATCTGGGCGGCGCGATCGACGCCGAGGCCGCAGACAAAGTCGGCGACTTCCTGACGCTGTGCCAATCGTTCGGGTTGCCGATCGTTTCGCTGTGCGACACACCGGGATTCATGGTCGGCCCGGAAGCCGAAAAGGAGGCCGCGGTCCGTCGCTTCGGGCGGATGTTCGTCCTCGGCGCGCAACTGACCGTCCCGTTCGGAATGATCATCCTGCGCAAGGGCTATGGACTGGGCGCAATGGCCATGGCCGGCGGCTCGTTCCACGCGCCGCAGTTCACCGTCGCGTGGCCTACCGGAGAGATCGGCGGCATGGGCCTGGAAGGTGCTGTGCGCCTTGGCTTCAGCAAAGAGTTGGCCGCGGCCGCTGACGACTCCGAACGCCAAGCTTTGTTCGACAAACTGGTCGCGGCGGCCTACGAACACGGAAAGGCGTTGCGTGCGGCCACTACATTCGAGCTCGACGACGTCATCGACCCCGCGGAGTCCCGGGCCTGGATTGCCAGGCTGCCGGGACGCCGCGCAGGCAGTCTTTAACCGTGTCCGGAACCGCAGCCGATGCCCGGCAGACAGCCTTCGCCGCCGGGTATACCGCCCGGGCCGCCGAACTGGCCGCCGTTACCGCAACCCACGCCCGGAATGCAGCCCTGGCCGCCGGGGCCGCCACCCGGGCCGCCGTCGAGGCCGCCAGAACCGCAGTTGCCGTTGGGGTCGCACCCGCCGCCGCCCGGGTCGAGCGGGACGAAATGGGTGATGCCGGTGCTGGTAGTGCCCGGCCCGGCCGCGACAACGTCAGCCGCGGCCATCGGCGCCGCAGCGATCGCTGTAGCGACTGCCCCGGCCACCACCAGTGGTTTCATGAACTTCAATTTCGATAACATTCATCTCGCATACCACCCGGACCGGCATTCAAACATTGCATAGCAGATCGCATTTCCACTTCGAAGCGACAGAAGGCGTATCACGATGACCTCATTGGACTTGACCGGCCGCACCGCCATCGTCACCGGCGCTTCGCGCGGAATCGGTTTGGCGATAGCGCAACAACTGGCCGAAGCCGGCGCCAACGTCGTGCTGACCGCACGCAAACAGGAGGCGGCCGATGCGGCCGCTGCCGAGGTCGGTGGCCGTGCGCTGGGGGTGGGTGCGCACGCGGTCGACGAGGACGCCGCGCGGCGCTGCGTCGATCTCACGCTGGAGCGGTTCGGCCGGGTGGACATCCTGGTCAACAACGCGGGCACGAATCCGGCCTATGGTCCGCTGATCGACCAGGATCACGCGCGATTCAGCAAGATCTTCGACGTCAACCTGTGGGCTCCGTTGCTGTGGACGTCGCTCGTCGTCAAGTCGGGGATGGGCGAGCACGGTGGGGCGATCGTCAACACCGCCTCGATCGGCGGCATGCACCAATCACCGGCCATGGGCATGTACAACGCCACCAAAGCTGCGCTGATTCACGTGACCAAGCAACTGGCACTGGAACTTTCACCGCGCATCCGGGTGAACGCGATCTGCCCCGGGGTGGTGCGCACCAGGCTTGCCGAGGCACTGTGGAAGGACCACGAGGATCCGCTCGCGAGATCGATCGCGCTGGGCAGGATCGGCGAGCCGGTCGATGTCGCGGGGGCCGTCGCTTTTCTGGTGTCCGACGCCGCGAGTTGGATCACGGGCGAGACGATGGTGATCGACGGCGGTCTGTTACTGGGTGCGGCAGAAGGCTTTCAGGCCAGATGAGCGCCGACGGCGAGCTGAAGGAGCGGGTGCAGGCGCTGCTCGACGAGTACCCGCCGACCAGCACCGAACCTCGAGAATTCCTGGGCGCGCAGTACGACGCGGGACTGGCGTGGGTGTACCTGCCGAGTGGTTTCGGTGGGCTCGGGCTGCCGCGGACCGTGCAGGAACGGGTCGATCGGCAGCTGGCCGCCGCGGGCGCACCGGTGGGCGGCACCCCCAAGAATTACATCGGCATGGGCATGGCCGCGCCGACGATCGCGGCATTTGGTACCGACGAGCAGAAGCGAAAGTTCCTGCGCCCGTTGTTCACTGGCGAGCAAATCTACTGTCAGCTGTTCAGCGAACCAGGGGCGGGATCGGATCTGGCCGCGGCGGCCACCCGCGCGGTGCGCGACGGCGACGAGTGGATCGTCAACGGGCAGAAGGTGTGGACGTCGCAGGCCCAGCACGCGCAGATGGCCATCCTGGTCGCCCGCACCGACCCCACAGTGCCCAAACACCTGGGCTTGACGTATTTCCTGTGCGACGTCACCCAGCCGGGCGTCGAAATCCGTCCGCTGCGCCAGATCACCGGCGAAGCCGAGTTCAACGAGGTGTTTCTCACCGACGTCCGGGTGCCCGACGCCAATCGGCTCGGCCCCGAGGGCGGCGGCTGGCGGGTGGCGACCACGACGCTGAACAACGAACGGGTCGCCATCGGCACCCGGCCGGGGGTACCGCGGGAAGGCGGTCATATCGGCAAGGTCACCCAGGCGTGGCGGCAGGATCCGGCGCTGCGCAACCCCGCGATGCACGACGATCTGATGCGGTTGTGGGTGGACGCGGAAGTGTTCCGGCTGAGCGGGGAACGACTACGCCAGCAGGCCGTCGCCGGGCAACCCGGTCCCGAAGGAGCCGGGATGAAGATCGTTTTCGCCCAACTGGCGCAGGCGATTTCGGGCTTCGAAGTCGAACTGCACGCCGAGCAGGGACTCCGCTACGACGACTGGACTTTGCGCCGCCCCGAAGTGGTGGACCTGACCGGTCGCGGGCCCGGCTATCGCTACCTGCGCGCCCGCGGCAACTCCATCGAGGGTGGTACCTCAGAGATCCTGCGCAACACGGTGTCTGAGCGGGTGCTGGGTCTGCCCGGTGAACACCGCGTCGACAAGGACGTCGCTTGGAAGGACATTCCCCGATGACCGACCTGCTGTATTCCGACACCGAGGAGGCACTGCGCGACGGCGTCCGGCAGCTTTTCGCCGACCGGTGTCCCCCGGAACTCGTCGCCAAGTCGTATGACCAAGTGGCACCGGACTTTTCGGCGCTGTGGCGCACACTGGCCGCGGAGCTGGGAGTGGCCGGCCTGCTGGTGCCGGAGTCCCTTGCCGGGGCAGGAGCAAGCGCCCGCGAGGCTGCGGTGGTCATGGAAGAGATCGGGCGCGCGGTCGCGCCGGTGCCGTTCCTGTCCAGCGCGGTGCTCGCGACGGTCGCGCTGACCACCGCAGGCGACACCGAGGCGCTGCCGGCGCTGGCGTCCGGCGCGAGCACCGCCGCACTGGTGGTGCCGCTGCCCACAGCGCCGTGGGATGTCGCCCCGGCGGTGAGCACCGGTGCCGACGGGCTGACCGGACTGGTCACCAGCGTCGCCGGTGCCGCCGAAGCCGACTTGCTGGTGGTACCGGTGGCCGCACCGGACGGGGTTGAGCTGCATACCGTTTCGCGTTCCTCTGCGGGTGTCGAGGTGACGCCGGTGCTGGCCTTCGACATGACCCGACCCCTCGCCGACGTACGGTTTACGGGTGCCGCCTCCACCCGCGTGGGTGCCGGCGCAGGCGCCGTGGCAACGGCTTTGCAGACAGGTGCGGCACTACTGGCCTCCGAGCAGCTCGGCCTGGTGCAGTGGTGCTTCGACACCACGCTCGCATACGCGAAGGAGCGCAAGCAGTTCGGCCGCGCGATCGGCTCGTATCAGGCGATCAAGCACCGGCTGGCGGACCTGTGGTTAGTGGTCAGTTCGGCGACGTCGGCGGCCCGTTACGCCGCGGACAGCGCTGCCCGCGATGACGACGACGCCGTCGTCGCGGCGTCGGTCGCGCAGGCCTATTGCAGCGGCGCGGCGGTGCATGCGGCTGAGGAGTGCGTGCAATTGCACGGCGGCATCGGAATGACCTGGGAGTATCCCGCGCATCTGTACCTCAAGCGCGCCAAGAGCGACCAACTGGCCTTCGGGACCGAGTACCGGCACCGGTCGCGGCTGGGCGACCTGGTCGACCTGCCGGTCACCTGAACTGGCGAGCAGACGCAAAATCCCCTTGGAGCGTCCGCTCCCGGGTGATTTTGCGTCTGCTCGCCCGGGAGCGCGAGCCCGGTCGGGAGCCCGCGCTGCTCCGCCCGGGAGTGCGAGCCGGGTCAGCCGCCCAGCGCCGAGGCGAAGGTTTCCGTCATCGCGGCCCAGTGCCGATCGGCGGCGGCCTCGTCATAGGGCGCGTTGTCCGGCACTGCGAACCCGTGCCCGGCCCGATACCACTCGATGGTGTGCCGCACGCCCGCGGCCGTCAGCGCCTTGCCGAGCTGCTCGGCCTGGTCGGCGGTGAACGACGGGTCGTTCTTGGCGCCGCCCACGTAGACGACGGCGTTCATCCGGTCGGCCAGCAGATGCGGGCTGTGCTCGTTGTCGGTGACCAGGCCGCCCCCGTGGAAGGATGCCGCCGCGGCCACCCGGTCCGGGAGACGGCCGGCCAGCAGCACCGAGATGCGGCCGCCCGTGCAGTAGCCGCACACGCCGAAGCGGTCACCGGCGACCTCGGGGCGGCCGGCCAGGTAGTCGAAGTAGGCGTCGGCGTCCCGGGTGATCCGGTCAGGGGTCAGGGTGCCGATCATGAACAGGATCCGGGCCCGCTCCTTGGCATCGCCGAACGCGCTCGCCATGTCGAAAGGCGCCCAGTCGCCCTCGCGGTAGTACACGTCGGGAAGCAGCACCGCATAGCCGAATCCGGCGAGCTTGGCGGCCATCTCGTCGAACGTGGTGCGCACACCGCCGGCGTCGGGAATCATCACCACACCCGGCCAGGGACCGGTGCCGTCGGGAGTGAAGAATTTCACTTTGGGGGTGCCGTCCGGGGTGGTGACGGTGTCGGTGATCTCAGGCATGGTCTCCGTTCTACTCCTGCGATCGCCGCGGGAGTTTTTGGGCGTCGACCCGCCGCGCCCGGCTTCGCCGCGCTTGCGATCGCCGCGGGATTTTTGGGCGTCGACCCGCCGCGCCCGGCTTCGCCGCGCTTGCGATCGCCGCGGGATTTTTGGGCGTCGACCCGCCGCGCCCGGCTTCGCCGCGCTTGCGATCGCCGCGGGATTTTTTGGGCGTCGACCCGCCGCGCCCGGCTTCGCCGCGCTTGCGATCGCCGCTAAGCTGACGGCGTGCCGATCGCGACGCCCTACGAGGATCTGTTGCGTCTGGTGCTAGCAACGGGGACGCCGAAATCCGACCGCACCGGCACCGGAACGCGCAGCCTGTTCGGCCAGCAGTTCAGGTATGACCTCTCGGCCGGGTTCCCGCTGCTCACCACCAAGAGAGTGCATTTCAAGTCGGTGGTGTACGAGTTGCTGTGGTTCCTACGCGGCGAATCCAACATCGGCTGGTTGCATGAGCACGGCGTCACCATCTGGGACGAATGGGCAAGTGACACAGGAGAACTCGGTCCCATCTACGGTGTGCAGTGGCGCTCCTGGCCGACTCCGGACGGTGCGCACATCGACCAGATCAGTGCGGCGCTGAATTTGCTGCGTACCGACCCGGACTCGCGTCGCATCATCGTCTCGGCCTGGAACGTCAGCGACATCCCGCAGATGGCGCTGCCGCCGTGCCACGCGTTCTTCCAGTTCTACGTCGCCGACGGCAGATTGAGTTGCCAGCTCTACCAGCGCAGCGCCGACCTGTTCCTCGGGGTGCCGTTCAATATCGCCAGCTACGCGCTGCTCACCCACATGATGGCGGCGCAGGCCAATCTGCAGGTCGGCGAGTTCGTCTGGACCGGCGGCGACTGTCACATCTACGACAACCACATCGAGCAGGTCGAGCTGCAACTCACCCGCGACCCCCGTCCGTATCCGAAATTGGCTCTGCAGCATAGGGATTCGATTTTCGACTATCGCTACGAGGACGTCCTCGTAGAGAACTATGACCCGCATCCCGCGATCAAAGCCCCCGTGGCTGTATGACGCGCACGAGTCTGGTGTGGGCTCAGTCGACATCCGGCATCATCGGCCGCGGCGGCGACATCCCGTGGCAGCTGCCTGAGGACCTGGCCCGGTTCAGGCAGCTGACCCTGGGACACACGGTGGTGATGGGCCGGCGAACATGGGACTCGCTGCCGGCTCACGTACGTCCGTTGCCAGGTCGTCGCAACGTGGTGCTGTCTCGCCGATCGGACTTCACCGCCGACGGCGCGCAGGTCGTCGGCTCCTTGGAGCAGGCGCTGACCGCGGACGACACCTGGATAATCGGCGGAGCGGAGATCTACGCGCTGGCGCTGCCGCTGGCCGACCGCTGCGAAGTCACCGAAGTGGACATCGAACTGCCGCGCGACGACGAAGACGCGCTGGCCCCCCTGCTCGACGAGGCGTGGGTGGGTACAACGGGGGAGTGGCAGGTCAGCCGCCTGGGACTGCGGTACCGGTTTCACAGCTACGCTCGGGCTTAAGCCGGTCGCATCCCTCCCGCGGTGCACGTTGAGCAATTGAAGGGGGAATTCAACAGTGGTAAACGAACCCGCAAAAGCGTTCACTCGTAAATTCTGGGGCTACGAAACGAACGCGGTCGACGCCCATATCGAGGCGTTGACCACCAGGCAGGAGCTGCTGCGCGCCGACGTCGAGAACCTGCGGGCACGGCTGACTCAATCCGGCGACGAAGTCGCCGCGCTGCGCAAAGAGGTTGCGCTGCTCATCGAGACTTCTGACTCACCACACGCTGTGCAACAGCGGATGGCCCAGATGCTGCGACGCACGGTCGACGAGGTGTCGCAGATGCGGGCCGAGGCGCAGTCCGAGGCGGAGGCACTGATCGTGGCGGCCCGGGAGGAGGCCGAGGATGAGCGGCGCAAGCACGAGGAGTTGGTGGCGGGCATGGTCGCCCGGCAACAGGAGATGGAAGCCGAGTACGGCGATACCAAGCAGCAACTCGACGCCGAACTGGCCGGCATGCGCGCCGAGGCGCGATCGGAGATCGACGAGGCCTGGCGGGACAGCAATCGGGAACGTGAGCAGTTGCTCGCCGACGCCAAGCTGGAGGCCGATCACTATCGCGAGCAGGCGCGGCGGGCGGTGGACGAAGCGACCCGGCAGCGGATCGAGGTGCTCGAGCAACTGATGGACGTCTACCGCGACCTGCAACCTGTTCCGGCCGCTCTCGAAGCCGCACAGAGTGCGGCGGAGTCCGGTTCCGAGTCGAACGGCCGGATGCCGTCGGCCCAGAAAGTCGGCACCGGTTAAGCCCGCGGCAATCTCGCCGCCGACTGTCGGCGACCGGTAGTCTCGGCGCCGTGCCGGTCCGGACCCCCAGGTTGACCGCTGCGCAGGCCCGGCGGATCGCCGTTGCGGCGCAAGGATTCAGCGAGCCGCCGCCACGCGGAAACATCACGCGCGCACACCTACGACGGCTGATTTCCCGGATTCAGGTACTGCAGCTGGACTCGGTGTCGGTTGCCGTGCGAGCCCACTATGCACCCGTTTTCAGCAGACTCGGACCCTATGACCGCGACGTGCTGGACCGTGCCGCATGGGGACCGGCCAAAGGGCGGTTGCTCGTCGAATACTGGGCGCACGAAGCGGCGCTGATGGCCGTCGACGACTGGCCACTGCTGCGCTGGCGAATGCGTCAGTGGCGGCACGGCCGGTGGGGCAGTCACATCGTCAAAGCCAACCCCCAACTCGCCGAGGACATCGTGGCCGCCGTCACCGAACTCGGCCCCAGCAGCGCCGGGCAGATCGAGGCGCATCTCCAAGCGGAGCCGCGCGGTCCGCGAGGCCCCTGGTGGGGACGCAGCGACACCAAGTGGGTAGCCGAGGGGTTGTTCGCCGCCGGGGTGCTCACCACGGCCACCCGGGTCGGCTTCGCGCGTCACTACGACCTGGTCGAACGAGTGCTGCCGCGCGACGTGCTGGCGCGTCAGATCGACGACGACCACGCCATCCGCGAGCTCACGCTGCGCGCGGCAACCGCGCTGGGTGTGGGCACCGAAGCCGACATCCGCGACTACTTCCGACTGGCCGCCGGGCAGGTCAAGCCGGCGATTGCCGACCTGTTGGGCACCGGTGAGATCGAACGCGTGGAAGTCGACGGCTGGACTGCGCCGGCCTACCTGCGGGCAAATACTGTGCCGCGCAGCGACCGCGGCACCGCCTTGCTGTGTCCGTTCGACCCGCTGATCTTTTTCCGGCCGCGGGTCGAGCGGATCTTCGGCTTCCACTACCGCATCGAGATCTACACCCCGGCCGCCAAGCGTCAATACGGCTACTACGTGTGGCCGCTGCTGCTGGACGGCAACTTGGTGGCGCGGGTGGACCTCAAAGCCGACCGCGCGGCGGACACGCTGCGGGTGGTGGGCGCATTCGGTGAGCCCGACATCGAGCGGCCAAGGGTTGCCGCGGCACTCGCCGCTGAGTTGCAGTCGATGGCGTCCTGGCTGGGATTGGGCGGGGTGAGCGTGGCCGCGCGGGGTGACCTCGCTGGAGAGCTGCGCCGGTGCGCAGAGCAAGCTGATGGCGTCCCGGGAACCTGACGTCGCGTTGTGGATGGCCGTCGGGAAACTGCGCGGCTCCCTATCTGCCGCGACGAAACCCGTTGCCGGACAAGATGTTGAGCGGTTCGTCGACTAGGCCAGGCAAAACACTCCGGTCAGGACTTTGCGGGCAGGCGGTGCTTTTGAATCGCGTCTGGCAGCGGATCTGCAGCCACATTGCCTAGCATGATGTTCGCGGTTCGACGGACTTCCGTAGCTGGTAGCAGCTGTCACAGATATGTCCCCACCCGCACGACTGTGTTCGTGCTGCCCTGGGGGATTCAACGTGACGCTCATCCGGACAACCGCCGCACGCGTTTGTGAGATGGCGCCGGAGTCGCTGGTGGAGCAACTGTTGGAGCAAATGCTGCATCGAACGGGGCGCCGGGCCGCACCTGCGGAGCAGACCTCGTGGAAGCGCAGTATTCCGGTCCTGGCCGGGGATCTTGTTGATGCCGGCCTCGGGGAAGTCGAGATGCTCGTCGAGTATCACCTGCCGCTGACATCACAGCGCGCCGACGTTGTGCTCGCTGGGAGACATCCGGAAACCAAGGAAATTTCCTACGTTGTGGTGGAACTGAAGCAGTGGTCGGCTGCGTACGCCTTCGAAAACGATCCGGAGATTTTGGAAGTACCGGGCGTTCCGGGAGGCCCGCGGCAGCACCCGGTCATCCAGGTCCGGGGTTACTGCGAATACCTTTACGACTTCGCGCGCGTGCTGGCGGATTTCCCCGACGCGTTGGCCGGTATGGCATACCTGCACAACGCCGCCGATCCTGCACTGGTCAAGGATTTGCTCGCCGTGCCGGTGTCGACGACAGGGCGACTGTTCACCGCAGCCGACAAGGGTTCCATGCTGGAATTCCTTCAATCCAGGCTCGCGCCCGGACCCGGACGCCAAGCGGCAGATCTGTTGCTGAACTCACCCGTGGCTCCATCGAAACAACTGCTGAAACTCGCGGCGGCAGAGATCCGTGACCGGCCACAATTCCGATTGATCGGAAACCAGCAACTGGCGGTCGATCTGGTGATGCACACCGTCGAGCACGCGCGTGCCGGAAACACCAAGCGAGTCATCGCGATCACGGGCGGTCCCGGCAGCGGCAAGAGCGTTATCGCGCTGTCTCTGGTCGGTGAGTTGGCGCGGCGCGGCCGCACTGTCATCCACGCCACCGGGTCTCGGTCGTTCACCCAGACATTGCGCAAAGTTGCCGCTGTCCGAGCTCCGAAGGTCAAGGCAATGTTCAAGTATTTCAACCAGTTCATGACCGCCGATCCCAACGGCCTAGACGTGCTGATCATGGACGAGGCGCACCGGATAAGGCACACCTCCGCGAATCGATTCACCCGTGCCGAATTACGGACCGACCGCCTGCAGATAGACGAACTCATCGCCGCTGCTCGAGTGCCGGTATTTCTCCTCGACGAACACCAGGTGGTGCGTCCGGGCGAGATGGGCACCCTTGCACAAATCGAGCGCCATGCACGGCACCTTGGGCTCGGCTTTGAACACATCGCATTGGGTGAACAATTCCGATGCGGTGGCAGCGAGGAATACGTGCATTGGGTGGTGCGACTGCTGGGACTCGCCGCAGATGAGCCACCGGTTGTCTGGTCGGACGATCCGCAGTTTGCAGTATTGATCGCCGAGACCCCCGCGGAAATGGAACTTCATCTAACGAGGCAGATGCAGCAGGGATATTCAGCACGGATTACAGCGGGGTACTGCTGGCAATGGAGCGATGCTCGCGAAGACGGCTCACTCGTTCCTGACGTTCAAGTCGGCACATGGTCACGGCCGTGGAACAGCAAGAGCGAGCGCCGAATCGGAGATGTGCCGCCCAGTGCTCTGTGGGCCACTGACGACGGCGGCTTCGATCAAGTTGGCTGCATTTACACGGCCCAAGGGTTCGAGTACGACTGGAGCGGTGTGATCATCGGACCAGATCTGGTCTGGCGAAATGGACGTTTCATCAGCGTTCGCGCGGGCAACAAAGACCCTGACTTTCGTAATTCGAAAACCGTGCCGGACAACAGGTTCGACGTCCTTGTCCGTCATGTATACAAAGTGCTGCTGACTCGCGGGATGATTGGCACGGTGATCTATTCCACAGACCGTGAAACGAGGGAGGCGCTGCGCACGTTGATCCAACCCGGCCGACGGCGGAAATGGGGGCCGCAGGATGTCCGTACGCGGACTTCCGACTTCACTTCTGCGTACGGTCCGGTGAGCGCCGACCGTTAGGAATTTGACGGCTGAGGGTGATCGACCATAGGTCGCGTTGCTTTTCTATCTGACGGGATCCTGCCCGTTGCGATGTCGGGCGATGCGCTACCAGCGCGTTAAGGTGAGCGCCGTGGCCGAGACGGCGCCGCTGCGCGTGCAACTGATCGCAAGGACCGAGTTCCTGGCGCCGCCGGACGTGCCCTGGACGACCGACGGCCCTGATGTTCAAGGCGGGTCCGCCCTGGTCGAGTTCGCCGGCCGGGCCTGCTATCAGAGCTGGTCCAAACCCAATCCCCGGACCGCGACCAACACCGGCTACATCAAGCACATCATCGACGTCGGTCATTTTTCGGTGCTCGAGCACGCGAGTGTCTCGTTCTACATCACCGGAATCTCACGGTCCTGCACCCACGAATTGATTCGGCACCGGCACTTCTCCTACTCGCAGCTGTCCCAGCGTTACGTGCCGGAGACCGAGTCGCAGATCGTGCTGCCGCCGGGCATGGAGGACGATCCCGAGCTGGCCGAGATACTGCTCGCCGCTGCCGACGCCAGCCGCGCCACCTATACAGAGCTGCTGGCCAAGCTGGAAGCCAAGTTCGCAACCGACCAGCCCAACGAGAAAATGGGGGTCTTGCGGCGCAAACAGGCCCGCCAGGCCGCCCGGGCCGTCCTCCCGAACGCCACCGAGACCCGGATCGTGGTGACCGGCAACTATCGGGCCTGGCGGCACTTCATCGCCATGCGGGCCAGCGAGCACGCCGACGTCGAGATCCGGCGACTGGCCATCGCGTGCCTACGTCAGCTCGCCGATGTCGCCCCGGCGGTGTTCGCCGACTTCGAGGTGTCGACTTTGGCCGACGGCAGCGAGGTCGCGACCAGCCCGTTAGCGACCGAAGCCTAACTGCCAAAGCCCTTGCCGCAGCCAGGTAATCTAAGGAACCGTGAGCACCGTCGGATTTGACGCCCCGGCACGTCTGGGGACCTTGTTGACCGCGATGGTGACACCGTTCGACGCCGACGGCGCCCTGGACGCCAGGGCCGCCGCCCGGGTGGCCAATCACCTGGTAGATCAGGGCTGCGATGGTCTGGTCGTCTCGGGAACCACCGGAGAGTCTCCGACCACCACCGACGACGAGAAGCGCGAGCTACTGAGGGTCGTCCTGGAGGCGGTAGGCGACCGGGCGCGGATCATCGCCGGGGCCGGCACCTACGACACCGCGCACAGCATCAAGCTCGCCCAGGCTGCTGCGGCCGAGGGCGCGCACGGACTGCTGGTCGTCACCCCGTACTACTCCCGGCCCCCTCAGCGCGGGTTGCAGGCGCACTTCACTGCCGTCGCCGACGCCACCGACCTGCCGATCGTGCTCTACGACATTCCGCCCCGCTCGATCGTGCCGATCGACCCCGACACCCTGCGCGCGCTGGCGTCGCACCCCAACATCGTGGGGGTCAAGGACGCCAAGGCCGACCTGCACAGCGGGGGACAGATCATCGCCGAGACCGGGCTGGCCTACTACTCCGGCGACGACGCCCTCAACCTGCCGTGGCTTGCCATGGGCGCCACCGGATTCATCAGCGTCATCTCCCACTTGGCGGCCGGTCAGCTGCGAGAACTGTTGTCGGCGTTCAATTCTGGAGACATCGCCACCGCGCGGAAGATCAACGTCTCGGTCGGCTCGCTGTGCAACGCGATGGCCCGCCTGGGCGGGGTGACGCTGTCCAAGGCCGGCCTGCGCTTGCAGGGCATCGACGCCGGCGAGCCGCGGCTGCCGCAAGTTGCGGCGACACCGGAGCAACTCGAAGCACTGGCTGCCGACATGCGTGCGGCGTCCGTGCTCAGGTGAGTCAAGCGTGAACGAGGAACTCACCCCGCCTGGTCCCCTCGCCGCGGGCGGACTGCGGGTCACCGCGCTCGGCGGCATCAGCGAAATCGGCCGCAATATGACGGTTTTCGAGCACCTGGGCCGGCTCCTGATCATCGACTGCGGGGTGATGTTCCCCACCCACGACGAGCCCAGTGTCGACCTGATCCTGCCCGACCTGCGTCACATCGAAGACCGGCTCGACGACATCGAAGCGCTGGTGCTGACCCACGCCCACGAAGACCACATCGGCGCGATCCCGTTCCTGCTCAGGCTGCGACCCGACATCCCGGTCGTCGGTTCCAAGTTCACCCTGGCGCTGGTGTCCGCCAAGTGCCGCGAACACCGCATCAAGCCGGTGTTCGTCGAGGTCAAAGAGGGGCAAAGCACCCGGCATGGCGTATTCGAATGCGAATACTTCGCCGTCAACCACTCCATCCCGGACGCGCTGGCCATCGCCGTCTACACCGGAGCGGGCACCGTCCTGCACACCGGTGACATCAAGCTCGACCAGCTGCCACTCGACGGACGCCCCACCGACCTGCCCGGCATGTCGCGGCTCGGCGACGCCGGAGTGGACCTGTTCCTGTGTGACTCGACCAACGCCGAACACCCCGGAGTCGGGCCGTCGGAAAGCGAGATCGGTCCGACCCTGCACCGGCTGATCCGGGGCGCCGACGGGCGGGTCATCGTCGCCTGTTTCGCCTCCAACGTCGACCGGGTGCAGCAGATCATCGACGCCGCAGTCGCTTTGGGACGTCGGGTGTCGTTCGTCGGCCGGTCCATGGTACGCAACATGGCGATCGCCCGCGAACTGGGTTTCCTGCGGGTCGCCGACTCGGACCTGATCGACATCGCCGCGGCTGAAATGCTGCCGCCCGACCAGGTGGTGCTGGTCACCACCGGCACCCAGGGCGAACCGATGGCGGCGCTGTCTCGGATGTCGCGAGGTGAGCACCGCAGCATCACCCTGACCGCCGGCGACCTGATCGTGCTGTCCTCGTCACTCATCCCCGGCAACGAGGAGGCCGTCTACGGCGTGATCGACGCACTGGCCAAGATCGGCGCCCGGGTGGTCACCAACGCCCAAGCGCGCGTGCATGTTTCGGGTCACGCCTATGCCGGTGAGTTGCTGTTCCTCTACAACGGGGTACGTCCGCGCCACGTCATGCCGGTGCACGGAACGTGGCGGCACCTGCGGGCCAACGCCAAACTGGCCGCCAGCACCGGGGTGCCCGAGGACTCAATCCTGTTGGCGGAGAACGGCGTCAGCGTGGACCTGGTGGCCGGCAAGGCGTCGATCGCCGGCGCGGTGCCGGTCGGCAAGATGTTCGTCGACGGGCTGATCACCGGCGACGTCGGCGACATCACGTTGGGGGAGCGGCTCATCCTGGCGTCCGGCTTCGTCGCGGTGACCGTGGTGATCAAGCGCGGCACCGGCAAACCGGCGGCGCCGCCGCACCTGCATTCGCGCGGATTCTCCGAGGACCCCAAGGCGCTGGAACCTGCCGTGCGCAAGGTGGAGGCCGAGCTGGAAGTGTTGGCGGCCGACAACGTCGTCGACCCGATCCGGATCGCCCAGGGCGTGCGTCGCACCGTCGGCAAATGGGTCGGCGAAACCTACCGCCGACAGCCGATGATCGTGCCGACCGTCATCGAGGTCTAAACCTTCTCCGCGTACCCCGACCACTCGATCTGCGAGGCCGTGAGCCTGCGTCCGGTAGGCGCGAGGTAGCGTTCGACGATCTCGTCGGAACCGATCTGCTCCACCAGTCGCCAGCCGTACTCGTGCAGGAACGCGGCGATCTCGTCGGGCGCAATGCCCCAGTGCCACAACCGATGTCGTTGGCGCACCGAACGGTACAGCGCGCGGGAGCCATACCGGTTCGTGCCGTCGATGAAGTCGCGGCGAACGTAGGTGAAGGCCAGGCGACTGCCAGGCGCCGTCGCGCGCAGTCCCGCCAGGGTGGTGCGGACGGCGTCCTCGGTGAGGTACTGGGTCACGCCCTCCCAGATCAGGAACACCCGGTAGTCGGGGCGGTAGCCGTGTTCGGCCAACGCGGTCAGCAGATCGTCACGCTCAAAATCCATTGCGACCAACCGAACTGACAGCGGCAGCTCGCCCAGTACTCGTCGCACCGTCTTGGCCTTGCGGGCGATGTTAACCGGCAGGTCCACCTCGAACACCGGCTTCCGGACCCGCCGGGTCAACCGGTAGGCCCGGGTGTCCAGTCCCGCGCCCAGGATCACGACCGCGTCGACGTCGTCGAGTGCCCCGGCAAGCTTGTCGGCGATGAATTGTTTGCGGCACGTCAAATTGGCCCACAACCCGCGACCGGTGAACTCCGATACACCGATCAGTGCGCGCCGGAACGGTGCGAACCGGGTGGCGGCGACGAGCCAGCGCAACGGAGCGGGAAGGAACAACCCGGCCAGGTCGTCGTCCACCAGTCTGCGGTCGCCGGACTCGTTCTGTTCTATCGCTGCCAGCACCATCGGCCCGAAAGCCGTGCGCGCCGCGGGATTCGGAGCCATTGGTCAGCGCTTGTTGACCGAACCCGCGTCGACCGGCAGCGTCACACCGGTGATGTAGCGAGCCTGGTCGGACACCAACCAGGCCACCGCGTTGGCGATGTCGTCGGCCTGCAGGATCTGCACCGGCAACGCGTTGCTCATGCCCGGAGCCGAGCCCGACTCGGCAACCAGGTCGGCCAGCCACTTGAGAGTGAATTCGTTGTTGATCATCGGGGTGTTGACCCCGGACGGGTGCACCGAGTTGACCCGAATGCTGTGTTTCGCAAGCAGATTGGCGTACAGACGCATCAGGCCGACCAGGCCGTGCTTGGCGGCCGCGTAGCCCAGGGAGCCGGCGTCGCCACTGCCCACACCCGCGAGTCCGGCGGCCGAGCTGATCAGCACGATCGACCCGCCGTCACCGTGCTCGACCAGAGCCGGTATCGACACGTCGACGGTGTGGTAGGCGCCGGTGAGGTTGACGTCGATGACGTCGCGCCAGCCGTCCGCGGACTGCATCGGCGCGATGCCGGCGTTGACCACCACGATGTCGAGCCGGCCCAATTCGTCGAGCCCGGCCTGCAGGGCGGCCGCCAATCCCGCGCGGTCCCGCACGTCGGCCTGCCTGGCCACGATCCGCGCCCCGGTGCCCTCGACCAACTGAACGGTGCGGGCCAGGTCTTCGGCGGTGCCCAACGGGTAAGGCACGCTGTCGATCTGGCCGCACAGGTCGACGGCGATCACGTCGGCGCCGTCCCGGGCCAGCCGGACCGCGTACGCCCGTCCCTGGCCGCGCGCGGCACCCGTGATGAACGCGACTTTGCCGGCGAGCGGACCCTCGGCCATCAGGCGCGCAGCTGCCCTTTTTCGCTGTCGCCGGCCGGAATCGGCTGCAACATCTTGATGTCCGGGGCGCCGGCCAGGTGCTCGCCGGCCGCGGTGAACATCTTGGCGATCGCCGGCGACGTGCTGTGCGTCTTCAGCGCCTCCTCGTCGGCCCACTGCTCGACGAACACGAAGGTCTCGCCGGTCTGGTGCAGCGAATACAACTGACAGCCGGGCTCGTCGTGCACCTCTGGCACCGCGGTGGTGAGGATCTCGCGGACAGTGTCGACCGACTCCGGTTTGACGGTGAGGGTGGCGACCACGACGACGGGCATGCTGGGGCTCCTGACGACTCTGGCGGGGCAGCGGGTATGACGTGGCCAAACGGGCTGGCCGGTTGACACACTACTCACGCCGTCAGGTCACCGAACGAGCACATCGCGATCAATGCGCTGTTACCAGTGTGGCGGTTGGTGCGGATGAGGTCACTGGGACTAGGCTTGCGGTCATGGCCAGTAAGACCGCCGCCAGTTCCGGTGCCCGAACGAGCCGGCCCAAGGGTGCTTCGGGGGCCGGATCCCGCAGTGCGCGTTCGGGTGCGCCGACGCGGGCCCCCAAGAAGCGCCCCGGCAAGCCCGTCAAGCGGGTCACCAGGCCTGCCAAGCGGCACAACCAGTCGCTACTGGTCTCGGCCGGGATCAATGGCGGCCGCGCCGCCCGCGCGACCTGGATGATGGCCGCCAAAGCCACCGGCGGCGCGGCACGCTCGATCGGCCAGGCCCGGCACATCGAACCGGGCCACCGTCGCGACGGAATCGCGCTGGCCCTGCTCGGCTTTGCCGTCATCGTCGCCGCGGGCTCGTGGTTCGGCGCCGCCCGTCCGGTGGGCGCGTGGTTGGACGCGGGGCTGCGGATGTGCGTCGGCTCGGCAGTCCTGCTGCTGCCGCTGGTCGCGGCGGCGACGGCGGTCGTGCTGATGCGCACCGAGCCCGATCCCGACGCCCGACCCCGCTTGATCCTGGGCTCCACCCTGATCGCGCTGTCGTTCCTGGGCCTGCGGCACCTGTGGGCGGGATCACCCGAGGAGCCCGAATTGCGCCGGCGGGCAGCCGGATTCGTCGGATTCGCGATCGGCGGCCCGCTCTCGGATGGACTCACACCGTGGATCGCGGCGCCGCTGTTGTTCATCGGCGCGCTGTTCGGGTTGTTGTTGCTGGCCGGCATCACGGTCCGCGAAGTGCCCGATGCCCTGCGGCGCATGTTCGGTACCCGCCTGTTCCAGGACGAGTACGAAGACGACTACGACCAGGACTTCGCGGAGGACTTCGCCGGTGACGACGCCGACACCGTGGAAGTCGCACCGCGCGAGGACTTTTCCGACGGCTACTACGACCAGCCGGTAGACGACGCGCCGGTGGCGTGGCCGTCGGCGAAGGAGGCTCCGGCCGAGGACGACACACCGACGACGCCGGAACCCGTAGTTGCCCGAAACCGCAAGTCGCGCAAGGACACTGAAGTCCTGGACCGCGTCGTGGAGGGCCCCTACGTGCTGCCGCCGCTGGATTTGCTGGTCGTCGGTGATCCGCCGAAGAAGCGCAGCGCCGCCAACAACCACATGGCGGGCGCCATCGGGGACGTGCTGACCCAGTTCAAGGTCGACGCGGCCGTCACCGGCTGCACCCGCGGCCCGACCGTCACCCGCTACGAGGTCGAGCTGGGACCCGGGGTCAAGGTCGAGAAGATCACCGCGCTGCAGAAGAACATCGCCTACGCGGTGGCCACCGAGAGCGTGCGCATGCTGGCGCCGATCCCGGGCAAATCCGCCGTCGGCATCGAGGTGCCCAACACCGACCGCGAGATGGTGCGGCTGGCCGACGTGCTGACCGCGCCGTCGACCCGTCGGGACCACCACCCGCTGGTCATCGGCCTGGGCAAAGACATCGAGGGTGACTTCATCTCGGCGAACCTGGCCAAGATGCCGCATCTGCTGGTCGCCGGGTCCACCGGCTCGGGCAAGTCCAGCTTCGTCAACTCCATGCTGGTGTCGTTGCTGACCCGGGCCACCCCCGAGGAGGTCAGGATGATCCTGATCGACCCGAAGATGGTGGAACTGACGCCGTACGAAGGCATTCCGCACCTGATCACCCCGATCATCACCCAGCCCAAGAAGGCGGCGGCCGCGTTGGCGTGGCTGGTCGAGGAGATGGAGCAGCGCTACCAGGACATGCAGGCCTCCCGGGTGCGCCACATCGACGACTTCAACGCCAAGGTGCGCTCCGGCGCGATCACGGCGCCGTTGGGCAGCCAGCGTGAGTACCGGCCGTACCCCTATGTGTTGGCGATCGTCGACGAGTTGGCAGACCTGATGATGACCGCCCCGCGCGACGTCGAGGACGCGATCGTGCGGATCACCCAGAAGGCGCGGGCGGCCGGGATCCACCTGGTGCTGGCCACGCAGCGCCCGTCGGTCGACGTGGTCACCGGGCTGATCAAGACCAACGTGCCGTCGCGGCTGGCGTTTGCGACGTCGTCGCTGACCGACAGCCGGGTGATCCTGGACCAGGCCGGCGCGGAGAAGCTGATCGGCATGGGCGACGGGCTGTTCCTCCCGATGGGCGCGAGCAAACCGGTGCGCCTGCAGGGTGCCTACATCAGCGACGAAGAGATTCAGGCCGTCGTCGCCGCCTGCAAGGATCAGGCCGAACCGGAATACACCGAGGGCGTCACGGCCGCGAAACCCACCGGCGAGCGGACCGACGTCGACCCGGACATCGGCGACGACATGGATGTGTTCCTGCAGGCCGTGGAACTGGTGGTTTCCAGCCAGTTCGGTTCGACGTCGATGCTGCAGCGCAAGCTGCGGGTCGGGTTCGCCAAAGCGGGCCGGCTGATGGATCTGATGGAGACCCGCGGCATCGTCGGCCCCAGCGAAGGGTCCAAGGCCCGCGAGGTGCTGGTCAAACCCGACGAACTGGCCGGGACACTAGCGCTGATCCGCGGCGGCACTTCTGAGGCCGAGCAGACGTAAAAGCCCCCGTTTCGCGCCTCAATTAGGGGCTTTTGCGTCTGCTCGCGCTACAAAACCAGCAGCATGCGGGAGTTGCCCAACGTGTTGGGCTTCACGTAGCTCAGGTCGAGGAACTCCGCGACGCCGATGTCGTAGGAGCGGCACATCTCCTCGAACACCTCGGCCGTGACCGGTGTGCCTTCGATCTCGGTGAACCCGTGCCTGCCGAAGAACTCGGTCTCGAACGTCAACACGAACAACCGTTGCAACTGCAACTCACGGGCCACCTCGAGGAGCCGCTCGACGATCGCATGACCGATGCCGTGACCCGTCATGGCGGGGTCGACGGCGACCGTGCGAATTTCGCCGAGATCCGACCACAGCACGTGCAGCGCCCCGCACCCGACGACTTTCCCCGTCTCCCCGGGGTGTTCGGCCACCCAGAATTCCTGGACAGCTTCATAGAGCGTGACGAGATTCTTCTCCAGCAGGATTCTTCCGGAATAGGTGTCGACGAGTTGCTTGATCGCGGGGACGTCGGACGTCCGCGCGCGCCGTACCACCGGTCGACTTTCGGTCACGGAACGACACTATCGACGTCGACCACCGCTTGAGCTGGCCAGCCGTTATTCTGTTGCCGTGTCGGGGCAGCCTGAAACGGGTGAGGTGGCAGGGCCTGCCCGCATCGCCAATCTGGCGAATACTTTGACGCTGCTGCGCCTGGTGCTGGTTCCGATCTTCTTGTACGCGTTGTTCTACGGCGACGGCCACCATACTTATGCCCGAATCGCCGCATGGACGATATTCGCGCTGGCCTGCATTACCGACCGATTCGACGGGCAATTGGCCCGCAACTACGGCATGGCGACCGAGTTCGGCGCGTTCATCGACCCGATCGCGGACAAGACCCTGATCGGTGCGGCACTGATCGGTCTGTCGATGCTCGGCGATCTGCCCTGGTGGGTCACCGTGCTGATCATGACCCGCGAAATCGCCATCACCGTGTTGCGACTGGCCGTGATTCGCCGCGGCGTCATTCCCGCGAGCTGGGGCGGCAAGGTCAAGACCCTGGTGCAGGCGGTGGCGATCGGGTTGTTCGTGTTGCCCCTGTCGGGGGTGCTGCACACCGCCGCGCAGGTCGTGATGGGCCTGGCGGTCGTGCTGACGGTGGTCACCGGCATCGACTACGTCGCGTCGACAGTGCGCGAAATGCGCCACACGGGCCACGCTGCCTGAATCCGGACGCCATTCCGGGAACCAACCCGCCCAGTGCCGGCGTTGACCTAAAGTTCCATGCTTTCTGGATGGGATCCGTGGGAGAGAAGCGAAGGAGAGCCCGATGACGTCATTGGTGCGGGAGGTCATTGGCGACGTGCTGCGGGGGACCCGGACGACGCAGGGCCGGACATTGCGCGAGGTGTCCGATTCGGCGCGGGTGAGTCTCGGATACTTGTCCGAGGTCGAGCGGGGTCGCAAGGAGCCGTCCAGCGAGTTGCTCACCGCGATCTGCGGCGCGCTGCACGTCCCGCTGTCGCAGGTGCTCATCGATGCGGGGCAGCGGATGGCCGGCGAGGAGCGCGCCGCCCGCAGCGCGGTTCCCAGCATCGACGCCAGCACGAAGGTGGTCATTCCGCCGGTCGCCACGCTCGCCGTTGCCTGATCGCTGACCCGCCCGGCCCCAGATATGCACCATGGGTAGGGCGATGCGCGCTGACCCACTAAATTGGGCTGCAGGGGTAGCGTTGCGGCCCAACCGGCACACAAGAAGCGAAGGCGGAGCTCACTGATGGCCAATCCGTTCGTCAAAGCGTGGAAGTACCTGACGGCGCTGTTCAACTCCAAGATCGACGAGCACGCGGACCCCAAGATCCAGATCCAGCAGGCCATCGAGGAAGCCCAACGGACCCATCAGGCTTTGACCCAGCAGGCTGCGCAGGTGATCGGCAACCAGCGCCAGCTGGAGATGCGCCTCAACCGGCAACTGGCCGACATCGAGAAGCTGCAGGTCAATGTGCGCCAAGCGCTGACCTTGGCCGACCAGGCCGTCGCCAACGGTGACGCCGCCAAGGCGACCGAGTACAACAACGCCGCCGAGGCGTTCGCGGCCCAGCTGGTCACCGCCGAGCAGAGCGTCGAGGACCTCAAGACCCTGCACGACCAGGCGCTGCAGGCGGCGGGGCAAGCCAAGAAGGCCGTCGAACGCAACGCGATGGTGCTGCAGCAGAAGATCGCCGAGCGCACCAAGCTGCTCAGTCAACTCGAGCAGGCCAAGATGCAGGAGCAGGTCAGCGCCTCGCTGCGGTCGATGAGCGAGCTCGCCGCACCGGGCAACGTGCCCAGTCTCGACGAGGTGCGCGACAAGATCGAGCGCCGCTACGCTAACGCGATCGGTTCGGCCGAACTCGCGCAGAGCTCGGTGCAGGGCCGCATGCTCGAGGTCGAACAGGCCGGTGTTCAGATGGCCGGGCATTCCCGGCTGGAGCAGATCCGCGCGTCGATGCGGGGCGAGGCTCTGCCGGCCGGAGGCGCGGCTTCACCCGGGATCAACACGACCAAGCCGGCCACCGAGACCGGCGGGGCGATCCCCGAGAAACCGTTCGGTCAGTAAGCGGTCGGTAAGGGGCAGTGATGATGGCGAGGTCGGATCGGCACGGGCTGTGGCGGCGGCTGCTGCAGCGCGGATTCGACACCTTGGCCGACGTGTCCGACCTGGTTGCGCGAAAAATCAACGCAGCATCCGATCCCCGCGCCCGTCTGCTGCGCCGCCGTCGACGCGCGCTGCGCTGGGCGTGGATCTTCACCGCCGGGGTGGCGTTCTGGGCGTTGGTGACGGCGGTGCTGGCGGCCTGGGGCTGGTTCGCGCTGCTGCTGCAGATCACCGGCGCCGTCGCCGTCGTGATGGTGATCCCCGCGACGCTGTTGTTCTTCCGCTACTACTGGCTGAAGTCCGAGCCGCTGCCGGCGCAGCGTCCGGCCGGCGCCCGTCGGCTGCCACCATCGGGTTCGGCCGCACGACCGGCGATGTACGCACTGGGTGCCTCAGAGCGCGGCTTCTATTCGCTGCTCGGTGTGATCGAGCGCGGTGCGATGCTGCCCGCTGACGAGATCACCGACCTCACCGACGCCGCCAAGCGAACCTCTGCGGCGATGGCAGCCACCGCGGCCCAGGTGGTGTCGATGGAACGTGCCGCGCAGTCCTCGAAATCGTCGCGCGACTATCTGGTGCCGACCATCAACGCCTACACCGCGCAGCTCGGCGCGGGTGTCCGTCAGTACAACGAGATGGTCACCGCCGCGGCGCATCTGGTCTCGTCGGCGAACGGCGACGGTGCCGGCGGCGGCGTGGTCATGCTGACCCAGCAGCGCTACCGCGACGAACTCGTGGGCGCCACCGACCGTCTGTCGGGTTGGGCGCAGGCGTTCGACGAGCTCGGCGGCTTGAGAAAAGCTCAGTAGCTAGAGCGTGGGTCGCAGCGACGGGATGGCAATGCCGGCCACGCCACGCGCGATCGCCTTCAGGAAGTCGAAGGCATCGAAGTAGTCCCGCCACAGGGTGATTCGGCCGTCGCGGAGCTCGAAGATCCCGCAGACCCAGAACTGCAGTCGCAGCGGTCCGAGAATCAGCGCGTCGGTGCGCTCGGTCAGCACCGCGTTACCATCAGCGGCCACGCGGTGGAACTTCACCTCGAACCCGATGCGGCCTTCCATCTTGCGGAACAACTTGCCCACCTTGCGCCCGCCGCGCATCCGGGAGAAGCCGACGTTCTCGTAGACGAGGTCGTCGGCCAATGCGGCCTCCGCGGTGTCGAAGTCCTCGTCCTGCAGCGCATACAGGAATCCCTCGACCGTGCGGATATTGTCGTCGGTCGTTGTCTGAGTCAGCTCGGTCATGCTTGCCAGCGTAGGTGAGGGCGGCTGTGGCAGGGTAGGGCCGATGCGCGTCGCCGTGGTCGCCGGGCCGGATCCCGGGCACTCGTTCCCCGCGATCGCGCTGTGCCAACGCTTCCTGGCTGCCGGCGACACACCGACGCTGCTGACCGGGGTCGAATGGCTGGAAGCCGCCCGCAGCGCCGGCGTCGACGCCATCGAGCTGGACGGACTCAAAGCGGTCGACGAGGACGTCGACGCCGGGGCCAGGATTCATCGGCGGGCAGCCCGGATGGCGGTGCTGATCGCGCCGACGCTGGGTGACCTCGCTCCGGATCTAGTGGTTTCCGACGTCATCACCTCGGGTGGCGGTCTGGCCGCGGAGCTCCTCGGCATTCCGTGGGTTGAGCTCTGCCCACATCCGCTGTATCTGCCGTCCAGGGGATTGCCGCCGATCGGCAGTGGGCTGGCTCCCGGGGTCGGACTGCGCGGCCGACTGCGTGACACCGTGATGCGGGCGCTGACGGCCCGCTCGGTGCGCAAGGGTCTGCAGCAGCGGTCCGCCGTCCGGGTCGACATCGGGCTGCCGGCGCACGATCCGGGGCCGGTACGGCGGTTGATCGCCACGCTGCCGGCGCTGGAAGTGCCGCGCCCGGACTGGCCGGCCGAGGCGGTGGTGGTGGGCCCGCTGCATTTCGAGCCGACCGATCAGGTGCTGGACATTCCATCGGGTTCGGGCCCGGTGGTGATGATCGCGCCGTCGACCGCGGCGACCGGCACGGTGGGTCTGGCCGGACTCGCGCTGCAATGCCTGACGCCGGGGGAGACGTTGCCGACCGGTGCCCGACTGGTGGTCTCGCGACTGGGCGGCGAGGAGCTGACGGTGCCACCGTGGACGGCGGTGGGGCTGGGCCGGCAGGACGAGCTGTTGAAGCACGCCGACCTGGTGATCGGCGGAGGCGGACATGGACTGGTGGCCAAGGCGTTGCTGGCGGGGGTGCCGCTGGTGGTGGTGCCCGGCGGCGGAGATCAGTGGGAGATGGCCAATCGCGTGGTACGGCAGGGCAGCGGGCAGCTGATCCGGCCGCTGTCCGCCGACGCGCTGGTGGCCGCGGTGGGTGAGGTGCTGTCGTCGCCCAGCTACCGCGCCGCCGCTCAGCGGGCCGCCGACAGCGCGTCCCAGGTGGCCGATCCGGTGCGGGTGTGCCGCGACGCGCTTGCTTTAGCCGAATAACCGGCTGGGTATCTTGCTGGCGTGCGGTTGACGGAGTTCAACGAACGGGTGGTGCTGCGGTTCGGCGCAGCCTACGGGTCGTCGGTGCTGGTCGATCACGTTCTGAGCGGCTTCGACGGCCGGACCGCGGCGCAGGCCATCGAGGACGGTGTCGAGCCGCGCGACGTGTGGCGGGCGTTGTGCGCCGACTTCGACGTGCCTCGTGACCAGTGGTGATTGTTTGGCCCTCTGTTGACTCTGCGCCCAGGGCGGGAAAATGCGAGAAGACAACGCCCTGAGCGCAGAGTCAATCGGTTAGATGCCGCAGTCCCCGCATTTACCCCCGCCGGGCAGTCGGTAATACAGGCAACAGCTGTGGCGCCGGAAGCCGAGATCGCGGCTGGTGAGCACCCCGGTCCCGGCCAGGTCACCGGTGCTCAATAAGGCGGTCGTCAGCTGCGTGATCTGCTCACGCAGGTCGGGCCGCGCACCGAGCAGCATCCTTGCGGTTCCCACCAGCGCGGATGCAATGTTGCCGGAGAGCAGTCCCGGAGCCAGGTCGACGCTCAGTCCGGCTGCGAACCGCGCCATGTGGTCGGTCACCACGACGCGGTAGACCAGTTCGGGGGAGGGGTCGACGGGATCGCCGACGGGGATGGGCAGCCGCAGTTGCGCGCTGTCGTCGGCCCGCTGCAAATCGGTCAGGTCGGGCAGGACGCCGTGGGCGAGCACGCAGGCCAGCACGGGTGACCACAGTCGGGCGGCGTGGCCCAGGTGCACCAAGGACGCGCCGATGCGGCGCTCGGAGGTGCGGTACCGGCCGACGAGATCGCCGAATCCGTCGGCGTAGGACTGGGTGACCGGGTGCCACCCGACCGGGTCACCGCCGACGGTCAGGGCGAAAAACCCACCGTAAGAGGAAATCTCGGCCAGCTCCGCGGAGATGTCCATGTGGGGAGATGGTGCCACACGCGGCGTGTCGAACCCCGGTCGAACACATGTTCGTCTACTGTGGTGGCATTCGGTGATCTCGACTTGTCGGTGGCCTTCTCTAGTGTCACGGCCAACCGACCGATACCGGTCACCGAACACACGACTACAGGAGAGGCACCATGGCACAAGCCCCTGACCGCGAGAAGGCTCTCGAACTGGCGATGGCCCAGATCGAGAAGAGTTACGGCAAAGGCTCGGTGATGCGCCTCGGCGACGAGGTGCGTCAGCCGATCTCAGTTATCCCGACGGGGTCCATCGCACTGGACGTCGCCCTGGGCATCGGCGGCCTGCCCCGGGGCCGGGTCATCGAGATCTACGGCCCGGAGTCCTCGGGTAAGACCACCGTGGCGCTGCATGCGGTGGCCAATGCCCAGGCCGCCGGCGGTGTCGCGGCGTTCATCGACGCCGAGCACGCGCTGGATCCGGAGTACGCCAAGAAACTCGGCGTCGACACCGATTCGCTGCTGGTCAGCCAGCCGGACACCGGGGAGCAGGCCCTCGAGATCGCCGACATGCTGATCCGCTCGGGCGCGCTGGACATCGTGGTCATCGACTCGGTGGCCGCACTGGTGCCACGCGCGGAACTCGAAGGCGAGATGGGTGACAGCCACGTCGGGCTGCAGGCCCGGCTGATGAGCCAGGCGTTGCGGAAAATGACTGGTGCACTGAACAATTCGGGCACCACCGCGATCTTCATCAACCAGCTGCGGGAAAAGATCGGCGTGATGTTCGGGAGTCCAGAGACCACCACAGGTGGCAAGGCGCTGAAGTTCTACGCGTCGGTGCGCATGGACGTGCGGCGGATCGAGACGCTCAAGGACGGCACCAACGCGGTCGGCAACCGCACCCGGGTCAAGATCGTCAAGAACAAGGTGTCGCCGCCGTTCAAGCAGGCCGAATTCGACATCCTCTACGGCCGGGGCATCAGCCGGGAAGGCTCGCTGATCGACATGGGGGTGGACCAGGGCTTCATTCGCAAGTCCGGTTCCTGGTTCACCTACGAGGGCGAACAACTCGGTCAGGGCAAGGAAAATGCCCGCAACTTCCTGCTGGAGAACGCCGACATCGCCAACGAGATCGAGAAGAAGATCAAGGAAAAGCTCGGCATTGGCGCAGTGGTGACCGATGACAGCGTCCTGCCCGCCCCCGTCGACTTCTGAGCGGCGCGAGGAGCAGGCGCGGGCATTGTGCCTGCGCCTGCTCACCGCACGCTCCCGGACCAGGGCCGAGTTGGCCGGGCAATTGGCCAGGAAGGGCTTTCCCGACGACGTCAGCACCCGGGTGCTGGACCGGCTGGCCGGCGTCGGACTGGTGGACGACGCTGACTTCGCCGAACAGTGGGTGCGATCCCGACGGGCCAACGCGGGCAAGAGCAAGCGCGCGCTGGCCGCCGAGTTGCACACCAAGGGCGTGGACAACGACGTGATCAGCACGGTGCTGGCCGGGATCGACGCCGGCGCCGAGCGGGACCGCGCCGAGCAGTTGGTGCGGGCCCGGTTGCGCCGGGAGGTGCTGGACGACGACGACACCAGGGTCACCCGCCGACTGGTCGGGATGCTGGCCCGCCGCGGGTACAGCCAGGCGGTCGCGTGCGAGGTGGTGTTCGGCGAACTGGCTGCCGAACGGGAGCGCCGACGGGTCTAGCGCGGCCCGTGGCGGACGGGCGCCAGTACCATGGCCCCGTGACTTCGACGGTGGCCCGGCACGTGGCAGACGATGCTGCGTCGGACTCGGCGCGCACCTACCAGGTCCGCACCTACGGCTGTCAGATGAACGTCCACGACTCCGAACGGCTCGCGGGCCTGCTCGAGGCGGCCGGCTATCGACGCGCGCAGGACGGAACCGAAGCCGACATCGTCGTCTTCAACACCTGCGCCGTCCGGGAGAACGCCGACAACAAGCTCTACGGCAACCTCAGCCACCTGGCGCCACGCAAGCGCAGCAATCCCGACATGCAGATCGCGGTCGGGGGCTGTCTGGCCCAGAAAGACCGCGACACCGTGCTGCGCCGGGCGCCGTGGGTCGACGTCGTCTTCGGCACCCACAACATCGGGTCGCTGCCGACGCTGCTCGAACGCGCGCGCCACAACAACGCCGCCCAGGTGGAGATCGCCGAGGCGCTGCAGGAGTTTCCGTCGTCACTGCCGAGTACCCGCGAATCCTCTTACGCCGCTTGGGTTTCCATCTCCGTCGGCTGCAACAACAGCTGCACCTTCTGCATCGTCCCGTCGCTGCGGGGCAAGGAGGTCGACCGCAGCCCGACCGACATCCTGGCCGAGGTCCAGACGCTGGTCGACGACGGCGTGCTCGAAGTCACCCTGCTGGGCCAGAACGTGAACGCCTACGGCGTCTCCTTCGCCGACCCGGCGATACCGCGCAACCGGGGAGCTTTCGCCGAGCTGCTGCGGGCCTGCGGCGACATCGACGGCCTGGAGCGGGTCCGGTTCACCTCGCCGCACCCCGCCGAGTTCACCGACGACGTCATCGAAGCGATGGCCCAGACCCCCAACGTCTGCCCGGCGCTGCACATGCCGTTGCAGTCCGGATCTGATCGGATCCTGCGCGCGATGCGCCGCTCCTATCGCGCCGAGCGCTACCTGGGCATCATCGAACGCGTGCGCGCGGCCATGCCGCACGCCGCCATCACCACCGACCTGATCGTCGGTTTCCCCGGCGAAACCGAAGAGGACTTCGCAGCCACCCTCGACGTCGTGGCCCAGGCTCGCTTCGCCGCCGCGTTCACCTTCCAGTACTCCCAGCGCCCCGGTACCCCGGCCGCGGAGCTGCCCGACCAGCTTCCGAAAGCCGTTGTGCAGGAACGTTATGAACGGCTGGTCGAGCTGCAGGAGCGGATCTCGCTCGAACACAATCGCGCCCTAATCGGCCGGACCGTCGAGCTGCTCATCGCCACCGGCGAAGGGCGCAAGGATGCCAGCACCGCACGAATGAGCGGGCGGGCACGCGACGGCCGGCTGGTCCACTTCAAAACCGATGGCGAGTCGGTGCGGCCCGGCGACGTCGTCACCGTGCAGGTCACCGATGCCGCTCCGCACCATTTGATCGCCGATGCCGGCATCCTGACCCACCGTCGCACCCGTGCCGGCGATGCTCACGCAACCGGCCGGCGCCCGGGCGGTGTCGGTCTCGGGATGCCCGGCGTCGGGCAGCCCAGCGCCGCGGTCCAGACCCTCGGCTGCCGCGGATAGGCTGGAACGAGATGAGCGAGCAACCGAACGCGGCGGATTTCGACGCCTACCGGTCTGAAATCGAGGCTGCGGAGCGCCGCGTCGCACGGGAGATCGATCCCGGGGCGCGGGCGCTGGTCGTGGCAATCCTGGTTTTCGTTTTGCTGGGATCGTTCGTACTGCCGCACACCGGCAGCGTGCGCGGCTGGGACCTGCTGTTCAACACCCACGGCGCAGCGGGCACCGTGTCGGCGCTGCCGTTGCGGGTCTTCGTCTGGTTGACGCTGGTGTTCGCGGTCGGGTTCTCGATGCTGGCGTTGCTGACCCGGCGCTGGGCGGTGGCCTGGGTGGCGCTGGCGGGTTCGGCGTTGGCCAGCGCCACCGGACTGCTGGCCGTCTGGTCACGACAGACCGTCCCGGCAGGCCAGCCCGGCCCGGGTATCGGGCTGTTCGTCTGCTGGATCTCGGTAATCCTGCTGGCGTTCCACTGGGCGCGAGTGGTCTGGCAGCGCACCATCGTGCAACTGGCCGCCGAGGAACAGCGTCGCCGAGTGGTCGCGCAACACCAGTCCAAAACGCTCTTGGACAACCTGGACCAGACCGACAAACCCGACCCGGACGACGGCTAGGACCTGCGGGTCAGCGCCTTGGCAGCGGCATCCGCCCACTGCCGCCACTGCTCGGCATTCGCCTTCGCCGTTTCGGCTTCCTTGGTCTTGCCCGCCGCGACAGCCTTCGCGGCCTGCTGCTCGTACTGCTCGGCGCGCGAGCGGAACTGCTCGGCGCGGGCCTGCGCCTGCGGGTCGGTGCGGTCCGACTCCCCGGCATCGCGCACCTTCTTCTCCACTGCGCGCAGCCGTCGCTCGAGATCCGCGGACCGCTCCCGCGGCACCTTGCCGATGGCGTCCCACTTGTCACCGATCGTGCGCAACGCGGCCCGGGCGGCGTCCTGGTTGCTGGGATCGATCTTCTCGGCCTCGGCCAGCAGCGCCTCCTTGGCCAGCGCGTTGGCGCGCAACTCGGCGTCCTTCTCCGCGGTGACGGCATTGCGTGCGGTGAAGAAGGAATCCTGTGCCGCCTTGAAGCGGCGCCACAGCGCGTCGTCGACGTCCTTGCTGGCGCGCCCCGCTGCTTTCCATTCCGTCAGGAGTTTGCGGAACTCCGCGCTGGTGGCGGCCCAGTCCGTGGAGTCCGACAACGATTCGGCGCGCTGGCACAGCCGCTCCTTGGTCTGGCGCACACCCGACCGCTCCCGATCCAGTTCGGCGAAGTGGGATCCGCGCCGCCGGTTGAACGTCTCACGGGCACTCGAGTAACGCTTCCACAGCGCGTCGTCGACCTTACGGTCCAGCCCGCTGATCGTCTTCCACTCCTCGAGGATGGCGCGCAGACGGTCGCCGGCAACCTTCCACTGGGTGGAGTTGGCGGCCAGATCTTCGGCCTCGACGGCCAGCGCCTCCTTGCGGGCGGTCTGCGCGGCCCGATGCTCTTCGCGACGGGATCGGTGCGCGGTGACGTAGACGTCGATGCGGGCGCGAATGTCGGACAACCGGCCGGCCAGCGCGTCCACGTCGCCGAGCACCGCCGCCGTCGAGAGCGTCTCGGCCAGTGCCGCGGCGTTGGCGTTGATCTTGCGGGGATCTCCGGTCCCGGATACCAGCCGCTCCTCCATCAGGGTGACCTCGGTGGACAGATCGTCGAAACGCCTGCCGAAGTGCGCGAACGCGGCTTCCCGGTCTCCGGCCTGCCACGAGCCGACGACACGCTCGCCGGATCGGCTGATCAACCACACGGTGCCGTCGTCGTCGACCCGGCCGAACCGGTGCGGATCGCTGTGCGGGGCCTTCGCCAGGTGATGTGCGGCCGCGGGGCGGGAACCAGATCCGGGCGCCGGCCCGGGACGTGGCCTCGGACGGGGTCCTGGCACCGGCCTGGCGGCGGGTTCACTGATCGACTCTGCGGAGTCGTTGCCACGGGGCTGGTCACCCGTCATAACGCTCGTCACCTATCCTTCTCCGATCGCGCGGTCGACTTCCCGCGCAGCTGCCGCGCGAAGCGGCACCTCGACGGTTGGCAGTTCCGTCTCGGTCGCCAACCGGTTTCCCACAAGTATTGAAGCAGTTCGGCGTGCGCTGCGCGGCCACCTTGGGTCACCGATGCTGTCTGCACCACGGCGACCAGTCGGTGAAGCCGATGGCGGGGGTAACGAATCGGTTCCCGTTCAGTTGCACCGGATAGCCGTCTCAGGCGTGCGGGTACCGTAGCGATGGGCGCGACTCCATCGTGGTGTTCACAGCTGCCACATAGCTAGACCTGGGTGGCGCTCAGTTCGATGAGCAAAGCTGTGGGTCGACAAAGTCGAGTATCGGAGGCGTCGGAAAACGGTAGGCGACCGGCTGAGTCACTGTTCACAGCCGGGGCCGAGCCATAAAGTAGTCGGTTAACTACCAGTGAAAACCAGGTGTACGCACCTGGCACCGTGGGGAACGCTGGTAGCGAAGTTTGGGGAATTGAGGATCGCGATGTCAATGGTTGGTATCGCCGGGGGCATCGCCCTTGTCGCGGCGTTCGCATCGGCAACCGGTGACGTGATCCGGCAGCGCTCCGCCCACGAGATCACCGATGAAGAGGTCGGCCATCTCAAGCTCTTCGGCATGTCGTTGCGCGACCTTCGCTGGTGGACCGGCGGTCTGTGCGCGATCCTGAACTACAGCCTGCAGGCGGTGGCGTTGATCTGGGCATCGGTGATGCTGGTGACCACGCTTCAGGTGACCGCCCTGCTGTTCGCGTTGCCGATCTACTCACGTCTCACCCACCACAAGATCACCCGGTCGGAATGGGTGTGGGCCGTCACGCTGGCCGCGGCCCTGGCGGTGGTGATCAAAGTCGGCGACCCGGCGCACGGCAATGAACGCGCGCCCCTGCTGACCTGGCTGATTGTCGCCGCGGTGATGGGACCGATCCTGGTGTCGTGTCTGATTGCGGCGAAGGTGTGGCACGGACGGCCGCAAGCGGCGGTGCTGTTGGCATTCGTCGCGGGTTCGTCGCTGGCGCTGTTCGCGGTGCTCACCAAGGGTGTCGTCCACGTGCTGCACGACGACGGCCTCGGGGCCGCGCTGACGTCGCCGGAGTTCATTCCGTGGTTGGTGACGATGCTGTGCGGGATGATCTTCCAGCAGTCCGCTTTCCGCGCCGGCGCGCTGACCGCATCGTTGCCGACGATGACCGTCGCCAAGCCCGTGGTGGCCGCGACGCTGGGCATCCTGGTGCTCTCCGAGACGATCGACGCCGACGGCGCAGAGGCTTTCGTCTTGCTCGCGGCCGTCGCCCTGGTGATCGTCGCCACCGTGGCGCTGGCGCGCGGCGAGGCCGCTCAGATCGTCGCCGACGCCGGCGCCGACAGCCCCCGGGACGAGGAACCCGCGCCGTCACCCACCCCGACCGCGATCGCGGCCGACGGCGCCGCCCTCGGACCCACGCCCGGGTAGGCGGCCCCGACTCCGCACCGGACGTTTAGTTTGGTGGCGTGCTCAGCGCCGTCGCG